>NZ_VOHR01000136.1 GCF_009192725.1 Segeticoccus rhizosphaerae | reverse complement strand
CCTCCGGCCCCATCGCCTGATAAGTCGACCGGGTCCGCTCCGTGTGCATCCGCATCACCCTCGCCGCAGTCGCCCCATCACCCGCCTCCAACGCCGCGATGATCCGCTCGTGCTCGTCCCAGGAGTGCATGCCCCGGGTGCGGGCGACCGGCTTGTAGAACCACCGCACCCGCAGATCGATCGACGCGATGCAGTCGCTGAGCAGCTGGATACCGGACAACGCCGCGATCCGGCGATGGAAGGCCGAGTTGGCCGACACGACCACCCCGACGTCCTTGGACCGCACCGCGCCCCGGCCCCGCTCGCAGATCTCCCGCAGCTCGTCCAGGCTCGCAGGCTCCATCCGTGGGGCCGCCAACCGCGCGGCCTCGCTCTCCAGCGCTGCACGAACCGCGAAGACCTCGTCCACCTCGTGGTCCGTGGGTTCGTGCACGAAGGCGCCGCGACCCGGCCGCAGGTCGACCCAACCACGCGCGTGCAGTGCCTGCAGCGCCTCCCGGACCGGTCCCCGGCTCACGTTCAGGCGCTCGGCCAGCTCGGTCTCCACCAGGTGCTGCCCGGGCGCCAACGTGCGGGAGATGATCAGCTCCCGAAGGGCGTCCTGGACCCCCTGCCGCAACGGCCCCGGCCGCTGCAGCGGACCCACGTCGTCGAACTCGTCGACGACGACCTTCGTACGTGCCACGGCTCAGCGTCCGACCGCGTAACCCTGCATGCCGCGGGGATTGGCACCGGCATGCAGCTGCCCGTCGGCGCTCCGCGAGACGGCCGTGAGCCGGCCCAACGACCACGGGTCCTCCACCATGACCTCGTGCCCGCGGCGCCGCAGCTCGGCGACGGTCGCCTCGCCGAGCCGCGACTCCACGTGCAGTCGCCCGGGGTGGATGTCTCGCGGGTAGAAGGAAGACCGGAGGTGACCTGAGCTCCAGGCTGGTGCGTCGATGGACTGCTGCAGGCCCATACCCGCATGCAGGACGTGCAGGAACAGCTGCAGCGACCACTGGTCCTGTTGGTCACCTCCGGGAGTGCCGAACGCCATCCACGGCCTGCCGTCGCGCAGCGCCAGGGTCGGCGACAAGGTCGTGCGTGGCCGTTTCCCCGGTGCGAGGGAGCCCGCAAGGCCCTCCTCGAGCCAGAACATCTGGGCACGCGTCCCCAGTGGAAAGCCGAGCCCCGGGATGACCGGGGAGCTCTGCAGCCAGCCACCGCTCGGGGTGACCGAGACCATGTTGCCGAAGCGGTCGACCACGTCGACGTGCACGGTGTCCCCCCGGGTGTCGCCGGTGGCGCGCACCGTCGGCTCACCCAGACCGCCGGCCTCGCGGCGGCTCTCCGCCACGGACTCGTCGCCGGCCAACGCCGGCATCCGGGGAACCCTTCCGCCGGGTCGACCCGGACGCAGGCCGCCCACGTCGGCCACCTCGCCGACCAGGGCGCGGCGCTCGTCGTTGTAGGCGACCGACAGCAGCTCCTGCATCGGCACGTCGACGAACCCCGGGTCGCCGTACCACGCCTCACGGTCCGCGAAAGCCAGCTTGGCGCACTCGGTCACCAGATGCACCAGGTCGGGACCGGCCTGGTCCAGTCCGTCCAGCTCGAATCCACGCAGCAGCGCCAGTTGCTGGAGGAACACCGGGGCCTGCGACCAGGCACCGGCCTTGAGCACCGTGCAGTCGCCGTAGTCCAGGGACAGGGGCTCCTCGATGGTCGCCCGCCAGGTGGCCAGGTCCTCGCCATCGAGCAGCCCTCGGTGTGGTTCGCCCGACACGTCCATCACCGCGGTGGACCCGACGAAGTCGGTGATGGCCTCGGCGACGAAGCCCTCGTAGAAGGCCCGCCTCGCCGCCTCGATCTGCACGTCTCTGTCCGATCCGGCGGCCTGCGCGGCGGCCAGGACCCGCTCGTAGGTGTCGGCGAGGTCGGGGTTGGTGAGCAACGTTCCCGGCTCGGGCGCCCGTCCCCCGCGCAGCCACACCTTCGCCGAGGTGTCCCAGTGGTCGGTGAACAGGTCCCGGACCGTGTCGATCGTCGAACAGATCCTGGGCAACGCAGGAAAGCCCGTCCGCGCATACCCGATGGCGTGCTCGAGGACGTCACGCGGCCGGAGCGTGCCATAGCGCTCGAGCATGGTCAGCCACCCACCGAACGCGCCCGGCACGCAGGCCGCCAGCAGGCCGGTCCCCGGCACGAGGTCCAGGCCCAGGTCGGTGAAGCGCTCGATCGTTGCGGACGCGGGTGCCGTGCCCTGACCGGCCAGCACGAAGGGCGCCTCCGTTCGCGCGTCCCAACCCACGGCGGGGACCTCACCGGCCGGTCCGTTGAGGTGGGGTTCGACCACCTGCAGCACGAAACCGGCGGTGACCGCCGCGTCGAAGGCGTTGCCGCCACGCTCGAGGACGGCCATGCCGGACTGGGAGGCCAGCCAGTGGGTCGAGGCGACCATGCCGAACGTGCCTGACAGCTCAGGTCTCGTGGTGAACAAGCGGCCCAGCTCCCTTCGTGATGTCCGGCGCGGTGCCGTCCGCGTGGACGAGGTGGCAGGCCGTGCGGTGGCCCTGCCCATGATGGGCGATCAGCTCGGGATCCCGGTCACGACACAGCGGCAGTTCCGCGACCGGACAACGTGTGTGGAAGTGGCAGCCCGAGGGCGGGTTGACCGGGCTGGGGATGTCGCCGGTGAGCACGACCCGTTTCCGCTCCCGCTGGACCGGCGGATCCGGCAACGGGATCGCCGACAGGAGCGACTGGGAGTAGGGGTGCCTCGGGTGCTTGAACAGCTCCTCCCTCGAGGACTCCTCGACGATCCGCCCGAGGTACATGACGGCGACCCGGTTGCACAGGAACTCCACCGCGGCGAGGTCGTGCGCGATGAACAGGCAGCTGAATCCCATGTCGCGCTGGAGGTCGAGCAGGAGGTTGATGATCGAGGCCTGGACGGAGACGTCGAGCGCCGAGACGGGCTCGTCCGCGATCAGCAGGCTCGGTTCGAGCACCAGCGAGCGAGCCAGGCCCACTCTCTGGCGTTGGCCACCCGAGAGCTCGTGGGGGTAGCGGGAGCGCATCTCCGGTCCCAGGCCCACGCGCTCGAGCATCTCGTCCACCCGCCGGGTGAGGTCCTTGCCGCGGGCGATCCGGTGCATCCGCAGCGGTTCGGCGACCACGGCACCCACCTGCATACGTGGGTTCAGCGAGGAGTGCGGGTCCTGGAAGACCATGTGCACCTGCCGTCGCAGGTGCCGCAGAGAGCGTTGTCGAAGGTGCGTGACGTCCCGGCCGTGGATCTTGATGGACCCTGCGGTCGGCTCCAGCAGGCGCACCACGCACTTGCCGACCGTCGACTTGCCACTGCCCGACTCACCGACCAGCCCGACCATCTCACCGGGTCCGATCGACAGGTCGACGCCATCGACCGCGTAGACCTTGCCTCCACCTCTGCTCCGGTCGACGTCGAAGTACTTGCGCAGGCCGCTGATCTCCAGCACCGGCTCACTCATGGCAGGACCACCTCCGTGGGGTGCGCCCGGGCGACCCCCGGGTGGACGCACGCTGCCCACTGGCCGGGCGCCGTCTCGGCCAGCCTCGGCATCTCGGTCCGGCAGTCGTCGCTGACCCGGGGACATCGCGGGGCGAAGACGCACTCGGTCGGCGGCTCGTGCAGCGTCGGCACCATGCCGGGGATCTCGGCCAGCCGGCCCTGGACATCGGCCAGCACGAGGTCGGGGCGGGGCACGGAACCGAGCAGTCCCAGGGTGTAGGGGTGCTGCGTCGATGCGAAGAGCTCGTCGACGGCGCCGGTCTCCACGACGTGCCCGGCGTACATGACCACGACGCGGTCGGCGATGTCGGCGACGACACCCAGGTCGTGCGTGATCATGACGACCGAGGTGTCGAGCTGGTGTTGCAGGTCCCGGACGATGTCCAGGATCTGGGCCTGGATCGTCACGTCCAACGCCGTGGTGGGTTCGTCAGCGAGGAGCACCTTGGGGTTGCAGGCGACGGCCATCGCGATCATCACGCGCTGCCGCATGCCACCGGACATCTGGTGCGGATACTCGTCCACCCGTCGGTCGGCAGCCGGAATGCGCACGAGGTCGAGCAACTCGATCGCGCGAAGCCGTGCCTTCTTCCGGCTCAGTCCCTCGTGGCGGCGCAGGACCTCGCCGATCTGGTAACCGACGGTGAAGACCGGGTTGAGCGACGTCATCGGTTCCTGGAAGATCATCGAGATCTCGCGACCGAGGATCCTTCGCATCTCGCGGCCGCTCAACCCGGAGATCTCGCGGCCCTCGAGGCGGATGCTGCCGCTGCGCGATGCCGCCGGCGGCAGCAGGCCCATGGTGGCCATGGCCGTCATCGACTTGCCACAGCCGGACTCCCCGACCAGCGCGAGCACCTCACCCGGTTCTACGGAGAAGGACACACCGTTGACGGCGAGGGTCTGTCCCTCGTCGGTGTCGAAGCGCACGTGCAGGTCCTCGACCTCGAGCCGCGCCATCAGGAGGCCAGCCTCACGTCGAGGACGTCCCGCAAGCCGTCGCCGAAGAGGTTGAACGACAGCGTCGTCACGGCGATGGCCAGGCCCGGGAACACGGCGAACCACGGCGCCTGGGAGACGTACTGCTGGGCCTGGCTCAGCATGGTGCCCCAGGCCGCGGTCGGGGGCTGGACGCCGAGCCCGAGGAAGGAGAGCACGGCTGCGCCGATGATGGCGCCCGGGATCGCGACCGTGGACTGGACGATGAGAGGGCTGAGGATGTTGGGCAGCATGTGCCGACGCAGCACGACCCGTGTGGGTGCGCCGTTGATGACGGCCGCCTGGACGTACTCCTGCTCCCTCAGCCCCATCACCTCACCGCGCGTGATCCGCACGAACATCGGCAGCTGCCCGACTGCGAGGGCGATGGTGGCGTTCTTCAGGGACGGTCCCAGGATCGCGGCAAGGCCCACCGCCAGGATCAAGAACGGGAAGGACAGCACCACGTCGGTCACCCGGGAGACGATGACGTCGACCCAGCCCCGGTAGTACCCCGCAACCATGCCGATCGGCACCGCCACCACCAACGCCAGCAGCGTCGCGAAGACGCCTGCCGTCAGCGAGGCGCGACTCCCGACAATCAGCCGCGACAACACATCCCGACCGAGGTCGTCGGTGCCGAGCAGGTGTCCGGGCGAGCCCGGACCCTGCAGGATGGCGGAGTAGTCCGAGGCGGCAGGGTCGTAGGGCGCGAGCAGTGGCGCGGCAAGTGCGACCACCACGACGACCACCACTCCCACCAGGCCGATCAGCGCCAGGGGACGACGCCGGAAACGCGCCACGAACCGACTTCTGCCGGCCGACCGTCGCCGCCCCACGCGCACGGTTGCCCCAGCCGCGCTCATGCGGCACCCCCTGAGACCCGGATGCGCGGGTTGAGCAGGGAGTAGGCGATGTCGACGAGCAGGTTGGCCACGATGTAACCCGTTGCGGTGATGAGTACCACTCCCTGCAGGCTCGGGTAGTCACGGCTGAACACGGAGTCGATGGTGAGCTTGCCGATGCCGGGGATGATGAAGATCTGTTCGGTGATGACCGCCCCCGAGATCAGGGTGCCGAGTTGCAATCCGACAACCGTGACGACGGTGATGAGGCTGTTGCGCAGCACGTGGATCCCCACGACGACCCGCTCACTCATCCCCTTGGCCCGTGCGGTGCGCACGAAATCTGCCCCGAGGGACTCGAGCATCGCCGATCTCATCTGTCGCATCACGACGGCGGCCAGCCCTATCCCGAGCACCACGGCAGGCATCGCCATGTGGGACAGGTTGCCGAGGGGATCGGTCAGCGGCACGAAGCCGGATGCCGGCAACCACTGCAGGCTCACGGCGAACCCCAGGATGAACAGGATGCCGAGCCAGAAGTGCGGCACCGAGAGACCGACCAGGGCGGTGGTGCTCGCGACGTAGTCGGCCACGGACCCTCGGCGTACCGCGGCGAGGATCCCGATGGGCAGGCCGATCGCCAGCGCGATGATCAGCGCCAGTCCGGCCAGCTCCAGCGTCACCGGGAGCCGCTCGGCCAGCGTCTGCGAGACCGAGATGCCCGTCTTCGGGGACTGTCCGAGGTCACCCTGTATGGCGTGCCCAAGCCACCGGACGTACTGCACGGGCACCGGCTGGTCGAGTCCGTACTCCTGTCGGATCGCCTGCAGCACCTTGGGGTTCGACGTTTCCGCCGACAAGGCTGTCGCCGCGTCCCCGGGGAGGGCCCGCACTCCGACGAAGACCACGATGGTGGCGATGAACAGCGTGACCAGGGACTGGCCGACCCTGCGCAGGATGTACCACTGCATGGAGCCTCAGCTGCCCGAGATCGAGGCGCTCTTCAGCCGGATGAGTCCGTCGCCGTAGTACTGGATGCCGCTGACCGCGCTTCGGTATCCCATGACCACCTTCGGGTAGTACAGGTAGATGATGTTGTTGTGCTGGAGGAAGGACTCGGCCAACTGCTGGAAGACCTGCTTGCGCGCCGCCTCGTCCGTCGTCGACTGCTCCTTCTGGATCAGCGACTGCACGTCCTTGTAGTTGGCGCCGCTGTAGTTGAGCGCGCTGTCGTTGTCCCAGAACGGTGCGATGTTCTGGTCGGGATCGAGCCGCCCTGACCAGCCCACCTGGAACGTCTCGAAGTTGCCCTTCGCCGCGTTGTCGAGGGCCGTGGTGAACTCGATCGGGTTGACCTTGACGTCGAAGCCGGCGTCCTTGGCCATCGACTGGATCACGGTGCCGAGCTTTGTCGCGTCGGCGTTGCCGGCCTGCACATTGACCTGCACCGGGATCGGGGTCGGCACGCCGCTGTCAGCCACGAGCTGCTTGGCCTTGGCCACGTCCCGTTTGGGGCAGGTGATGTCCGGCGCGAAGGGACTCTCCGGCGAGATCGGGGTGCACCCGGGGACGTACTGTCCCTGGAAGACCACCTTGTTGATGGCGTCACGGTCCAGGCTGAGCGCGAGCGCCTGCCGCAGCTCGGGGTGCTGCGCCATCGGGTTGTCGACGGTGTGGTTGCCCGGCTTCCCGGCACCGGCGCTGTTGGACACGTTGATCGTCAGTCCCTGGTAACCCAGAGACGTCACCGGCCAGACCTTGACGTCGCTGGAGCCCTTGAGCGTCGCCACGTCGGGGGGCGCGATGCGGTCGGCCACGTCGATGTCGCCTGAGCGCAGGTTGGCAGCCCTGACGTTGGGCTGGGTCACGGCCACGAAGGTCACACCGTCGAGGTGGACCTTGGCCTTGTCGTAGTAGTACTTCGACCTGGTCAGCTCGATCTTGTCGGAGGAGGGCCGGTCCTTGAAGGAGAACGGCCCGACACAGACGGGGTGCTTGGCAAAGTCGTCACCCAGCTTGTCCAGCTGCTTCGGCGACAGGATCATCCCGGACCGGTCGGCGAGAATGGCCGTCAAGGGTGCGTAGGGAGTCTTCAGGTGCAGACGCACCGTGGTGGGGTTCACGGCGTCGACCTTGGTCACGGTCGTGAGCTCCGAGGCGCGCGCGGACTTCGGGTCGTCCTTGTAGTGCTCGAGCGTCTTCTTGACGGCCTGGGCGTTGAAGTCCGTGCCATCGTTGAACTTCACGCCCTTGCGCAGCACGATCGTGTAGGTCTTGCCGTCCGGAGAGACCTTGGGCTTCTCAGCGGCCAACTGGGGCACGATCTTGAGTCCGTCACCGACGTCGTACAGCTTCTCGCACATGTTGGCGAAGACGATTCGGCCCACGTACGTCGAGGCGACCGTCGGGTCGAGCGCATCCGGGGCCTCGGCCAGGGCGACCGTGAGGTTGCCGCCCTCGTGGGCCGCTGCACCCGAGGCGGGCGCCGCAGAGGAGTCGCCACCGCCGGTGTCGCCTCCGGTGCCTGCGGGCGTGCTGCCGGTGGGCTGGGAGCACCCGGCAGCGCCCAGCCCGAGGGCCAGGGTCATGGTCAGGAGCAGTGCGTGGCGCGGTCGGGGCATCGGGATCGGCCTCCGTAGGTAGTGGGACGGCGCCAAATCAGTAAACTGTAAACAATTATGCAGTGTCAATAGTCTCCAAGTGGAAATGTTTGGAGGCGGGTCGAGCCCGTGACGATCCACGTCATCCCGGAATCGGGACGATGCGGCCTCTGGTCAGGAGTCCTGGCGCTCAGCGCCGCACAGGTCTTCCACTGCCGCCAGAAGAGTTCGAAACCGCTTGTCTCCCAAGGACTTCGAGATACGACTCTCCTGCGCCTCCACGATGGCGTCCATCCTTGCCACCGAGGCCCGTCCCGCCTCCGAGATGTGCACGGCGACCCTGCGCCGGTCCTCGGTGGACTGTCGGCGGTAGACCAGGGCCCGGTCGACCAGCCCGTCGACGATCCGGGTCACGGACGGCCCCGGCACGCCCAGTCGGTCGGTCAGGTCTCCCATGAGCAGCCCGTCCGAGGCGTCGAGCGCGTGCAGCACCCGCCACTGGTCGACGGTGGCCCCCTCCTCCTCGAGGAGCTGGTCCAGCGCGCGGGACAGTCGTCGGTGGGCGGTGGACAGCGAGTCGAGCAGTCGTGCCTGCCGCGTGCCACTCATGCCTTCTCCTCGTCCAACCAGCCCACGATGGGGAGCATACTCAGACCAGTGACACTCTCAGCTCCCGTGATCGACCCCCTTGACGCGCTTCTCGCCGGTGCCGACCGGCGGAGCCTGCGCGTCGGGCTGGCCGTGCCCTCGTCCGGACCGATGGGACTCACCGGCCCGGCGGCGATGGCCTGCGCGCTCCTGGCCGCGGAAGACGCGAACACCTGCCGCAGTCACGCCGACCAGCCCCTCGACCTGGTGCCCATCGACGCGGGACGGGACCCCGAGGACGTCGCCCGGGAGGTCGCATCCCTCGTGGCCGCACGGGCCATCGACACCCTCGTGGGGTTCCACACCAGCGACGTGCACCGTCGTCTGGACGCCGCCGTGCAGGGGCGGCTGCCCTATGTGTTCACGCCTCCTCACGAGGGTGGCAAGCGCTCGTGCGGAGTCGTGCTGCTCGGCGAGGGCCCTAGGGAGCAGCTGCGGCCGGTCGTCGAACGGCTCGTCTCACGGACCCGGCTACGCCGCTGGGCCCTGGTCGGCAACGACTACATCTGGCCACGAGCCGTGCACGCCGCGGCAGGGGCGTTGATCCACCGGGCGGGCGGCGACGTCGTCCTGCAGCGCCTGGTGCCGTTCGGCGCCGTCCCCGCCGAACAGCTGATCCAGGAGATGTCGCGCGAACGCGTCGACGCGGTGCTGCTGAGCCTGGTGGGCCGCGACCTGGCCACCTTCAACCGGGGCTTCGCGCGGACGCCCGCGGGGCACCGGATCGTTCGTGTCTCCGGATCCCTCGACGAGACAGGGCTGCTCGAGGCAAACGGTGACTCCACGGGCGAGCTCTATGCCGCGATGCACTGGTTTGCCACCGACCGCCAGAGCGAGGAGTTCCAAGACCGCTACCGACAGCGCTGGGGACCCACCGCGCCCACCGTGAGCGTCTACGCCCAGGGTTGCTACGAGGGCGTCCAGCTCGTCTCCCGGCTGGCACGCGCCGGGGCGCTCAACCCGGGGGCGGTCACCCGGGCCGCGGCACACCTTCGGCCGCGACGACCCCGCGTGCGGCTGGCACG
>NZ_VOHR01000135.1 GCF_009192725.1 Segeticoccus rhizosphaerae | reverse complement strand
CAGGACAAGTCCCAGCCGCCGGCAACGTTCGCCGCGCGGCTACTTAGGGTGCCCACACTCCAACCCGCTACAGCACCCGAAGTTGACAGTGGGAGTCTGTCGAACGCACTACGCGGCGAATCTCATGTCGGCGTGCCCGAAGTCGAGCTGGGGATGGGTCAAGGCGTTGCTGCACTCCATCTACGACCAGCCCGACGCCGAGGCGGTGCACGCCCAGTACGACCGGGTCCTGGACGCCCTGACCGACAAGCTGCCCGACGTGGCCGCCCACCTGGACGCCGCCCGAGCCGAACTGCTCGCCTTCACCGCCTTCCCCAAGGAAATCTGGCGCCAGGTCTGGTCGAACAACCCGAACGAACGCCTGAACCGGGAAATCAGGCGCAGGACCGACGTCGTGGGCATCTTCCCCGACCGCGACGCCATCACCCGCCTGGTCGGCGCCGTGCTGGCCGAGCAACACGACGAGTGGGCCGAGGGCCGCCGCTACCTCGGCCTGGACGTCCTGGCCCGAGCCCGGACCCGCGCCAGCGCCGAACACGCCACCACGGCGACCGGGCAGCCCGAGCTGGAGCCGGCCGCATGAACACCCGGACCAACCCCGCCACCACGCAACGCGAGCACGACCTCGCACTACTGGCCGCCGGCCACGAAACCGGCTGGTGGGACGAGCACGGCGTGCCCGCACCCTGGCCCGACGACTTCGACGAATGGAGGCCCACCACGAACGAGCCCGTCCAGCCCGACCCCGAAAACCCACCCTTCTAAGCCCAAAACGAAGGATCAGCCGTTACACCACTCCAAGGGACTTGACCTCGATCGGAGACCCGCCGTGCCCGCACCGGTATCGTCCCTCATCCCTGTCGCTGATGCACTGCTGGACCATGACGTGCGTGCCGGCCAGGCGGCGCCGGTGCAGGTGTGGCAGGTGCTGACGACGCTGACCGATCCGCGGCACCGGCAGGGGCGCCGGCACGAGTTGGCCACGGTGCTGGTCGTGTCGTTGGCTGCGGTGATGGCCGGGGCGCGCAGTCTGGCCGGGATCGCCGGCTGGGCGTCCGATCTGCCTCGGTGGTGCTGGCCCAGGTTGGGGATCGCGCGCTACCCGCCCAGTGTGTCCACGGTCCGGCGGGTGCTGCTGGCGGTGGACCCCGACGTGCTGGACGCGGTCCTGCACGCCTGGCTCGCCGCGCTGAGCACGCCGCCACCGCGCGTGCCGGACGCCTTCCGGGTGGTCGCGGTCGATGGCAAGACGTGCCGTGGTGCGCGCGGCGCCGGCGGTTCCCGGGTGCACCTGTTCTCCCTGGTCGACCACGCCACGGGCCAGCCCTTGGGGCAGGTCAACGCCGGCGACAAGGACCACGAGATCGCCGCGTTCGCAGCGGTACTGGACCGGATCGACCTGCGGGATGTGATCGTCACGGCGGACGCGCTGCACACCCAGCGCTGCCATGCCCGCTACCTGCACCGGCACGGCGGCAAGTACGTGTTCATCGTCAAGGGCAACCAGCCCCGGCTGCACGCCCAACTGCACAAGCTGGCCTGGGACCAGGTGCCGGTGGCCGACCACACCGAGGACAAGGGGCACGGACGCCGTGAGTCGCGCACCCTGCAGGTCCTCGGCGTCGGCTCGGGCATCGGGTTCCCGCACGCGAAGCTGGCCGTCCGGATCATCCGGACCCGTACCCAGGTGAGCACCGGCGCGACCGGTCAGGAGACGGTGTACGCGGTCACCAACCTCACCTGGGAGCAGGTCAGCGCGGCACAGTTGGCCGACATCATCCGTGGCCACTGGTCCATCGAGAACAGGGTGCACTGGGTGCGCGACATGTCCTTCGGCGAGGACGCCTCCCAGGTCCGCACCGGCACCGGTCCGCGCGCCATGGCGACCCTGCGCAACATCGCGATCGGGCTCCTCCGGACCCGGCACGGCGCGGCGAACATCGCCGCGGCAACCCGCACCCTGGGCCGCAGAATCGAGCAGCTCCTGGCGCTCATCGACCACCGAACGGCGCCCCATCCGTCACAGCGGTATCAACTTTGAACGAGCCCTGGGGTGGTCCCGGCCAGGTTCTGGCCGGGACCACCAGGTGCCACGCCTAAATTAGCTACAGCCGCTCGTGGAGCCGCAGCCTTCACAGACGAAGCAGGAACCTGCTGGCCGCATCTTCGTGCCGCAGGTCATGCAGATCGGGGCGTCGGCAGCCTTGCCCTGGAACTTCTCCAGCAGCTCCGCCGAGGAGTGCACGTCCTCCCCCGCGTCACGCGCAGAAGCCGCACCGGCACCGGACTGCACCGAGTCGTCCACCGGCCGCTCCGCCCGCTTCGACGAAGGTGCCGCCGACTGGGAGTAGGACTCCAGCTCACCCTCTAGGTCCTCATCGGAGTCGTCCGAGCCGGCGGTCGGCGCGGCATACGAGCCGGTGTCGAGCTGGCGCGCCCGCTCCTCGGCGGTGTGGATGCCCATGAACGACCGGGTCTCGAAGTCCATGTAGTCCAGCGCCAGCCGGCGGAAGACGTAGTCCATGATCGACTGCGCCATGCGCACGTCCGGGTCGTCGGTCAGGCCGGCAGGCTCGAACCGCAGGTTGGTGAACTTCTCCACGAAGGTCTCCAGCGGCACGCCATACTGCAGGCCGATCGAGACGGCGATGGAGAAGGCGTCCATCACACCGGCGAGGGTCGAGCCCTGCTTGCCGAACTTGAGGAAGAGCTCGCCCAGGCCGTCGTCCGGGTAGGACCCGGCGGTCAGGTAGCCCTCGGCACCGCCGACGGAGAACGACGTCGTCTGCGACGGGCGGCGCTTGGGCAGCCGCTTGCGGACTGGGCGGTATTCGACCACCTTCTCCACCTTGGCGGCGTCGCGAGCTGCGGCCGCGTCCTTCGCGGTCGAGCCACCGTCGGACAGCGGCTGGCCCACCTTGCAGTTGTCGCGGTAGACCGCGAGCGCCTTGAGCCCGAGCTTCCAGCCCTGGAAGTGCACGTCCTCGATCTCCTCGACCGTGGCGCTCTCCGGCAGGTTGACCGTCTTGGAGATCGCACCGGACAGGAACGGCTGCACGGCCGCCATCATCCGCACGTGGCCCATCGGCGCGATCGCCCGCGCACCCATCGCGGTGTCGAAGACCTCGTAGTGCTCCGGCTTGAGCCCGGGCGCGTCGATGACGTGGCCCTTGTCGGCGATGTATTCGACGATCGCCTCGATCGACTCCTCTTGGTAGCCGAGCTTCGCGAGCGCCCGCGGGATGGTGAGGTTGACGATCTGCATCGACCCGCCGCCGACGAGCTTCTTGAACTTCACCAGCGAGAAGTCCGGCTCGATGCCGGTGGTGTCGCAGTCCATCATGAAGCCGATGGTCCCCGTGGGCGCCAAGACGCTGGCCTGCGCGTTGCGGTAGCCGTGCTTCTCACCCTGCTTGACGACCGCGTCCCACGCTTTGGTGGCGGCACGGTGCACCGCGGTGTCCATGCTGTCGAGCGCGCGGATCTGGTCGTTGGCGGCCTGGTGCTTGCGCATCACCCGCTTGTGCGCCTCCGCGTTGCGGGCGTACCCGGCATACGGGCCGACCACCGACGCGATCTCGGCCGACTTCTTGTAGGCCGCACCGGTCAGCAGCGAGGTCAGCGCCGCAGCGAGCGAGCGGCCGCCCTCGGAGTCGTAGCCGTGGCCGGTCGCCATGAGCAGCGCGCCGAGGTTGGCGTAGCCGATGCCCAGCTGGCGGTAGTCGCGGGTGGTGTCGCCGATCGCCTCGGTCGGGAAGTCGGCGAAGCAGATCGAGATGTCCATCGCGGTGATGACCAGCTCGGCGACCTTCTGGTAGGTCTCGACGTCGAAGGTGTCGTCGTCGCGCAGGAACTTCAGCAGGTTGAGCGACGCCAGGTTGCACGAGCTGTTGTCGAGCGACATGTATTCCGAGCAGGGGTTGGACGCCGTGATCCGGCCGGTCTCGGGGTTGGTGTGCCAGTCGTTGATCGTGTCGTCGTACTGGAGGCCCGGGTCGGCGCACTCCCACGACGCCTGCGCCATCTTGGTGAACAACTCGCGCGCGTCGACCGTCTCGAGCACCCGGCCGTCGTCGCGGGCCTTGAGGCCGAACTCGGTGCCGTCCTCGACCGCGCGCATGAACTCGTCGGTGACCCGGACGCTGTTGTTGGCGTTCTGGTACTGCACGCTCACGATGTCCTTGCCGCCGAGGTCCATGTCGAACCCGGCGTCGCGCAGCGCGCGGATCTTGTCCTCCTCGCGCGCCTTGGTCTCGACGAACTCCACGATGTCGGGGTGGTCGACGTCGAGCACGACCATCTTGGCCGCGCGACGGGTGGCGCCACCGGACTTGATCGTGCCGGCGGACGCGTCGGCGCCGCGCATGAACGACACCGGGCCGCTCGCGGTGCCACCGGAGGAGAGCAGCTCCTTGGACGAGCGGATCCGCGACAGGTTGAGGCCGGCGCCCGAGCCGCCCTTGAAGATGAACCCCTCCTCCTTGTACCAGTTGAGGATCGAGTCCATCGAGTCGTCAACGGAGAGAATGAAACACGCGCTCACCTGCTGCGGGCTCTTGGTGCCGACGTTGAACCACACCGGCGAGTTGAAGCTGAACACCTGGTGCAGCAGGGCATAGGTCAGCTCGTGCTCGAAGAGGGTCGCGTCGTCCTCGGTCCCGAAGTAGCCGTTGTCCTTGCCGGCCTTGACGTAGGTCAGCACGACGCGGTCGATCAGCTGCTTGAGCCCGGTCTCGCGCGCCTCGGTGCCGAGCGCCCCGCGGAAGTACTTGGTCGTGACGATCGTCGAGGCGTTGACGCTCCAGAAGTCGGGGAACTCCACCCCGCGCTGCTCGAAGATCGTCTCCCCCGTCTTCCAGTTCTGCTGGACGACGTCGCGACGCTCCCAGGTCACCTGGTCATAGGGGTGCACGCCGGGCGTGGTGAAGATGCGCTCCACGGTCACGCCCCGCTTGCTGCTCTTGCCCTTCGCACCTGCACGTGCGCCGGTGGTCTCCGTCATGACTTGGCCTCCCTGGCCCCTAGTTGGGTGTTCTGTGCGTTTTCTTGTCGTATGTCGTGTGCCTGCGCCAGCGGGATCGCCCGCCGAAGTGCTGGGTTGCCTGTCCCCCTCATGGTCCCTCCGGGGTCTGACAACGGTCTGAAACCCGGCTGACCTGCGGTGAAGCAGCGGTGACGCGCGGGCGTCAGCTGCCTCGCGGCATACCGGATTTGCTCTTGTCCTGTTGTTGGTCGTGCTGGTCGTCCGGCTCGCGGCCGGTGGCGTCGCGCTCGGCCCGCAGCAGCGTGATCGCCGACTCGAAGTCCTCGAGGTTGTCGAAGGCCTGGTAGACGCTGGCGAACCGCAGGTAGGCGACCTCGTCGAGCTCGCGCAGTGGTCCGAGGATCGCGAGGCCGACCTCGTGGGCCTCGATCTCGGCGCTGCCCTGGGCCCGGATGGCCTCCTCGACCTGCTGGGCGAGCAGCGCGAGCTGGTCCTCCGTGACCGGGCGGCCCTGGCAGGCCTTGCGGACGCCGACGAGGACCTTGCCGCGGCTGAACGGTTCGCTGGCCCCCGAACGCTTGACCACCGACAGGCTCGCGGACTCCAACGTGGTGAACCGGCGGCCGCACTCCGGGCACTGCCGGCGGCGGCGGATCGCGGTGCCGTCGTCGGTGGTGCGGGAGTCCATCACGCGGCTGTCGGTGTGGCGGCAGAAGGGGCAGTGCATGGTTTCTCCCTCCTGTCGGTTCAACACCCGGCGGAGCCGGTTTGTGCCTGGATTTGTGCTGATCGTGCGGTGCGTTCTCGTGCTGGTCCAGGGCCCCCGTCGGGGTGGAACCTGTGGATCCGGCTGTGGGTAACTGGTGGGAAACCCTGTGGGAAACCATCGGCCCCTGTGGACGACGAAGGCCTATATGTGGACAACTCACATCCGTGTAACTACTACATCTAGTGATCGTAGGCGCCTGCATCACCGGACGCAAGGGCGGGGCGCGCGACGATCTGCGGCGTCGACATCGCCGCAGGTCAGCGGCTCGACACCCCGCGTGTCGCCGATGTCAGGCGGCGCGTCGGGCTGCGTGTCGGACCCCTCCTCGCCGGGCTTCCTGACCATTTCTTTACCTGTGGACGAGTGGGCCGGCCATGCTCACGCGGGCATACTCGCTCGTGTTTACGTGCGCTTGCGGCTCCTCGCATCCGCGCAGGAGGGAAGCATGGGGACACGATCCAACCGGTATGCCGTGCTGGCTGCGGGCGCGCTGCTCGGCAGCGCGTTGCTCGCCGGGTGCGGTGGCGACGAGAAGCCGAGTCCTCCGCCAACCGGCGGCGGCACCGTCGCGGGAGGTCCGACGACCGCTCCCCCGACCAACGACCCCACCGGCACGACCACCCCCAGTGACCCGGCGACGTCGTCGAGCCCCAGGCCGACCAAGGGCACGGAGGAAGCCGGCGCCCCTGGTGTCCCCAAAGCGGCCCGCCAGCACACCAACAAGGGCGCCGAAGCCTTCGTCCGGTACTACAACCAGCAGCTCAACATCGCTTGGTCAAAGCCGAAGACCGGCCTCCTCAAGCCCCTGAGTCTTCCGAGCTGCAAGACGTGTGCGGCATACGAAGGCACAGCCCGAGATAGCGAGAAGAGAGATCGTCACCTTGACGGGCCGGTATCTCGCCTGGCCGACGTGCAGATCACGCCGGCCACCAAGACCGGATCGATCTTGGCGACGGCAACGCAGCGTCTGCTTCGCAGATCGGTGGTCGACTCCAGTGGAAATGTGAAAGATCGCACCAAGGCCAAGACGATCTTTCCAGAGACCGAGCTCAAGTGGACCGGAGACGGCTGGCGGGTGGCCGAGATCCGACTGTTGCAATGAGAGTTCTTGAATTGCTCGGCGCTTCGTTGCTCTCGGCGTTGGCTCCAACGCTGGGACTGACCTCGAGCTTGAGCGCTCCGGCGCCCATGACCACGCCCGGGCTCACGTGTCCCGGTTACGAGATAGATACGTGCATCCTCGACCATGGAGGCGCAGGGCTGGGTGGATCCAGTAACGCGCAGGAAAGGCCGCAACGCTCGCCTGTTGATGAGGGTCCACTTCGGAATGCAAGAGAGGCGACCGGCGCTTCGGGTCAGGCGCACTGGGAGAACGCGGGTCAACGCTCACCTGTCATCTCGAAGCCGTCCGCAAAGGATGTCGAGTATGTGGCGGTAGTCCGTTGTACCGGCAACACACCGGCTGATCCGCGACGCAACTTCTGCGCGACCGCGGTCACATTCTGCACATCTACGTATCCAGAGTCTCCGGGGCCGCTCTCCGACGTGTGGAAGCGTGAAATCCCGAAGAAAGGATCACCCGGACCCTGGCAGAAGGTTGCATGGACCTGCTTCACCAATCGGGTTCCGGCATCGACGGGACCCGGACAGCAAGTCGCCGCACCGCCGAAGCCGGTGTTGACGGCTGGGATGATCCGGGAGGCCTGGCGGCATACGGCGTTTGCGAAGCCCTCCTTCACCAGCCAGCCCAAGGGCGGCACCACCCTGATCCGGCTGAAGACCTTCTTCCAGGTCGACTGGCCGACCAAGGGCTTCCAGCCGGAGGAGGTCGACCAGCCGGCGCGCTCGGCGATGCTCGGCCACGCTGTGCGGATCCGGCCCACCCTCGTCGGCTACACCTACGACTTCGGCGACGGGACCAAGGTCGGCCCCACGAAGTCGCCTGGCGGCTCCTACCCAGATGGCGACGTCACCCATGCCTACCCGAAGAAGGGCACCTACCACCCGACGGTCACGACCACCTACGGCGGCGAGTTCAGCGTCGACGGCGGCGACTGGATTCCGATCCCCGACACGCTCGACATCGCCGGCCCGGCCGGCACCATCACTGTCAAGACCTCCAAGAACCGCCTCGTCGCCCAGTGACGCCGAGGACGCAGGATGGCCCGCCGCGACCACATCGCCCGTCCGTGCTTCGCCAAGCGGGGAAGGCCGACAGTCAGGGGCGCTCCCGCGCCTCCTCGATCGTCGGCTCGAACAGCTCGAGCGGGTTGCCGCTGGGGTCCTCGACGATGATCTGGTTGCCGCCCACACCCTTGACGACATCGTTGCGGAAGGTCGCGCCGGCCTCCCGCAGCGTGGCCACCGTCGCCTCGAGGTCCTCGACCTGCAGCGAGACCCGGTTCCACCCGCCGGGCTGCGGCACGGTCCCGTCCGGCAGCGCCTGTCCCCCACCGCCCTGCGTGCTCGGAGCGCTCAACAGTAACCGCAGATCACCGCGCGAGAGGATCGCAAATGTCGGCGCCGGGTGCATCACCTCCGCGAACCCCAACCGTTCGCAATAGAAGGCGATCGCCTCGTCGACGTCCTGGACGATGTAGCGGACCGTGACCGACATGGACCTCACCTCACTCGCCCACCATGGTCTCCGAAGACCCCACGGAACGCCACCAGGAACACCGCGCGGAGGGCTCCGGGGCCAGAGTGTGGTGCCATAGAGGTATGACCCACCACGCTGCAACCCCAGATCAGGACGCCGAAACCCAGCTGGAGGAGTGCTGGAGTCCCGCCGGGCCGAGTGTCCGATCCACCTCTTCCGAGCTCGATCAGGTATGGAACCTCGACCGCCTGTCCAACGCCGCCCGCCGCTCCAAGAAGGAGTCGGACCAGGACAAGCTGTGGCGGGCGACGTTCGGCCTCGACCGCTGGTGGTGCGTGCCGATCGACTCCGGCGACGGTCACTGGGCACCGGCCGCTGGCGAGATCCGCGGCGTCAACACCCTCTTCGCCTTCAGCACCGAGCAGCGCGCCCGTCGCTTCGCGATCGAGCAGAACATCCTCGCGGCCGAGGGCGAGTTCCAAGGCGCACCAACCAGACCCGTGGACATCGTCCGCAACGCGAGCACCTACATCGCCTCGGGGGTCGAGGCGATCATGATTGACGGCCACCGCACCGGCCACTTCCTGCCGATGCAGAACCTCGGCCGCTACTGGGAGCAGCTCTGCGGCCCCCTGCCCGAGTAGTCATTCCCCCAGCGTGACCAGCCACTCGCTTCGTCGACTGGCCCAGCACCGCGCACTCCGCCTGCGTCCCCCGGACGCGACCGTCATACCGGCCATGCACGCCGGCATCTCGATGGGCGTCCCCCTCGTCGTCCTGCTGCTGACCGGGCACCGCGACCTGCTGTCGTTCGCAGCCTTCGGCGGATTCACTTCCCTCTACGGCCGCAACGCGCCGTATGCCGTGAAGGCGCCCATGCTCGCGGCCGTCGGCATCTTCATGTCGCTCTCCACTCTCGTGGGGACGCTGACTGCGGCCTACACCAGTCACATCCTCGTCGTCATCGCCGTCGTGGCGGCCGTCGCCGGTCTGGCGCGGTTGCTCTCCGATGCCACCCGCACAGGCGGACCGGCAGGCATCTTCCCCGTGTTCGCCGTCTCGGTGTGCGCCGAGCTGCCGGTCGGTCCGGAGGCCGTGGTGCCGGCCACCCTGACCTCCGCTGCCGTCGCGGGCTGGGCCTGGCTGACCTGCATGTCCGGCTGGGTGATCCGTCAGCACGGACCGGAGCGGGTCGCCGTCGCGCGGGCCCTCGAGGCGGTCGCCGACCGCGTCGGTGCCATCGGTGCCGACGGCGAGCTGTCAGCGAGACACCGCGCCGGCATGGCGCTCCGGGCCGCCT
>NZ_VOHR01000134.1 GCF_009192725.1 Segeticoccus rhizosphaerae | reverse complement strand
AGGCCGTTGCCGCCGCCGTGCCCGCGGGTGCGTGCCGGGTCGGCACGGTAGAAGCGCTCGAAGACCCGTGCCGCGTCCTCGGGGGCGACCCCGCTGCCGTGGTCGCGGACCTCGAGCACCGCCCGCGAGTCGCGGCGCCCCACAGCCAGCTCGATGGGAGAGCCGGCCGGGGTGTGGTTGATGGCGTTGGCCACGAGGTTGGCCACCACCTGCCGCAGCCGTTCCTCGTCGCCGGCGACCAGCGTCGGCTCGACCAGGGCGCCGATCGGGAGCAACCGGATCGAGCGACCGGGGTCGAGCGCCTTGGCGTCCTGCGCGGCATCCGCCGCGAGCACGGTGAGGTCCACCGTGCCGAGCTCGACCGACCTGGGCGTGTCCAGCCGGGTGAGGAGCAGCAGGTCCTCGACGAGCCCACCCATCCGGCTCGCCTCGTCCTCGATCCGGCGCATCGCCCCGGCGACCTCCTCCGGCTCGCGCACTGCCCCCTGACGGAACAGCTCGGCATACCCCCTCACCGTGGCGAGTGGAGTGCGCAGCTCGTGTGACGCATCACCGACGAACCGGCGCATCCGGTCCTCGGATGCCTCCCGCACGGCGAAGGACTGCTCGATCTGCGCGAGCATCGCGTTGAGTGAGTCGGCCAGGCTGGTCACCTCGTCGGGCGCGGTGCGCTGGGGGATGCGGCGGGTGAGGTCACCACCGGCGATGGCCGCTGCCGTGTCCTCGATCTCGCGCAGCGGCCGGAAGGCGCGGCGCACCGCGAACCAGCCGATCACGGCGCAGGCCGCCGTGACGACCAACCCGATGATGGTGGTGAGGACGCGCAGTCGGTGCACCGTGCTGTCCACCGTGGCGAGGGAGACCGCCACCGCGAACGTTGCGGTCCCGTCACGGGTGGCGCCGGCGACCACCCGCCAGCGTCCGTCGCCGTCGACGGAGCCGACGGTGAACGGCTGACCGCTGCGCACCCGCGAGTCCGCGAGGGACAAGTCCGGGATCTTGGGGTGATCCTGGTCGCTGGTGGGCGTGGTCAGGTCGATCGGCTTGCCCGACCCGGTCGGCATGATCCGCACGGCGTAGGTATTGGGAGGGGCGAACGGGTCCAGGTCGGAGCGCTGGTTGAGGACCTGCGCGAAGGCGGCCGAGGCGACGGGGACCGCGGCCTGCCGCAGCTCCTTGTCGGTGCGGTCCATCAGGTAGCCACGCAGCAGGGCGGTCGTGGCGCCGCTGGTGAGGACGATGGCGGCGAGCATGAGCACGACGACCACCGCGATGAGCCGCCAGCGCAGGGGCATCGCCCGCAGGCGCTCGTGCGCCTGGGGCGCCGGGGGAAGGTTCATCGGCCGCTCAGGGCGCTTCCGGCGGCAGCCGCAGCACGTAGCCGACCCCGCGCCGGGTCTGGATCAGCGACGGTCCGTCGACGTCGAGCTTGCGCCGCAGGTAGGAGATGTAGGACTCGACGATGCCCGACTCGCCGCGGAAGTCGTAGTCCCAGACGTGGTCCAGGATCTGGGTCTTGGACAGGACCCGGTTGGGGTTGAGCATCAGGTAGCGCAACAACTTGAACTCGGTCGGCGACATCTCGACGACCCGGCCGCCGCGCCGCACCTCGTGGGAGTCCTCGTCGAGCTCGAGGTCGGCGAATCGGAGGGTCGCGTCGCCGCCTTCCGGCTCCTCCTGGCGGGTGCGGCGCAGCACCGCCCGGATCCGGGCGACGACCTCTTCGAGACTGAACGGCTTGGTGACGTAGTCGTCGCCGCCGACCGTGAGTCCCTTGATCTTGTCGTCGATGCTGTCCCGGGCGGTGACGAACACGATGGGGAGCGCGCGTCCACGCTCGCGCAGCCGGCGGGTCACGGTGAAACCGTCCATGTCGGGCAGCATCACGTCCAGCACGACCAGGTCTGGCTGCAGCTCGGCGGCGCGCGTCAGCGCGCTGTTGCCGTCGGCCGCCACCTCGACCTCGAAACCGGCGAACCGCAGGCTCGTGGCGAGCAGCTCGCGGATGTTGGGTTCGTCCTCGACGACGAGCAGCCGTGCTTCTGGTGTCTGCGTAGTCACGCCGTCCAGTGTCCCGCCGGAGTCTGGGAGTTTCCTGTATGCCGTCTGGGCGCCGCGAGGCTGCTCACGCCGCCACCTGCCGGGCAGCGGGAGGCAGCGGGAACGCGGGGTGAGCCAGCGGGGCAGCGAGAGCAACTCCGTGTCAGTCGGGCAGGCCGGCCTGGAGGTCGTCGGCGTCCACGATGCGGTAGGCGTAGCCCTGCTCGGCGAGGAACCGCTGCCGGTGAGCCGCGAACTCGGCGTCGACGGTGTCGCGGGCGACCACCGTGTAGAAGTGCGCGGTGCGGCCGTCGCCCTTGGGCCGCAGCACCCGGCCGAGTCGCTGCGCCTCCTCCTGCCTGGACCCGAAGGTGCCCGACACCTGGATGGCGACACTGGCCTCCGGCAGGTCGATGGAGAAGTTGGCGACCTTGCTCACGACGAGCAGGCCGACCTCGCCGGAGCGGAAGGCGGCGAAGAGCTTCTGCCGCTCGGTGACCGTCGTCGCGCCCGTGATGAGCGGGACGTCCAACCGGCCGGCGAGCGTCTCGAGCTGGTCGAGGTACTGGCCGATGACCAGGGTCGGCTCACCGCGGTGCCGGGCCACGAGCGCCTCCACGACGTGGTCCTTGGTCGGGCTGCACGAGGCCAGCCGGTAGCGGTCCTCCGGCTCCGCGGTCGCGTAGGCCATCCGCTCGGCGTTGGGAGGCGTCACCCGGATCTCGACGCAGTCGGCGGGGGCGATGTAGCCCTGGGACTCGATGTCCTTCCAGGGCGCATCGAACCGTTTCGGTCCGATCAGGCTGAACACATCGGACTCGCGGCCGTCCTCGCGCACGAGCGTCGCGGTCAGGCCGAGGCGTCGGCGGGCCTGCAGGTCGGCGGTCATCCGGAAGATCGGAGCAGGCAGCAGGTGCACCTCGTCGTAGATGACCAGTCCCCAGTCGCGGGCGTCGAGCAGGTCGAGATGGGTGTAGGTGCCCTTGCGGCGCGTCGTGAGCACCTGGTAGGTCGCGATGGTCACCGGCCGGATCTCCTTGCGGGCGCCGGAGTACTCGCCGATCTCGTCCTCGGTCAGGGAGGTGCGCCGCAACAGCTCGTCGCGCCACTGCCGGGCGGCGACCGTGTTGGTCACGAGCACGAGGGTGGTGGTGCGGGCACGGGCCATCGCACCCGCGCCGACCAGCGTCTTGCCCGCCCCGCAGGGCAGGACGACCACGCCGGAGCCACCGTGCCAGAAGCCGTCGACCGCGTGCTGCTGGTAGGGCCGCAGCGACCACTCCGACTCGTCGAGGTCGATCGGGTGCGCCTCGCCGTCGACGTAACCGGCCAGGTCCTCCGCGGGCCAGCCGACCTTGAGCAGCTCCTGCTTGAGGTGGCCGCGCTCGGAGGGATGCACGGCGATCGTCCCGTCGTCGACGCGCGCGCCGACCAGGGGCTTGATCTTCTTGTGCCGCAACACCTCTTCCAGCACCGGCCGATCGGTGCTGCGCAGCACGAGACCGTGCGAGGGGTGCTTCTCGAGGCTGAGCCGGCCATACCGGGCCATCGTGTCGGCGAGGTCGACCAGCAGGGCCGGCGGCACGGCATACCGGCTGTAGGTCACCAGCGCGTCCACCACTTGCTCCGCGTCGTGCCCGGCGGCGCGGGCGTTCCACAGGCCGAGCGGAGTGAGCCGATAGGTGTGGACGTGCTCGGGGGCGCGCTCCAGCTCGGCGAACGGCGCGATCGCACGCCGCGCCTCGTCGGCACGGGGATGCTCGACCTCGAGCAGGAGGGTCTTGTCGCTCTGGACGATGAGGGGGCCGTCGGTCATAACTGTGGCATCAACGCGTTCGGCCGGTGGGGTGTTCCCGTAGCGCTCACCTCACCGGCGTCGTGAGCTGGTGCATCCAGACGGCCAGCCCCACGCCGAGCAGCACCGCGCCGATGACCACGAACGCCCAGTTGACCACGTAGACGATCCAGCCCACCCGCAGCAGTCGTCGTTTGGCGGCAGCGTCGTCCTTGCCGACCGCGAGGAGGCCGATGGCGACGCTCGGCAGGCCGACGAACAGCATGGTGAAGACCATCGTCAGCAGCGACACGGTGACCAGCGGCGCGGCCGACGGCCGTGACTGGTCCTCGACGTGGTGTCCGTAGGCCGGATAGGGCTGGCCCGGCGGCGGCGAGAGCCGGGGAGCGTCGGAGCCGTATGCCGGGTAGGGCTGGCCGGGTGGGGTCCCCACCTCCGGGCGCGCGGCATAAGGATCCGGGGGCGCGGCACCCGAGGGCGGTCGCGTCTGGCGCTCGGCCGACTCTGCTGGCGGCGGGTGGACCGGCATCCGTGCCGCGTCGGTCATCGGCAGCGGAGAGGTCGGGTCCGGCCGCACCGGTGCCGTGGTGCTCCCGGTGAGCGTGGCCCGGCGCTCGCGGAAGGCCCGGGAGAACGCATCCTCCTCGGGATCGCCGGCGCCACTGGCGCGTGGGTCATCGCTCATCGCGTGCTCCTCTGTGCCGCGTGGTTCGAGCATAGGCGGCGCTGCAGGTCAGCGGTGGTGTGGCGGGACCATCGCCCCGGAAAGGACGAGGACGGTCGTCGGCGGTGCCCGAGTTCGAAGGAAGGTCCTGCGTGCCGGTTGCCGCGACGACCGCGGCGCAGGACGTCGTGCCGACGGGGGCCGGTCCACCGTCGCCCCATGGCGGCGGCAGGTCGGATGGCAGGATGAGTGACATGAGTCTGCCGAGCACCGTGCCCCTGTCCGGGCTGCCGGATCGCGTCACGATCTACGAGGTTGGCCCCCGCGACGGGCTGCAGAACGAGAAGGCGGTCGTGCCGGTCGAGACCAAGGCCGAGTTCATCCGGCGGCTGGTCGCCGCCGGACTCGGGACGGTGGAGACCACCTCGTTCGTGCCGCCGAAGTGGATCCCCCAGCTGGCCGACTCGACGGAGCTGGTCGGCCTGCTCGGAGAGGACGCGCTCGGCCCGCGTCGACCTGTGCTGGTGCCCAACGAGAAGGGACTGGACCGGGCCCTCGAGCTCGGCCTGACCTCGGTCGCGGTCTTCGGCAGCGCCACCGAGACGTTTGCCCGCAAGAACCTCAACCGTACGGTCGCCGAGTCGCTGGAGATGTTCGCTCCGGTGGTCTCGCGTGCCAAGGAGGCTGGTGCCTGGGTGCGCGGCTACGTCTCGATGTGCTTCGGCGACCCGTGGGAGGGGGAGGTGCCGGTGGCCCAGGTCGTCGACGTCTGCGGCCGCCTGATGGACCTCGGCTGCGACCAGCTGAGCCTGGGCGACACCATCGGCGTCGGCACACCCGGCCACGTCCTGTCACTGCTGGACTCCTTGGACGGCAAGGGAATCGGCATGGAACGTGTCGCTGTGCACTTCCACGACACCTACGGTCAGGCGCTGTCCAACACCATGACCGCGCTGGCCCGTGGCGTCACCGTCGTCGACGCGTCGACGGGCGGTCTCGGTGGGTGCCCCTACGCCAAGAGCGCGACCGGCAACCTGGCCACCGAGGACCTCGTCTGGGCGCTCAACGGGCTCGGGATCGAGACCGGGGTGGACCTCGACCAGCTCGTCTCGACCAGTGTGTGGATGGCGCAGCAGCTGGGCCGGCCGTCGCCGTCGCGAGTTGTCAAGGCGCTCGCCGGAGCGGCGACGACAGCGGGAGGACAGGGGTGAGCGCGAGCGAGGTCACCTACCGGAAGGCGACTCTCGACGACGTGTCGACGATTGTCGCGCTGCTGATGGACGACCCCCTCGGCGCCGGCCGCGAGGACCCCGACGACCTCGCGCCGTATGCGCGGGCGTTCGCGCAGATCGCCACCGACCCGCACCAGGTGCTCGCGGTCGCCGAACGCGATGGCGTCGTCGTCGGCACGCTGCAGCTGACCACGATCCCGGGGCTCTCCCGTCGGGGCACGACCCGCGCCCAGGTCGAGGGTGTGCGCGTGCGGGCGGACGAGCGCGGGACCGGTCTCGGAACGCAGCTGATCGAGTGGGCCGTCGAGGAAGCGCGCCGTCAGGGGTGCGCGCTGATCCAGCTGACCTCCGACAGCTCGCGCGCCGGCGCACACCGGTTCTACGAGCGGCTCGGCTTCACGGCGAGCCACGTCGGCTTCAAACGCGAGCTGTGACCTGTCCCCGGCCACGGACGGACGTTAGAGCCGCACCTCACGCATGCGATCGTCATACCTCACCAGCCCCCTCCCCCTCCGAAGGAGCAGTTCCCAGATGAAGTCAGGCATCAACCTCGAGGCGATGGACCGCTCGGTGCGGCCCCAGGACGACCTCTTCGGGTTCGTCAACGGAAGTTGGATCGCGAACACCGAGATCCCGTCCGACCGTGGGCGTTACGGCACCTTCGACATGCTGCGGGAGGAGGCGGAGGGGCACCTGCACGAGCTGCTCACCGAGGCCGGCGCCGAGGACGCGGCACCGACCGCCGGGCGCAAGGCGGGTGACCTGTTCGCGTCGTTCATGGACGAGGCGCGCGTCGAAGAGCTCGGCGTGACCCCGCTGCGGCCGGACCTCGAGGCGATCGACTCGGTCATGAACGTGCCGGGACTTCTGCGGGTGATGGGACAGCTGCAGCGCCACGGGGTCGCCGGTGCGGTGATTCCCTTCATCAACACCGATGCCCGCGCCTCCGACCGCTACATCGCCTATTTCGAACAGGCGGGTCTGGGCCTGCCGGACGAGTCGTACTACCGCGAGGAGCGGCACGAAGGTGTGCGGACGGCATACGTGCCGCACGTCGCGCGGATGCTCGGTCACCTCGGGGTGGACGCAGCCCAGGACGCGGCCGACCGCGTGATGGCGCTCGAGACGCGGCTGGCGAAGTCGCACTGGGACAACGTGGCCACGCGTGACGCGGTGAAGACCTACACCAAGGTCGACGCTGCGGGGCTGCGCGATCTGGCTCCGGGGGTCGACTGGGACGCCTGGCGCGAGGGGCTCGGGGTCGCGGCCGACGCGCTCGACGAGGTCGTGGTGCGACAGCCGAGCTACCTGGCCGGACTCGCCGAGGCGCTCGAGCAGGTGCCCCTGGACGACTGGAAGCTCTGGCTGCGCTGGCAGCTCGTGCACGCCTATGCCGCCTACCTCTCCGGGGACCTGGTGACCGAGGACTTCGAGTTCTTCGGGCGCAAGCTCACCGGAGCCACCGAACTGCGCAAGCGGTGGAAGCGTGGGGTGTCCCTGGTTGAGGAGGCGGCAGGCGAGGCGGCCGGCCAGCTGTATGTCGAGAAGTACTTCCCGCCGGAGGCCAAGGCCCGGATGCTGAACCTGGTGGAGAACCTGGTGGCGGCCTACCGCCGCAACATCTCGTCGTTGACCTGGATGGGTGAGGAGACGCGAGCCAAGGCCCTGGAGAAGCTCGAGGCGTTCACGCCGAAGATCGGCTACCCCGACCGGTGGCGGGACTACTCGGCGCTGGAGGTCGACCGCAGCGACCTGCTGGGCAACGTGCGACGGGCCAACGCCTTCGAGCTGGACCGCGACTTCGGCAAGCTGGGCAAGCCGATCGACCGCGACGAGTGGTTCATGTCGCCGCAGACGGTCAACGCCTACTACAACCCGGGGATGAACGAGATCGTCTTCCCCGCGGCGATCCTGCAGCCGCCGTTCTTCGACGTCGAGGCCGACGACGCGGTCAACTACGGCGCCATCGGGTCGGTCATCGGGCACGAGGTCGGCCACGGGTTCGACGACCAGGGTTCGCGATACGACGGCGCGGGCAACCTCGTGGACTGGTGGACGCAGGAGGACCGCGAGCGCTTCGAGGCGCTCACCGGCGCGCTGATCAAGCAGTACGACGCCTTCGAGCTGCGCGACTACCCCGGCAACACCGTCAACGGCGCGCTGACCGTGGGTGAGAACATCGGCGACCTCGGTGGGCTGACGATCGGCTACGAGGCGTGGCGGATCGCGACCGAGGGCGCACCGTCGCCCGAGATCGACGGGTTCACCGGTGCACAGCGGGTGTTCGCCGGCTGGGCGCAGGTGTGGAAGGGCAAGGCCCGCGAGGAGTCGGCCCTGCAGCTGCTGCAGATCGACCCGCACTCGCCGGCCGAGTTCCGGGCCAACATCGCCCGCAACCTGACCGAGTTCTACGACGCCTTCGACGTGGTCGAGGGCGACGACCTCTGGCTGCCCGAGGAGGAGCGCGTCCGCATCTGGTGAGCACGGCGATGTGGTCAGGCGGGGCGGTCAGGCCAGGGCGGCTCCGGTGATGCGGTGGATGGAGAACGACCGCTGCACGTCGGAGTCGGCCTCAGAGCCGAGGACCCGGCCGCCCTCGACCCGGCTGGGCCGCAACAGGATCCGTCTACTGCTGCCGGTCGCGTCGACGTAGCCGATCCACACGCCGAGGTGGTCGGCCACTGCCTCCCGCAGCAGCGCGAGGGTCACCGTCGGATCACTGGCCGGCAGCCGCGGGCCGACTCGCGACTCGTCCTGCTGACGTCGGTATGCCGTGGCCTCCTCACCCGCGCGCAGCGCCGCCACGAGGGTCGTCGAGTAGTCGTCGTCCACCCGGGTGACCTGCACGGGTGAGGTCGCGGCCCGGCGAGGAGGCGTGCGGTGTCGGCTCGCTGCCGGGACGACGATGCCGCCCTCCGGCGACTCGGCCGCCGGGGTGAACCCGTTGTCCCGCAGCATCTCCAGGGTGGTGGTGGCTGGTGCTGGCGACACGAGCACGGTCGGGGCGATCCGGCGCAGCCGCAGGGGGCTCAGGCCCCGGTCGGCCGCCATGGCGTCGAGCACCGCGCCGTCGTCACTGCGCACGTAGGAGCTCACCGAGCCGACCCGGGTCTGCCCGTGCCGGCGTGCGACGTCGTGGACGAGGTAGTCCAGTGGTTGCGGGACGGGAGTGCGGCTGGCGTCGGAGAGGGTCTGGAGCACCTGCGCCGCCGACCAGCCCGCGTCGAAGACCCGGCGCAGGCTGTCGGGGGAGAAGCGGAAGACGGTGGCGCCGCCGCGGGACTCGACGTCCGACGCGAGCCGCATGAAGCGCGCGAGGCTGCCGTCGAGGCGTCCGGGCGCGATCGCCGTGAGGTCGGCCTGCAGGAGGATCTCCTCGACGGGTGCCGGCAGGTGCTCGGCCATCGCAGCAGTCGCCGCGTCGAGGTCGTCCTCGAGCAGCAGCCGACCCGCCGCGCTCAACGCGCCGCCGCCGGTGACCCCGACCCAGTCGGCCTCGCGGAGCACGACGTCGATCCTGGTCTCGACCCCCTCGGGGAGTCGCAGCGGGCGACGCCACCGGATGCGGTCCTCCAGGACCCCGATGCCGGGGGCGGCGCCGGGCGCCAGCGTGGCGAGCTCGCGCAGCACATCCGCCCGGCGCTGCCTGCCGGCCGGCCAGACCGCCGCCGCGCTCAACGCGTTGACCGTGCCCGAGCCGACGGCGTTGGACCCGACCAGTGAAGGGGCCCTGCTGCTCGCGAGCCAGGCGGCCGCGACCCGGCACCAGCGTCGTTCGCCGGGCTGCTGCTGCCACTCGTCGTAGGCGGGGGTGGGTGCCCAGCTGGGTTCGAGGGCGCCGTCGTCCGCGAGCAGCCCTGCGGCGTAGCCCATTTCGGCGACGAAGGCCGCATGCTCGACGGGTAGGTCGAGGACCGCTCCGAGCCGTTTGAGGTCGCGCACCGCGAGACCTCCGGCCCGCAGCACTCGTGGTGGCCGCGCCCCCCACTCCTCGGCCAGCTCGTCGAGGTGGCCGAGGAGCTCGGCGGCCGGTGCGCCCGCG
>NZ_VOHR01000133.1 GCF_009192725.1 Segeticoccus rhizosphaerae | reverse complement strand
CGGTGCGACGGCGGACCCGCGTGCGGTCGACGAGTGGCTGCGGTTGCTGGGCGGGCGCCCGGACCGGGTCGAGGCCACCGACTCCGCCAGGCCGGCCGTCCCGGACGGCCTCGCCATCAAGATCTATCCCTGCTGCTACGCTCTGCAGCGGCCGATCAGCGCCCTGCTCGAGGCCGGTGCCACCTCGCTCGACCCGGCCGCCTTGCGACGGATCGTGGTCCGCACTCCCGCCGGCACGGTCGCGCCGCTGGTGCACCACCGACCGCAGACCGGTCTCGAGGGCAAGTTCAGCCTCGAGTATGCCGTCGCGGCAACCCTGCTCGACGGCCAGACCGGTTTCGCGTCCTTCACCGACGAGGCGGTGCGACGGCCGGCAGCCCAGCGCCTGGTGCAGCTGGTCGAGGTCGAGCTGTCCGATGGCGGCGACGGGCTGCTGTCCGGCCGGGTCGAGATCGAGCTGCATTCGGCCGGGACGAGCACCGTGTGCGACCTACGGCTTCCACCCGGGGCACCGCAGCGGCCGCCGACCGGGCCGGAGCTGGCCCGCAAGCTCGAGGACTGCCTCTCCGGCACCGGCCTCGATCCGGCTGCCATCACGTGGGACTCGGCCGCCGCCCTGCTGCACCACCACCTCCCACCCACTGCGCCGGCAACGTCATCGCCCACCTCGCCGACCTGACCGCCGATCCCAGGCACACGTCATACCCAACCCCCGACCCGATGGAGAGCAGCTGATGGAAGGCCTGACCGAGGAAGAGGTCGCCGTCGTCGACACCGTGCGTGATTTCGTGGACCGCGACGTGAAGCCGGTGGCCCAGGAGCTCGACCACACCAACACCTACCCCGAACGCCTCATCGGGACGATGAAGCAACTGGGCATCTTCGGTCTGGCCGTCCCCGAACCCTGGGGCGAGGCAAGGGTTTCCACGCCTTGTTACGTGCTGGTGACCGAGGAGCTGGCTCGCGGCTGGATGAGCCTTGCCGGTGCAATGGGCGGGCACACCGTCGTCGCCAAGCTGCTCATCGACTACGGCACCCGGGAGCAGCAGGACCGCTACCTGCCCCGTATGGCGACCGGAGAGCTGCGCGCGACCATGGCCCTCACCGAGCCCGGTGGCGGGTCCGACCTGCAGGCGATGCGCACCCACGCCCGACGGGAGGGCGACGCGTACGTCGTGGACGGCTCGAAGACCTGGATCACCAATGCCCGCAAGGCCGGTCTCATCGCGCTGCTGTGCAAGACCGACCCCACCGCCGAGCCGGCACACCGGGGCATCAGCATCCTGCTGGTCGAGAAGGGACCGGGGTTCAGCCTGTCCCGCGACCTGCCCAAGCTCGGCTACAAGGGCGTCGAGAGCTGCGAGCTCTCCTTCGACGACATGCACGTCCCCGCCGAAGCGCTCCTGGGGGATGCTGAGGGACAAGGCTTTTCGCAGATGATGCGAGGTCTCGAGGTCGGCCGGCTGCAGGTGGCCGGACGCGCCCTGGGCGTCGCTCGCGCGGCGCTGGAGGACTCGCTGCGCTACGCGCAGGAGCGGGAGAGCTTCGGCCAGCCGATCTGGAAGCACCAGTCGGTCGGCAACTACCTGGCCGACATGGCCACCAACCTGACCGCCGCACGGCAGCTCACGCTGTTCGCCGCCCGGCGGTACGACTCGGGCGAACGCGCCGACCTGGAGGTCGGCATGGCCAAGCTGTTCGCCTCCGAGGCCGCGATGGAGATCGCCCTGTCCGCGGTGCGGATCCACGGCGGTTACGGCTACTCCACCGAGTTCGACGTCGAGCGCTACTTCCGCGACGCGCCGCTGATGATCGTCGGGGAGGGCACCAACGAGATCCAGCGCAACGTCATCGCCGGGCAGCTGGTCAAGCGTGGCACGGTCCGGCCCTGAGATGACCGACTCGACCCCGCTGCTGCGCCGCACCGAGACCCTCGCTCCCGAGCCTGTCGAGTCCCTCGCCGGGGTCCTCGACCTCGACCTCGAACCAGCGGCCACCGCGACGGTGCCGCCGTTGTGGCACTGGCTCTACCTGCTCGACCGGCGACCGCAGCGCGACCTGGGGCCGGACGGGCACCCGAGCTCCGGCATACCGGCTCCTCCCGGCCCCGGCCGGCCGCGCATGTTCGCGGGCGGTCGAGTGACCACCCACGCCCTCCTGCGGCTGGGCGAGGAGGCGACCCGCACCTCGTGGGTCGCCGAGACCCACCAGAAGCAGGGCCGCAGCGGTCCACTCACGTTCGTCACCGTCCGCATCGAGATCGAGCAGCGGGGCCGGCTTGCCGTCACCGAGGAGCAGGACATCGTCTACCGGGCACCCTCCCGCGCCACCCCGGAAACGGCGCCGAGGCGGCAGCGACGACCAGCGGCGACGATGGAGCGGAGCGACCCTGTCGCCGAGAAGCTGCGGCAGGAGCCGCAGCGCCAGCCCTCGCTCGAGCTCGACGTCACCCCCGTCCTGCTCTTCCGCTTCTCGGCGCTCACCTACAACGCGCACCGCATCCACTACGACCGCGAGTGGGTCCGCCGGGAGGGCTACGACGACCTGGTCGTCCACGGGCCCCTGCAGGCGTTGCTCATGGGCGACCTGGCGCGACGCCACGGGGTCTCGCTCCTCGGGCGCGAGTTCGCCTACCGCCTCGTCTCCCCCATGGTCGGACCCCAGCGGCTGCGCGTGCAGGCCGGCGACGAGGGCCTCCACGCCGGAGCGGAGACCCGGTCCGCCGCCGGGCACCTCACCGCCGTCAGCTCCCTGCGCTGAGCGCCGCGCCCTCCCGCGGGGAAGGGACTTGCCCGCACGCGGCGTCAGGATGGTGAGATGGGTCCATGACCGCATTCGGGGCACCGTCATGACCATCGCCGAGACCGACCGACCCGTCGCCGCGAGTCGCGAGGGCCGCCGCATCGAGATCACCGGCCTGACCAAGCGCTTCGGCAGCTTCGTGGCCGTCGACGACCTCAGCTTCAGCGTGGCGCCGGGCCGGATCACCGGGTTCCTCGGGCCCAACGGCGCCGGCAAGACCACGACGCTGCGGATGCTGCTCGGCCTGGTCCAGTCGACCAAGGGCACCGCGACCATCGGGGGTGAGCGGTATGCCGACCTGCCCCGTCCGCTGCAGACCGTCGGCGCCGCCCTCGAGGCCACCAACTTCCACCCCGGACGCACCGGGCGCGACCACCTGCGCGTGCTCGCGGCGAGCGCCGGCATCGGCGACGCGCGCGTCGACGAGCTGCTCGAGCTGGTCGGCATCCCGGCGGTAGCCCGCAAGCGGGCCGGGGGCTACTCGATGGGGATGCGCCAGAGGCTGGGCCTGGCCGCGGCGCTTCTCGGCAACCCCGACGTGCTGATCCTCGACGAGCCGGCCAACGGCCTGGACCCGGAGGGCATCCGGTGGCTGCGCGGTTTCCTGCGTCACCTCAGCGCCGAGGGCAAGACGATCCTCGTCTCCAGCCACATGCTCCAGGAGGTCGAGCAGACCGTCGACGACGTCGTCATCATTGCCAACGGCCGGTTGGTCCGGCAGGGATCGATCGCCGAGCTGCACGGCGACCCGAAGGCCATGGTGCGCACCACCGACGCCGATGCCCTGGCCCGCGCGCTGGCCGCCGGCGGCCTCAGTGCACGGGCGCTCGACGGCCAGCGCCTCGAGGTGGTGGGTGACGACCTGACCCGGATCGGCGACCTCGCTCTCGAGGCGCGGCTGCCGATCCATGAGCTGCGTGCGGACGAGACCGACCTCGAGGCGCTGTTCTTCGCCCTGACCGACTCGCCGGAGAACCGCAACCGCAACCTGGAAGGTGGTGCGGCCGACCACCCCGCCGCCGAGACGCCCGAGGAAGGGGTGATGCGCTGATGGTCGCCACCATCTCCTCGGAGTTCCGCAAGTTCTTCACCACCCGCCTGTGGTGGGGCATGGCCATCGGCACCTTCGTGGCCGCGGCGGCCTTCGCCGGGCTGTTCGGGGCACTCGCCAGCCGGACCGGTCTCGGTGACCCGGCCCAGGGCGGCATACCGCCCATGAGCGACCACCAGATCGCGGTCAACGTCTACTCCTCGGGCGTCTCGGTCGGCTACCTGCTGACCCTGGCCATCGGGGTGCTCACGATCGGCTCCGAGTATCGGCACAAGACGATGACCAGCACCTTCCTGGCCACACCCCGGCGGGTCACGGTGATGTGGGCCAAGGTCATCTCGCTGCTCGGCATCGGCGGCCTCTACGGCGTCGTGTTCATCATCGGGTCGGTGGCCGTCGGGGCGACGGTGCTGTCCGTCCGGGGCATGCCGGCCTTCGCGGGCGCCGGTTCGATCGTCCGCACGCTGGTGCTCATCCTGCTCGTGCTCGGCCTGTGGGCGCTGATCGGGCTGGGGGCCGGCATCCTGATCCCCAACCAGGTCGCCGCGTTGCTCATCGCGATCGGAGTGGCCTGGATCGTCGAACCCATCGCCGGCGCGCTGCTGTCGACCCAGAGCTGGGGCGCGGGTGTGGCCCAGTTCCTCCCGAGCCGGGCCACCACCGCCGTGCTGCAGAGCTACAACGGCGGGGGCGAGGCCGAGCAGCTGTCGTGGTGGGCCGGAGCCCTCGTGCTGGCGGCCTACGCCGCCCTGATGGCTGGGATCGGGTCCGCCCTGACCGTGCGTCGCGACATCTCCTGAGCGCCCGGACCAGGGTCCTCCAGACGCTGCCGCGCGGTGGGGGCGCAAGACGGGCAAGACCACGCGGAGCCGAGCACATGAGAGACACGTCACGGGGCTAGGCTGGGCGTGTTACTGGTCCCGTGACCCCAGACGCAATGAAAGAGGCGCATCCGCCGTGTCAGCCCAGCCACCCAGCAACGACCCGATGGCGGCTTTCGGTCCGAACGAGTGGCTGGTGGACGAGCTCCACCAGCAGTACCTCAAGGACAAGAACTCCGTCGACGAGGCGTGGTGGGAGTTCTTCGCGGCCTACGACCCGGAGACGGGCACCTCCAACGGAGGCACCTCCGCGAGAGCCGACAGCCAGAAGCCCGCCGCCGCGAAGTCCGGCACCCAGAAGCCCAGCACCCCGAAGCCCGGCGATGCCAGGGCTGACGGTGGCCAGCGGGGGGCCGCCGAGTCGGCCGGGGGGTCGTCCACCGGCACCGTCGGGAAGGCGCCCGACACGAAGCCGGCGCAGGCACCCGCCAAGAAGGAGCAGCCGGCGTCCGCCCAGAAGGCCCCGGCGGCTCCCGCCGAGAAGAAGCCCAGCACGCCGGCCGAGGCCGCACCACCGAAGCCCCGCGAGGCACCCGCCCCCAAGGCCGCCGGCCCGCAGAGCGAGTCCGAGATCGTCCCGTTACGAGGTCCCGCGGCCCGCATCGTGGCCAACATGGACGCCAGCCTCACGGTGCCGACGGCCACCAGCGTGCGGGCCGTGCCCGCCAAGCTGCTCATCGACAACCGCGTGGTCATCAACAACCACCTCTCCCGCGGCCGCGGGGGCAAGGTGAGTTTCACCCACCTCATCGGCTACGCCATGGTCAAGGCCCTGGCGACCATGCCGGAGATGAACTACGCGCTCGGCGAGGCGAAGGGCAAGCCGGCCCTGGTCAAGCCTGCCCACGTCAACTTCGGCCTGGCCATCGACCTGCAGAAGCCCGACGGCAGCCGCACCCTCGTGGTGCCCAACATCAAGTCCGCGGAGACGATGGACTTCACCCACTTCTGGAGCGCCTACGAGGAGCTGGTCCGCAAGGCGCGCGACAACAAGCTCGGGGTCGACGACTTCGCCGGCACCACGATCAGCCTGACCAACCCGGGCGGTATCGGCACGGTGCACTCCGTCCCGCGGCTGATGAAGGGCCAGGGCACGATCATCGGGGTCGGTGCGCTGGAGTATCCCGCCGAGTGGCAGGGCGCGAGCACCGAGACGCTCAACCGCAACGCGGTCAGCAAGATCCTCACGCTGACCTCGACCTATGACCACCGGGTGATCCAGGGCGCCGTCTCCGGCGACTTCCTGCGCGTGATCCACCAGCTGCTGCTGGGCGCCGACGGCTTCTACGACGAGATCTTCGAGTCGCTGCGGCTGCCCTACGAGCCGATCCGCTGGATCCAGGACATCTCGGTCAGCCACGACGACGACGTCAACAAGACCGCGCGGGTGCAGGAGCTCATCCACTCCTACCGTGCCCGCGGACACCTGATGGCCGACACCGACCCGCTGGAGTACCGCCAGCGTCGCCACCCCGACCTCGACGTCACCACCCACGGCCTGACCCTGTGGGACCTCGACCGCGAGTTCGCGACCGGTGGTTTCGGCGGCCAGCCGATGCTCAAGCTGCGCAAGATCCTGGGCATCCTGCGTGACTCCTACTGCCGCACCGTGGGCATCGAGTACATGCACATCCAGGACCCCGACCAGCGCCGCTGGATCCAGTCCAAGGTGGAGGTCCCCTATGCGCGCACCTCGTCCGACGAACAGCTGCGGATCCTGCGCCGGCTGAACGCGGCCGAGGCGTTCGAGACGTTCCTGCAGACCAAGTTCGTGGGGCAGAAGCGGTTCAGCCTCGAGGGCGGCGAGTCGGCGATCGCGGTCCTCGACCGGATCCTGTGCCGGGCCGCCGAGGACGACATGGAGGAGGTCTGCATCGGGATGCCGCACCGCGGCCGCCTCAACGTCCTCGCCAACATCGCGGGCAAGTCCTACGGCCAGATCTTCCGCGAGTTCGAGGGCACGCAGGACCCCAAGTCCGTGCAGGGCTCCGGCGACGTGAAGTACCACCTCGGCACCGAGGGTGAGTTCACCTCCGAGGCCGGCAAGGCGACCAAGGTCTACCTTGCGGCCAACCCGTCGCACCTCGAGGCGGTCAACCCCGTCCTCGAGGGCGTGGTGCGGGCCAAGCAGGACCGTCTCAACCTCGCGGGCGAGGCCTTCACGGTGCTGCCGGTGCTGATGCACGGTGACGCGGCGTTCGCGGGTCAGGGTGTCGTCGCCGAGACGCTCAACCTGTCCCAGCTGCGCGGCTACCGCACCGGGGGCACCGTGCACGTGGTGGTCAACAACCAGGTCGGGTTCACGACCTCGCCGTCGTCATCCCGCTCGTCGTTCTACTCCACCGACGTCGCGCGGATGGTGCAGGCGCCCATCTTCCACGTCAACGGCGACGACCCGGAGGCGTGCGTGCGCGTCGCGGAGCTCGCCTACGACTTCCGGCAGAAGTTCAACAAGGACGTCGTCATCGACCTGGTCTGCTACCGCCGGCGCGGGCACAACGAGGGCGACGACCCCTCGATGACCCAGCCGCTGATGTACAGCCTCATCGACGCCAAGCGCTCGGTCCGCAAGCTCTACACCGAGTCGCTGATCGGCCGGGGCGACATCACCGTGGAGGACGCCGAGGCCGCGCTGAAGGACTACCAGCAGCAGCTCGAGCGGGTCTTCGTGGAGACCAAGGAGGCGAGCAAGAAGCAGAGCGCTCCGCCGAGCGACACCAAGACCGACGACGAGGGCGACACGGGCACGGACCGGGAGGGGCACGGCGGCCTGGAGCGGCCCACGGCCCAGACCGACGACGACCAGGCTCCCGTCCAGCACCGGGAGACCGCCGTGCCGGCCACCGTGCTGCGCGAGATCGGCAAGGCCTTCGTCAACCCGCCCGACGGCTTCACCGTGCACCACAAGCTGCAGCAGCTGATGGAGAAGCGCGAGCAGATGACCCAGCAGGGCGGGATCGACTGGGCGATGGGCGAGCTGCTCGCCTTCGGCACCCTGCTCAAGGAGGGCACCCCGGTGCGTCTCGCCGGGCAGGACTCGCGCCGCGGCACCTTCGTCCAGCGCCACGCGGTGCTGATCGACAAGTCCACGGCCGAGGAGTGGACCCCGCTGCGCTACCTGTCCGACGACCAGGGCTACTTCTGGATCTACGACTCCCTGCTGTCCGAGTACGCCGCGATGGGCTTCGAGTACGGCTACTCGGTCGAGCGCCCGGACGCGCTCGTGCTGTGGGAGGCGCAGTTCGGCGACTTCGTCAACGGCGCGCAGACGATCATCGACGAGTTCATCTCCTCCTCGGAGCAGAAGTGGGCCCAGCACTCCTCCGTCGTGCTGCTGCTGCCGCACGGCTACGAGGGCCAGGGACCGGACCACTCGTCGGCCCGCATCGAGCGGTTCACGCAGCTGTTCGCCGAGGACAACATGACGATCGCCTACCCGTCGACGCCGGCGTCCTACTTCCACCTGCTGCGCAGGCAGGCCTACGCGCGGCCACGCCGCCCGCTGGTGGTCTTCACCCCGAAGTCGATGCTGCGGCTCAAGGCTGCGGCGAGCTCGGTGGACGACTTCACGACGGGCACGTTCCGGCCGGTGCTGCCCGACCGGGTCGAGCTCGACGCCCAGCAGGTCGACCGGGTGCTGCTCGCCTCGGGCAAGGCCGTCTACGAGTTGGAGGCGGAGCGCACCAAGCGCAAGGACGACAGGACCGCGATCATCCGGGTCGAGCGGCTCGCGCCGGTGCCGGCTGCCGAGATCGCCGAGGCGGTCAAGGCCTACCCGAACGCCGAGCTGGTCTGGGCGCAGGACGAGCCGATCAACCAGGGGGCGTGGCCCTTCATGGCGCTCAACCTGCCGCAGCTGCTGGCCCACCACGGCGAACAGCGGCCGCTGCGGGTCGTCGCCCGACCGGCCTCCGCGTCGCCGGCGAGCGGCTCGAGCAAGAAGCACGCCCTGGAGGAGCACACGCTCGTGGCGGCGGCCTTCGACCGCTGAGGTCGGCCGGCCGGTGCTCATCCCGGACCGCTTTGCTTCGTCCGGACCGCTTCTGCAGGCGGCGCAAGCGGTCCGGACGGAGCACCGGCCGTATGCCGTGGGCCCGAGGTGTCCGGCCCCGCCCTGTCATCCGGGGACACCTAGACTTTCGCGGGTGAACCCGCCAGAAAGTCCCCTGCCCGTCCTCAACCTGCCCGACGGCTGGACCGCGACTCCGGCCACCCTGGACCACATCGACCACCTGGTCCGTTTGTTGCGCGCCAAGGAGCAGGCGGCCGTCGGCCGGCCCAGTGCCACCGGCACGACCGTGCAGACCGAGCTGGTCGGCTGGGGCGCCCGCCCCCGCGAACATGTCGTGGTCTGGGAGCCCGAGCCCACGCCGGACCAGGGCCCCCTGCAGCTCGGCGAGCACCCGGCACGGGCCTGGGCCAGCGTGCACGACCGTGCCGCCGGTCGCTGCCTCGTGGCCGTGACCGTCGATCCCGAGCTGGACGAAGGCCTGGCGGACCGTCTGGCCGCCGCCCTCTTCGACTGGGCGGCCGAGCAGGGCCGCACGATCGCACGTTCCCGCGGTCTTGCCGGCACGCAGCTGGACAGCGGTGCGTTCGCCGAGGACCGCCGGCAGCAACGCTGGCTCGAGGCCGCCGGCTTCAGCAGGGCGCGCACCTGGTGGCAGATGACCCGCGAGGTCACGCCGGATGAAGGGGCCCCCGGAGCGATGCCCCCGCCCAGACCGGGAGTGGTGGTGCGACGGACCCGCCTCGGCGCCGACGGCCTCCCGGACCTGGACGACGTGCGGGCGGTGCACGACGTGCTCGAGAGCTCGTTCGCCGACCACTTCAACTCCTACCAGGAGACCTTCGAGGAGTTCGTGGTCCGCCAGCGCGAGAACCCCGGTCACCGGTGGGACCACTGGTGGCTCGCCGAGCTCGACGACGGCGACAGCGCCGGGCCGGACGGTTCGCCGGGTGCGGGCCGGCGACCTGCCGGAGCCGTCATCGCGACCACGGTGCCGGGCGGGTTGTCGCCCGAGGGCGACCCCCAGCCGGCGGGCAGCTACATCGAGTACATCGGCGTCCTCGCGAGCGCCCGCGGCCGCGGGGTGGCCAAG
>NZ_VOHR01000132.1 GCF_009192725.1 Segeticoccus rhizosphaerae | reverse complement strand
CCGGGGCGGCGACCGCGGCCGCGAGCGTCGGAATCGGCGCGCCTGCCGCCCACGCCTCCGGCACGGTCTGGGACCGGGTTGCCGCCTGCGAGAGCGGCGGCAACTGGTCGATCAACACCGGCAACGGCTACTACGGTGGCCTGCAGTTCTCCTACACCACCTGGCGTGCCTTCGGCGGCACGGCATACGCCTCACGCGCCGACCTGGCCACCAAGTCCGAGCAGATCGCCATCGCCCGCAGGGTGCTTGACCGGCAGGGTCCAGACGCGTGGCCGGTGTGCTCGCAGCGGGCCGGGCTGACCCGCGCCAACGGTGGTGCCACCGGCGACACCTCACGCAGCGAGACGCGCACCTCGCCCTACCAACAGCTGGTGGTCGACGGCATCCTGGGGCCCAAGACCAAGAAGGCCATCCAGCGCTGGGTCGGCGTCACGCAGGACGGCATCATCGGACCCATCACCAAGCGAGCGCTCCAGCGCAAGGTGGGCGCCTACCCCGACGGCATCATCGGGCCCAAGACGGTTCGAGCCCTGCAGTCCAAGATCGGCGCCCGGCACAACGGCAGCCGCTACCTCGACCGCGCCACCGTGCGGGTCCTGCAGTCCTACCTCAACAGGCACCTCTGAGCGCGGTTCCGATCGAGCGGTCGACGAGCAGCGCTGGAGGAACGAGCGCCCGAGCTGGTGCACCGCGGGTGTGCTGAGCAGGTCACCGACGGTGTGATCGGTGGAGCTGGGGCCAGCAGTGCGTAGGACGCGAGGAGATCTGATGTCGACGGAGCCGGGTGCGCCGCTCGCGGCTGTCACGGTGGTCTCCTTGGCGACCAACCTCCCCGGCCCGGTTGCGGCGGCGCGGTTGGTCTCGCTGGGCGCGTCGGTCGTGAAGGTCGAGCCGCCTGCCGGGGACCCGCTCGGGATGGTGGTGCCGAGCTGGTACGACGAGCTCATCGCCGGCCAGGAGGTGATCACCCTCGACCTGAAGGACCCGGGCGGCCGTTCTACCCTCGAGACCGAGCTGGCCTCGGCCGACGTGCTGCTGACCTCGATGCGCCCCTCTGCGTCGGCACGGCTGGGCCTCGTCGACGCGGTGGCGCGCCACGGCCTCGTGCTTGTCGAGATCGTCGGCTATGAAGGCGAACGGGCCGAGGAGGCCGGCCACGACCTGACCTACCAGGCTGCGCGGGGCATGGTCCTGCCGCCGGCGATGCCTCTCGTGCCGGTCGTCGATCTGCTCGGCGCCGAGCATGCGGTGTCTGCGGTGCTCGCGGGGCTACGCCGACGTGACCTGGGCGAGGCGGCACCGCACCTTCGCGTGGTGCTCGACGAAGTGGCCGGCCAGGCCTCCGCCACGGTCCGCCACGGCCTCACCGGCCCCGGGAACGCCCTCGGCGGGGCGTCGCCGACCTACGGCATCTACCCCTCTGCGGACGGATACGTCGCGGTCGCCGCGATAGAGCCGCACTTCGCAGGGCGTCTCGCGCGCGGCGTGGGGGCGACCCGCGAGGAGCTCACCACCCGATTCGCCGGCGATTCCAGCGCCCATTGGGAGGCGCTGGGCCGCTCGCTCGACATCCCGATCGTCGCACTGCGCGACCCACGCAACGGCGTGCCGGTCCAGACCTCGACTCCGGGCGGACCGGCCGCCGCGCATCAGTAGAGCGTGACCGTGGGCAACCATGACGGCGCCCGGACGGCGGCACCCGCCGCAGGAGGATTCGCAACGTCTCATCAGGGTGGTTTCGCGGAGGCGAACGCTGAGGCGACGTCCTGTGGCACTGACCGGTCAGCCGTGACACTCCCGCTCCGACCGACTCGGCTCACTGGTCATGCGCTTTGGTCATGCGCTGCGATGCTGAACAGGTCGCCCACCTGGCATCGAAGGGCGGTGCAGACTGCGACGAGTGTGGTGAACCGGACGGCCTTGGCCTTGTTGTTCTTCATGATGGACAGATTGACGATGGAGACCCCGACCCGGTCTGCGAGCTCGGTCAGCGTCATCTCGCGCTCGGCGAGCAGGTCATCGAGATGACAGACGACGCGGTTGTCCTCGTCGAGGTCTGCCGGCGGCACTCAGACCAGTCCCGCGACATCGTCGCGCAGTCGGACACCGACGCGCCACGTGGCAGCCAGCGCCAGGACGGCGATCCCGGCACCCAGCGGCCACAAGGGCACCGTGGACCACGGCATCGCTGCATCGACCTTGCCCGCGACTGTCGAAGACGACAACATCCACACCCGCACGAGGTGGCTCGTCACGATGAACAGGTAGGGCCCCACGAGCAGCACGACGCCGATCAGCGCCAGGCGCGAGGCGTTGGCTCCCGTGAACGGGTCACCGTCTACAGCGGTGGAGACCATGCGCCCCAGGATGAACCACAGCACTCCCACCGCGATGACAGGTAAGGTCAACAGCAGCGCCCAGGCCAGCAGGGGCAGGAAACCCGGGTCCCAGAACGTCACGACGCCCGCGCGAGTGCCACCGGAGTACTCGCCCCAGCCCTGGGGCGCGACCCCACCGCCACCGAAGCCGCTGAGCTGGGCAGGGGTGTCCTGCCAGTGGTCCTCATGCACGAGAACCGGCGTGGAGGGCACCAGGTGGAAGACCCTGAGTCGATCCTGCAGCCAGTCCGGCAATTGGCTGAAGGGCAGGGGGCCGCCGAGCCAACTGAACTGCGACATGAACCCGTACGTGGCAGTGACCGCCGACATGAGCCCCAGACTGTGCAGTACGACGCGCGCCACGACCAGAGCGCTCACCCGGCCAGACATCTCAACAACCCTCCTGCGAGGCCGACGACTTAACGAACTTCATTAAACCTGGCCAGGTGGGAATTCGCAACGTTTTTCGTTAAATACTGCAGCTCGTGACGCCTTCGACCTCGGACGTCGCGTCTTGCTGAACGGTTTCGCGCCCGGCCTTGGCGTCGCGAGGGATAGAGCGAGCACGGGTCCCATCGCCGAGCAGCTCGAGGCGGCGCTCGACGTGGACCGATGACGGGGTCGCTGATCCGGAGGTGCATCGTCCGGTAGCCGTTCTACGGCGGGTGCCATGAGCACCGACACGACGTTCGAGGTCAGCCCCCTGACTACCGAGACCTGGCCGGGGTTCGACGCCCTCGTGCAGCGACACAACGGAATCTTTGGCGGCTGCTGGTGCATCTGGTTCCATCCCGACGGTCCCGAGCGCGGGCAGGGGGCCGAGGCCAACCGGGAGCTGAAGAAGCGGTACGTCGAGGCCGGCGCCGCCCACGCGGCGCTGGTGATGGATGGGGAAGAGGTCGTCGCGTGGGCGGAGTACGGCACGCCGACCGAGCTGCCCACCATCCACCATCGCAAGCAGTACGACGCCGAGAAGGACGGCGACCCCGACTACCGGATCACGTGTGTCTTCGTTGACAAGAGATACCGTCGCCAGGGCATCACCGAGATTGCGATCCGGGGGGCGCTCGACCTCATCGCGCAGGCCGGTGGCGGTGTGGTCGAGGCCTATCCGCACGACCTGACGCACCAGACGAAGAAGATGTCGTCATCGTTCCTCTACAACGGCACCCGCCGGCTCTACGAACGACTTGGCTTCACCTACGTCCGGCCCAAGGGGTTGAAGAACTGCGTGATGTCGATCAAGGTGCCTGCGCAACCGTGACACGGATTCAGTCAGGAGATGGCGTTCCCCTGCATGGACCGCCAGAGGAGCGTCGGGCGGGCCGTCCATGAGAGCTACTCTCAGAGCCGACGAGGGGACTCGAACCCCTAACCACCTGTTTACAAGACAGGTGCGCTACCAATTGCGCCACGTCGGCGAGCGCGCCGTCCCGCTCGGCGGCCACGGCCCGCAAGATGCTACCTGCTCTCAGTCCTGGTCAAGCCTCCGGACCACGGCGGCAGTGACCAGCCCGTAGGCCACGTGAGGGACGGCGTCACTCACCCAGTCCCTGGCGGCCCAGCTCCGCGGGTCGGTCACCCCGAGCGCGGTCATCGGGGCGTCGCTGGCAGCCATGGCACCGACCCCCGCGGCCATGCCTGCGACCAGGAGACCGGGCCGCAGGCCGAGTGCCCTGGCCAATCCGAGTGCAGCCCCGACGCCGAGGCCTGCGGCCAGACCGCTCAGCGGGCCGAGGCCCGCCAAGCGATTCTGGCGAGTTTCCTGATCGCCCGGGACAGCGATCCCGGTCCTCTCGGCCAGCTTCTCCACGGTCTCCTGCGGAGTGCTGCTGCTGGGCCGTCCCCGCGCGGCCATGTCCAGGTGGGTGAGCGCGTTGAGGGCGGTCGTGCCTGCCGCCCCGGCTGCCAGCCCGGCACCGAGGCCGTTCCATATCCTCAAGGGGCTGTGGGTCCTGCGCTGCTCGAACATTGGCCTAGCCTCCCGGCGACGATGCACACGCGGTCCACGCTCGTGTGCTGTCCTACCCGATGGTGTCCCGTTCACTCACAAGCGGCTGCCGGGGCGGGCCACTGGCCGATGCCAGACTGTGACCATGAGCCGTGACCTCCGACCCGCCGGTGTGCCGCCGCAGGATCTGGAGGTGCCGGCGTTCTGGCACCGGCTTGGGCTGCCGGGGCTGGTCGATGTCCACGTCCACGGCATGCCGCAGCGGCTGCTCGACGCGGTGTGGCGGTACTTCGACGGCGCTGGGCCGCTCGTGGGCCGGGAGTGGCCGATCACCTACCGCTGGCCGGTGGAAGAGCGCTTGGCGCACCTGCGCGCCATGGGAGTTCGCGCCTTCCCGACCCTCTTCTACGCGCACAAGCCCGGGATGGCCGAGGGCCTGAACGACTGGGCGGGCGCCTTCGTCCACCAGCAGCGGGCGGGCGGACACGACGACGTCGTGCACAGCGCTACGGTCTTTCCCGAGGAGGGCGCGGCGCGGTACCTCGAGCGGGCGCTACGAGACGGTGCGCGCGTGGTGAAGATCCACGTCCAGGTCGGTGGGTTCGACCCCCGAGACGCGTTGCTCGACCCGGTCTGGGCTCTGCTGGCCGACGCCCGCACCCCGGCGGTCGTGCACACCGGCAACGGGCCTCGTCGCGGTAACTTCACCGGCGCGGGCATCTTCGCCGAGGTGCTGAGGCGGCACCCCAGCCTGACGGCCGTGATCGCCCATCTCGGGATGCCCGACTACGACGAGTTCATCGGGCTCGCCGAGCGCTACCAGCACGTCCACCTCGACACGACGATGGTCTTCGTCGACTTCTTCGGTGGAGCGCAGGCCCAGACAACACTGGCGCGTCGGCTGGCGCCGCGCCTTCAGGCGCTGCAGGACAAGGTCCTGCTCGGCACCGACTACCCCAACATCCCCTACCCCTACGCCCACCAGCTCGAGGCACTCACCCGGACCGGACTGGACGACGACTGGCTGCGGGCGGTCTGCTGGCACAACGGGGCCCGGCTGCTGGGGATCGACAGCACCTCAGGTGTCCGTGCGGGGTGACATCGCTCACCCAGTCGTGCTGGCGAGGCGTGTCGCTGCACGGAACAGCTCCGGCGGCGCGATACAAAAGAGGTGACCCCGCCAGGTATGAGCCGGCGGGGTCAATGCATCCCGGATGGGCGTGCCGCGTCAGCGAGGCGGCATCCGCAGGGCTCCGTCGAGGCGGATGACCTCGCCGTTGAGCATCGGGTTGTCGATGATGTGGGCCACCAGCGAGGCGTACTCCGCGGGCTGGCCGAGCCGGGACGGGTGCGGCACCAGCTTCTCCAGGATCTCCTTGGTCTCGCCCGGCAGCCCCGCCATCATCGGTGTCTCGAAGGTGCCCGGCGCGATGGTGGTGACCCGGATCGCCTTGTCCGCCAGGTCGCGCGCCGCACTGAGGGTGAGGCCGACGATCCCTCCCTTGGACGCTGAGTAGGCCGCCTGCCCGATCTGCCCGTCGTAGGCCGCGATCGACGCGGTCATGACGACGACCCCCCGGTCACCGTCCAGCGGCTCGTTGCCCATCATTGCGGCGGCCGCCAGCCGGAGCACGTTGAAGCTGCCGACGAGGTTGATGTCGACGACCTGCCTAAACTGCTCGAGGTCGTGGGGGCCGCGCTTGCCGACCACGCGCCCAGGCGTGCCGACTCCCGCGCAGGTCACCACGATTCGCAGGTCTCCGAGTTCTTGCGCCGCTGAGATCGCCGCCTGGACCTGCGCCTCGTCACGAACGTCGGCGGGGGAGAAGCGCACTCGTTCGCCCAGCTCGGCAGCAAGTTCCGCACCCTTCGACGTCGGCAGGTCGACCAGCACGACGGCGGCCCCGGCCCGGTGCAGTCGGCGCGCGGTCGCCTCGCCAAGCCCGGAGGCACCTCCGGTGACGAGGGCGACGGTGGAGTCGTTGATCTGCAAGGGGATTCCTCTCATTGCGGTGGCCTGGTCAGCCGCGCAGCAGTTGCCGCGAGATGACCAGGCGCTGGATCTGGTTGGTGCCCTCGAAGATCTGGGTCACCTTGGCCTCGCGCATGAAGCGCTCGGCCGGGAAGTCCTGGGTGTAGCCGTAGCCGCCGAGCACCTGGACGGCATCGGTCGTCACCTTCATCGCGGCATCCGTGCAGACGAGCTTGGCCACGGCGGCCTGCTTGCTGAAGGAGCGTCCCCCGTCCTTGAGGCGGGCGGCATGCAGGTAGGTCGCTCGGGCCGAGGTCACCGCAGCCTCCATGTCGGCGAGCATGAACGCCAGCCCCTGGAAGCGGTTGATCGACTGGCCGAACTGCTCGCGATCAGTGCTGTATGACGTGGCGAGGTCGAGCGCGGACTGCGCCAGTCCCGTCGCGGCGGCGGCGATCCCGAGGCGACCGGCATCGAGTGCGGCCAGCGCGATCGGCATGCCCATGCCCGGCTCGCCGACCAGGCGGTCGGCCGCCACGAGGGCCCCGTCGAAGAGCACCTCGCGCACGGTGTCGCAGGCGAGGCCCATCTTGCGCTCGGGTGGCGCGAACGTCATACCCTCGGTGCCGGCGGGGATGACGATGCACGACAGCCCCCTGGTCGGATGGTCGTCCGTGCGCACGAAGGTGGTGTAGAAGTCGGCGTGGCCGGCGTGCGAGATCCACGCCTTGCCGCCGGACAGGCGGTAGTGCCCTCCGTCGTCGGTCAGCGTCGCGCGAGTCCTGATCGCCGACACGTCGGACCCGGCCTGTGGCTCGGACAGGCAGTAGGCGCCGAGCTCCTCGCCTCCAAGCATGTCCGGGAGCAGCCGCTGGCGCTGCTCCTTGCTGCCGAAACTGGCCACCGGGAAGCAGGTGAGCGAGTGGACCGACGTCCCCACGGCCACGCTCATCCACGCGGACGCGATCTCCTCGACGACCTGCAGGTAGACCTCGTAGGGCTGGCCGCCTCCGCCGAACTCTTCGGGGTAGGCGAGCGAGAGCAGGCCGGCCCGTCCGAGCACCCCGAACACGTCGCGGGGGAACTCGCCGGCCGCCTCGGCCGCGTCGACCCGCGGGGCGAGCACGTCGCGGCAGATCTCCCGCGTGAGCGCGATGAGGTCACCTGCCTCCTCGCTCGGCACGAGGCGTTCGACTGCCATGCAGCGAACGATACCGGGGCGCATCCGCATGCTGAGACGTCCGGTGCCTGCGCGGGCCAATGTTTCTGAGGCGATGATGGCGAGCGGGAAATATTATGGTTCACTATCTTTTCGACAAGTGTTTTTCCTGTATGGAGGCGTGATGAGTGACTTTCCCCGGGTGGTGTTCGACGAGGCACACAGCGAGGCCTGGACCCTCGACGCCGCCACGGCCGCACAGCTGAACCGCGTCAACCCCGCCGACGTGAGCTATTCCGAGGCGGCGCGGGCTCTGACCCGCTCCGGGTTCGAGGTCAGCTCGCGGCGGGACGGACTGCTCACCGCCGACGCGTTCGAGGGCGAGCTGGCCGGCACCGACGTCCTGGTCATCGCCCATCCCGCCGAGCCGGGCCGCGAGCGCGCCAGCGGCACCGGCTCGCCGCGCCTCGCCCGGGAGGAGATCGACGGGGTGGAGCAGTGGGTCCGCGGTGGAGGCGGTCTCGTCGTGCTCGCCGAGTGCGACCAGGAGCACTACGGCTCCAACCTCACCGACCTGCTGTCGCGCTTCGGCGTGGGCGTGCACAGCACCACGGTGCAGGAGGGCGTGCGCCGGCACAACAACGTGGCGTCGTGGGTGATGGCCGACCTCGGCACCTCGGCCGGCAAGGGCCTGCTGGCCGGGGTGCGGGACGCCTGCTTCTACCGCGCTGGGGTGCTCGACCTGTCCCGGGCGGCCGGCGCGCGGGTGCTCGCCCGCACCAGCGACACCGCGGACCCGGCCGGCGCGCCATTGGCCGCCGCCCTCGAGGTCGATCGCGGACGCCTCGTCGTGCTTGCCGACTCCGACCTGTTCGGCGACGACTCCATCGACGAGTTCGACCACCGCACCCTGTGGACCAACCTGGTCACGTGGGCTGCCGGAAGTGGCGAGCCGGCGGCCCGCGAGAGTGCTCTCGGCGCAGCGTCGGCGAACGTGGACCTCGCGCTCGATCCCCAGTGGCTCGAGCTGAAGCAGGCCGTGTCGAGCCTGCGCGCACTGCAGGGGAGGGACGGCTCGATCGACGAGGCCGAGCACGACCACGACAAGGCACGCACGCTGGTCTCCCGGATGGTCGAAGGCGTGGTCGCCCTGGCCCCGCGCTTCCCGCACGACGCGGCATACCTCGAAGCCCTCCAGGGTGACCTGCTGCGGTGGGCCGACGAGGGATTCGGCAAGCCGGACTTCCTCGACTCGCTGGTGCTGTTCCGTCCCGACCAGCACCGCGCCGACGGCGTCGAGCACCTGGTGCTCTTCCCGATGTACACCCAGAACGGCAACCCGAACCGCCAGTTCGAGGCGCTGCTGATCCGCGTGACCTGGCCGGACTGGCTGGCGAAGGTCGAGGCGGTCTACGACAACCGGATGTTCCTGCCGGTCAACTTCATCGACTTCACGCAGGGGTATGACTCCAACTCCGCGGTGCTCTTCCCCGAGACGGTCGCGGTCCGCGAGGTTCCGGTCTTTCACTGGGGTGCGATCTTCTGTGACCGCGAGGCGGCCCGCTTCCGGCGCGTGACAGCAGCGGCCGCGCAGCTGCTCAAGGTGGCGCTCCCGCCGGACGCCGAGCGGCTCGTCGGCAGCCAGAGCCTGGCGCAGAGCACCTTCGCGATGTGGGACCTGATCCACGACCGCACCCACAGCCACGGCGACCTGCCCTTCGACCCGTTCATGATCAAGCAGCGGATGCCCTACTGGATGTATGCCCTCGAGGAGCTGCGCTGCGACCTCAACACGTTCCGGCAGGCGGTCGCGCTCGAGCAGGACGGGCACCCGTATGCGCGGTCGGTGCAGTACGCGATCGTCTTCGACCGGATCTTCCGGTTCACCATCACCGGCGAGCGGGTGCGCAACTACGACGGACTCGGCGGGCAGATGCTGTTCGCCTACCTGCACCGGAACGACGTCGTCCGTTGGACGGACAACACGCTGACCTTCGACTGGGACCGGCTGCCGGGATGCGTCGTCGACCTGTGCGAAGAGGTCGAGAAGCTCTACCGAAGCGGCATCGACCGGTCCAAGGTCGGCCACTGGATCGCGTCCTATGAGCTGATGTCGTCCTACGTGCCTGCCCACCCGAGCTCGACCTGGGCCAAGGGGCCGGAGGCGCTCCCGCTGGACGGTCCGCCCAAGGGGCTGACAGACGCGGTGCTGCCCGACGAGTTCCCCCTCAACGTCTTCTTCGAGGCGCTACGTAAGAAGCTCGGCGACGTGGTGGCGTCGACCTCCGGCATCACGTCAGACTCGGACGCGGAGGCGAAGCCGACTGACAGGGGAGCCGCGGTATGACTACATCGGTGCAGCAGGACCTCACGGGGCTGGTCATCGTCGTGACCGGTGCGACCGGTGCCGCCGGTCCGGCCGTGGTGCAGCGGCTCGCGGCGTCCGGCGCCACCGTCGTGGCGGCCGGGCGCGACCAGGGTCG
>NZ_VOHR01000131.1 GCF_009192725.1 Segeticoccus rhizosphaerae | reverse complement strand
GGCCGAGACCTACCTCGCCCAGGACGTGCCCACCGTCCTGCAGTCGGCCCTGCGGGCCGGCGGACGACTCGAGCGCCGCCCACAGGTTGGCGGCGTCGCGCATCCGGCGGGGCCTCAGCTCCAGGCCGACCAGCTGGCTGAAGACGCGCTCGGCGGGACCCCCGGAGGCACGCCTGCGGCGGACCGCTTCGCCCAGCGCTGCGACGTGCGGCAGGTGCCGACTCGTGGCCCGCTCGGTGACGACGTCGACCCAGCCCTCCACGAGCGCGAGGTAGGTCTCCAGCCGGCGCAGGGCCGACTGCTGCGCCGCGCTCGGCTCCGGTGTGAACAGCGAGCCGGCGAGGGCCTCCTGCATCGCTGCGGGGTCGGAGGGGTCGACCGAGGTGATGGCCGAGGAGATGCCCTCGGTGTCGATCCGGATGTCACGGGCATACGCCTGGACGGCGGCGATGAGCTGCGGACCGAGCCACGGGACCCCTGCGAACAGGCGGACCCTGGCGGCCTCGCGGACGACGAGGTAGAGGTGCACCTCGCCGGCGTCGACCGACAGTCCCTCGGCGAAGGCCTGGACGTTGGCCGGGAGCACCACGACCGCGTGGTCCGGGACGAGGGGCAGGCCGACCTCGGTGCCGGTCACCAGATCGGCGGCGAGCGTGCCCACGGCCTGACCCACCTGCATCCCGAACATCGAACCGCTCATCCGCGCGATCATCGGCTCCATCTGGCCCATCAGCGCGCTCGGGTCCATGCCCGGCGGCAGCCCGGGTGGCATCCCGGGCAACCCCTCACCGCCCAACCCGCCGAGCTGCTCCTTCATCGCCGACTGGATGGCGCTGCTGACCCCCTCGGCCACCGGTTGGACCAGCTGCTGCCACACCGGCATGGTCTGCTCGACCCATTCCGCCCGGCTCCACGCGTGCACCCCAGCACTGGGTGCGCCGAGGTCGGTGACCTCGTCGAGCCACAGGCTGGCCACCTGCGCGACCTGGGTCACGTCCCTGACCATCGCGGCCGAGACAGAGGAGTCGCCGGCGGCCGAGACGGTCTTGCGCGCCACGTCGTGGGCCATCTCCACGTTGAAGGCGCCGCCCTCGCCGCTGAACATCGCCTTGAGCTGCGCCGAGATCATGCCCATGGTCGCCGGGTCGGACTGGTCCAGGCCCATTGCCCCGAGGGCCTTGGCCACATCCGGGTTGTCGGTGTCGCCGAGCAGCGACCGCAGCATCGCCTCGAAGTCGGGCTCGTCGTCCGGACGGCCGGACGGGGGCGGGGTGGGTGTATCAGGCACGCGGCGCTCCTTGCCTCCTGAGAGGATGGTTCTCTCCTCCAGATAACCACGAGGAGGCCCTGGTGAGTTCCCCGCGGGGCGGGGTTCGCTCTGGGCGCAAGACCCGCCGGCCGGGCCGTCTCGGGCGCTGCCGGCGTGGCGCACAGCGACGGCTGCAATCATGCCCCGTCGACGCATCAGGAGGGTGAGCACGAGCATGGAGCAGACCGACCGCACCGGGGTCGTGATGGCCGAGGTCAGGGACACACCCCTGTCCGTGGACGAGGTGATGGCAGCCGTGCGGCACCCCCGCGCCGGCGCCATCGCCACCTTCGTCGGGATCGTCCGGGAGCGTGACCACGACCGCGACGTCACCGGGCTCGACTACTCGGCGCACCCCACGGCCGTGGCAGCTCTGACCGAGATCGCGGAGCGCCTGGCCGCCCGACCCGACGTGCTGGCCATCGCAGCCGTCCATCGCACCGGCGCGCTCGAGATCGGGGACCTGGCCGTGGTCGCGGCCGTGAGCGCGCCCCACCGGGCGCCTGCCTTCGAGGTATGCCGTGAGCTCATCGACACGCTCAAGGCGCAGGTTCCCATCTGGAAGCACCAGCAGTTCACCGACGGTACGGACGAGTGGGTGGGGCTTCCGTGACGGATGGGCCCGTGCCCGCGCCACCGCATACCGGCATCAGCCGCCGCACCGCCGCCGCGCTCGCCCTCGTGGTCATCGCGATCGCCGTGGCGGCGGCGATGAGCCTCATCCACCTGCCCTACGCGATCTACCGTCCGGGGCCGGCCACCAACACCCTCGGCACCATCGACGGCAGGCAGATCATCACGGTCAAGGGGACCAGGACCTACCCGACGGCCGGCGCCCTCGACTTCACCACGGTCTCCCTCTACGGCGGGCCCAACTACCCGGTGAACGTCTGGGACTGGGTCAGCGCCGAGCTCGACTCCTCCAGCGAGGTCGTCCCGGTCAAGGAGGTCTTTCCCCAGAACGTGAGCGGGAAGAAGATCCAGCAGCGCAACACCGCGGAGATGCAGGGGTCTCAGGACGAGGCGAAGGTCGTCGCCCTGAGAGCGATCGGCAAGAAGGTGCCCGAGGACGTGGTCATCGCGGCGGTCCTGCCGAAGGCGCCCGCCCAGGGTGTGCTGCGCGAAGGAGACCTCATCCGCAAGGTCCGCGGGACGCCGGTTCCCGATCTTCCCGCGGCGCAGCGGCTGATCGAGAAGGAGAAGGCCGGCACCCGCGTGCCCATGACGGTGGAGCGCAAGGGCAAGGACCTGTCCCTGAAGGTGCCGACCGGCAAGTCCGGTGGCCGGACCGTGGTCGGCGTCTACCTGGCTCCCCGCTTCCACTTCCCGGTGGACGTCAACATCTACGCCGGCCACGTGGGTGGCCCGTCAGCCGGGATGATGTTCAGCCTCGGCATCTACGACACGCTGACCCCGGGCAAGCTGACGGGAGGAGTGCGGTTCGCCGGCACCGGGACCCTCGACAGCCAGGGCAACGTCGGCCCGATCGGCGGGATCCGGCAGAAGCTCGTGGGCGCCCGCGACGCCGGCGCCCAGTGGTTCCTCGCCCCGGCCGCCAACTGCGACGAGGTGGTCGACCACGTCCCGGACGGTCTGCAGGTGGTCAAGGTCTCGACGTTCGACCAGGCCCGGCACCTGGTCAAGCAGATCGGGCAGGGCGAGCGGGCCGACCTGCCCCGTTGCACCGGGGCCGAGAAGCACTAATCCTGCAGGGTGACTGCCAGGGCGTGCACCAGGCCTGGCGCCAGGTCCTTGCCGACTGCCACGTCGTCGTCGTTGTCGTGGTCCCGCTGACGCAGCAGGCAGATCGACTCGCCCTCACGCAGCACCGCGACGAGCAGCCGCACGTCCTTGCGTGCCGGGTGGGCGGCGAGCACCTCGGTCGCCTGGTCGGGGTCCGCGGGCAGGTCCTGTTCCGCGTCGGGCGGCACCACGATGCGCTCCACGGCGAGGGCGACGCCGTCCACCTCGGGCGGCCACGCCAAACGGCCGAGCAGCGACTCCAGGGAGGAGGTGTGCGGCATACCCTCCTGCTCGATGGCGGTGAAGCCGTCCGGGTCGGAGGACCCCAGCTCGGCCGCGAGCTGGGGCTCCCGCTCGAGCAGCCCGGCGGTGCGGACCAGCGCGAACAGGCGGGGAGCCTGGTCCCAGCCGGCCGCGCCGACGTGCCGCTCGGCGTCGATCGCCGAACGGGCCAGGGGGCTGAGGGCGTGCTGGACCGGTGAGCTCACGGCCACCATGCTGCCGCATGCAGGGTGGTGCCGGGAACCATCCCCCGCTCAGTTAGGTTGGACCCCACACAAGAGCGTGCGTGGGCACGGCCAGCGGCGAGATCGGGTGTATCGGTGACACAGCGGGACTGGTTCGGCCAGGGCGGCAGGGGCGGCGACGACGGAGAAGGCTCCGGCGGCCCCAGAAGCCGGGGTCCCCGTCCGGGCGGGCACGTGCCCGGTGGACGACGGCCGCGAGCGCTCGTCCCGACCCTGGTGATCGTCGCGGTGATCGTCATCCTCGTCGCGGTCGGCGCCCAGCTGTGGACCGAGAAGCTCTGGTTCGACAGCGTCGGCTTCGCCCAGGTGTTCCGCACCGAGCTCATCGCCAAGGTCCTGCTCTTCCTCGCCGCCGGCGTCGTGACGGCCGCCGTGATCGCCTCCAGCCTGCTCATCGCCTACCGGACCCGCCCGATCTATGCCCCCGTCACCGCGGAGCAGCGCAACCTCGACCACTACCGGGAGATGCTCGAGCCGCTGCGGCGCCTCGCGTTCATCGCGCTGCCGGCAGCCGTCGGACTCTTCGCGGGCATCGCCGCCGCCGCCCAGTGGAAGACCGTCCTGCTGTGGATCAACCGGGTGCCGTTCGGCAGCACCGATGCCGCCTTCCACAAGGACATCGGCTTCTTCGTCTTCACGCTCCCGTGGCTGGACTTCCTCACCGGCTTCTTCACCATGATCCTCATCCTGGGTGCGCTCGCGGCGGCTCTGACGCACTACGTCTACGGCGGCCTGCAGCTGCAGGGCCGCGGCGCCCACACGACGACCGCCGCCCGCATCCACCTGTGCGTGCTGCTCGCGGCCATCGTGCTGGTCCGGGCGGCCAGCTACTGGCTGGACCGCTACGACCTGACCACCAAGGAGTCCCACCTGATCACGGGCATCACCTACACCGATGCCCACGCGGTGCTGCCGACCAAGGCCATCCTGGCCGTCGCGGCGATCGTCTGCGCCGCACTGTTCATCTCCACGATCTGGACCCGGTCGTGGCGCTTCCCGCTGCTGGGGCTGTCGCTGCTGCTGGTCCTCGCCGTGGCGGTCGGTGGCATCTACCCGGCCCTGGTCCAGAACTTCAAGGTCAAGCCGTCCGAGAAGACCCTCGAAGCCCCCTACATCGAACGCAACATCAAGGCGACCCGCGCGGCCTACAACATCGATACCACCGACTCGGAGACCTACGACGCCACGACCACGGCCAACCAGGGCCAGTTGCGCGACGACGCGCAGACCATCCCCGGCATCCGGCTGGTCGACCCCAGCCTGGTCTCGCCGACCTTCCAGCAGCTGCAGGCGGTCAAGTCCTACTACAAGTTCGCCGACTCGCTCGACGTCGACCGCTACACGATCGACGGCAAGAGCCGGGACACGGTGATCGCCGTGCGCGAGCTCGACCTGTCCGGCGTGCCTGCCGACCAGCGCAACTGGATCAACGACCACACCGTCTACACCCACGGCTTCGGCGTCGTGGCGGCCTACGGCAACCAGCGGGGCGCCGACGGCCAGCCGGTCTTCTTCGAGAAGAACATCCCGCCGGTCGGTCCGCTCGGCAAGTTCGAGCCACGGATCTACTTCGGTGAGAAGTCACCGATCTACTCCATCGTGGGAGGACCCAAGGGGAGCACTCCTCGCGAGCTGGACTACCCCGACCAGAGCAAGACCGGGCAGAAGAACAACACCTACCAGGGCGACGGCGGGGTGCCGATCGGTTCCTTCTTCAAGAAGGCTGCCTATGCCATCAAGTACCGCAACCTGAAGATCATGCTCACCGACACGGTCAACTCCGACTCGCGGCTGCTCGACCACCGCAGCCCGCGCGAGCGGGTGCAGCGGGTCGCCCCCTGGCTCAAGGTCGACGGCAACCCGTACCCGGCGGTCGTGGACGGTCGGGTCAAGTGGATCGTGGACGGCTACACCACCTCGGCGCACTACCCCTACTCCTCGCTCCAGTCGATCGGGTCCGCGACCTCGGACGCCCTCACCGAGCGCACGACCAGCGTCAGCGCGATCCAGGCCGGCAAGGTCAACTACATCCGCAACTCGGTCAAGGCGACTGTGGACGCGTATGACGGGTCCGTGCACCTCTACGCGTGGGACAAGAACGACCCGGTGCTGCGGGCCTGGTCGAAGGCGTTCCACGGGTCGGTGGAGCCGATGGACAAGATCGATGGCGACCTGATGTCGCACCTGCGTTACCCCGAGGACCTGTTCAAGGTCCAACGCACCCTCATGGCCAGGTACCACGTCACCGACCCGGAGTCGTTCTTCGGTGGTGGCGACTACTGGCTGGTGCCTGACGACCCGACGCAGGAGCAGGTCAAGGTGCCGCAGCCGCCCTACTACCTCAGCGTGGCGATGCCGGGCCAGAAGTCCCCCCAGTTCTCCCTGACCACCACCTTCATGCCGACGGGCGACCGGCCGGTGCTGGCCGGGTTCATGGCGGTGGATGCCAACGCCGGCGACAAGGACGGCAAGCGTCGCAAGGACTACGGCCAGATCCGGTTGCTCGAGCTGCCACGGGACACGACGGTCAAGGGCCCCGGTCAGGTCCAGAACGACATCGAGTCCTCCAACGTCAGCTCGCCACGGTTCCCGCAGACGCTGTCGCAGTTCCTGTCGTTGAACCGGCAGGAGGGCTCTCGGATCCAGCTCGGCAACCTGCTCACCCTGCCGGTCGGCGGCGGCATGCTCTATGTCGAGCCGATCTACGTCAGTGCCAAGACGGGCTCGTCCTACCCGCTGTCGCGGGCGATCGTGGCGGCCTTCGGCAACAAGCTGGCCTGGTCGGACACCCTGGACGGGGCGCTCGACGGTCTGTTCGGCGGCAACTCCGGCGCCACGGCGGGCGACTCTGGGTCACAGGGCTCGGAAGGCCCCGGCAGCTCCACCCCGACGTCGTCGAGCTCCCCGTCGTCCGGTCCCAGCTCCACCACGACCGGCAAGGTCGACAAGACCGCGCTCGACCAGGCTCTCGCGGAGGCGCAGCAGGCCTACAGCGACGGTCAGGCCGCGCTGAAGAGGGGCGACTTCGCGGCCTACGGCGAGGCGCAGAAGCGGCTCGAGGCGGCGCTCGCCAAAGCGGTGGCGGCGGCCCCGGAGGGTGGTTCGGTGACCATGCCCTCCGCGCCGTCGGGCACCAAGACTCCGTAACCGTGGGGACGCGGCGCCGATTTGCTCTGACCCTTGAGGTGCCGTATCGTCGTGGTTACCGACGCGGGGTGGAGCAGCTCGGTAGCTCGCCGGGCTCATAACCCGGAGGTCGCAGGTTCAAATCCTGCCCCCGCTACCAACGCGTCAACGACGAAGCCCGGACCATCTGGTCCGGGCCTTCGCCGTTCTCAGGCCGCTGACCTGCACGGATGTGGTCGGGCGAGGCCCCTCGGAGCGCGCGGTACGTCTGCTCAGCCGGGTCGGCCGCCGTCCTTCTGCGGGTCGGGTCGGTCCTCCACGTCGGCGTTTCTGACCGGATTTCTGACCGAACCCCCCTTCGAGCCGACGGCCGACCAGATCAGGTCGGCCATCTCCTGGGCCACGACACGGTCCCGGCCCTGTGAGTGGTGGGTGTAGATCTGCAGGGTGACCGAGGTGTTGGCGTGCCCGATCCGGTCGCTGAGCATCTTCGGGTCGACGCCCGCGTCCATGGCCATGGTGGCGTAGGTGTGCCTGACGTCATGGAGCCGGATTCGCGGCACCCCGGCCCGGTCGACGAGTCGGTTGAAGCGCGCCGTGATGGTGTCCGGGTGCAGCGGACGGCCGAGCTCGTTGACCATCAGTAGGCCATGTGAGGGGTAGTCTTGGCCGTAGGCGGCCGCTTCCTCCTGGAGAAGGTCGAGGAGTCTGCGCAGCTCCTCGCAGGTGAAGGAGTCCAACGAGATCCCGCGCCGGCCGGCGGCAGATTTGCCGTCCGACTCTCGAGCGTGGCCCGCGACCACGACCCGGGTGCCCTCGACGCGGAGTCGCTGGTTGTCCAGGTCGAGCATGCTGCGACGCACTCCAGCCAGCTCGGACCGTCGCATCCCTGTGGTCGCAGCGAGCAGCCACATGGCGCCGAAGCGGTCGTCGATGGCCAGTCGAAGCCAGCGAGCCAGCTCCTGGACCGTCCAGATCCGCCGCTCTGGCTGCCGGGAGCGGGGGACCACTGCATGCTCGGCCGGGTTGACGTTCAGGAGCCCCCACGTGACCGCGTCCCGGAGCGCCTTGCGCATGACCACGTGGACGTTCCTGACCGACTTCGAGCTCAGCCCGGCGTCATACTCGCTTGGAACGCGTCCCTGTCGGTAGCGTCGAGCGGCCTTCTGCGCCGAGGACAAGGTGGTGCCGGCGGCAGCTGCGAGGACCGCCGGCGCTGGGCCCAAGCCGGCGCGCTCGTCCTGGTGGGTCATCCAGTAGGCGTACATCCGCCAGTTGCTGTCCCCCTTGCGGCGACCGTTCTCGAAGAGGTGCCGGTAGAAGGCGTTGATGGTGGGGACCGTGAGGTCGGGCAGCCATCGGTCGCCCAGGATGGGCACGATGTAGGTGGCGATGATGTCCCGGTAGCTCTGCGTGGCGGTGCTCTTCAGGTCGACCTCCACGGTTGCCAACCACTGAGCGAAGAAGTCCTTGACCCTGATCTTCCGCGGGTGCGCCGGACGACCCGAGTCCAGCAGCTTCTTCGCCTCGAGTGCCCGAGTCAGCGCCTCTTCCTCGGAGCCGAAGCCCCCTCGGTACGGGCGAACCCGCTTCCCGGTCAGTGGGTCGGAGTGGGCCTCGAGTCTGTAGGCCCAAGAGGAGTTCTCCCGGTAGACCGTGACCCCGTGGATCATGCGCCGCTGACTCATGCCACGTCCTGGTCGCCGTTGATGAACGCCACGAGCTTGGACGTGATGACGTAGACCCGGCCACCCAGACGCCGCGTCGGAAGGACGCCGGATGCCGCGAATCGGTAGGCGCTGGCCCTGCTCAAGCCGAGCAACTTGGCCGTCTTGGGTACGGACAGGAGGGCAGGCAGTGCGTCGAAGTCGGTCATGATTCCTCCACAGTTCTCAACCGGCCGGGTCGTCCTCCGTCTCAGGCAGGGCTCTTGGCCGTGGAAGTGGTCGCTTCCGTCTCGAATACCGCCTCGGTGGTACACCATCTGATGACCCGGCTCCGGACTATCCCGGCGCGCGTGCCTGCTGGGCCCGGGACCTTGGGCATGCGTGGCATAGCAGTCAATTGCGTGGTTTCCCACTTGATCAGTTGGTGTGGTGCACAATCGCGGTGATATTCGGTGGACCTGTCAAGCCGATCAGCTCGGTGATCCGTAGCGCACACAGGGCGATGCTCGTGGTGCTCGCACGGACTACCGAGCCACTCAGGGGCCGCCTGGTGGCCGCGCTCACCGACGGCCAGGTGGGACAGTGGCGCGAATGAGGTCCTCGGTGCCTTGTCCCAGTCCGGGATCGTGCTGCGCGAGGAAACGGCCGCCAGCCAAGTTGTACCGACTCAACCGTGACCACGTCGCTGCCGCGGCATCGTTAATGGCACGGCAGTGGCGCACCTGCTGCAGTGGATCCGTGGCGAGCTGGCCGTGTGGTCGCGACCTCTCAACGCGATAGCGCGGATTCGAATCCAACGGGCGGATCCTAGAAACGCGACGGGCACGTTGCCTAGCCGGGTGGAGGAACTGGCAGGCCAAAGACGTCGACAGGCTTCAGTTTCAGGGCTTGACGCGTGTGATCCGTCAGTGCTCGTCGAGTCTTAGCGAGCGCTTGTTGTGCTCGTGCGACCCCTTCCCCATCGTAGGGTAGCCAGCCAAAAACCGCGACGTTCAGCACAGTCGTTAGGCGCCTTCCCGCTTGGGCCGTGTGCGCAGTGACCACGTCGGCCGCCGCGAGAACGACAGCGTTTGTCAACTTCACGGTCTGGTCGTCTCCGAAGAGCCAGACTTGTGCGGCGGCTCGGCTCAGTGCGTCGGCATCGGAACTTAGGCTCTCCGCCATTTCCGCATAGTTCAGAGGTGCCGCGCTGCTCAAAACCCGCGCAACCAGGCCGTACAAAGGGCCGGCGTTGGAGGCCAGCAGCGCCATGTTCTCAGCCCGCAGGTCGACTGCTTGGGCCCGAACAAGTACCTCCACGATGGCTAGCTTCCGCTCATGGTCAGATTCAGTCCTTCGTAAACGCCTCAGTCGCAGGTACTGAGTTTGTCAGGCAGCGCCTGCGCCGATGATGGCCCCTACGAGGCTTGCCGCCGCCGTCACTGGTCACTCTGCACGGCGCCACCCTAGAGTCCCGTGCCCGCACGCGCCTCCCGGAAGATGCGGTGGTCAAGTCCCCTCAGGTGGTGTAACGCTGCGTGCTCCTTCGTGGGGGTTCACGCGGTCAGTGCGGGCAGGTGTTCACCTCCGGTCTCGGGCTGGG
>NZ_VOHR01000130.1 GCF_009192725.1 Segeticoccus rhizosphaerae | reverse complement strand
CGCGGCCGGCCCCGAGTGGTCGAGCCGGCTGCGCCAGGTGCGCGCGCTCACCGGCGGGCTGCTGCACCCGATCGCGGCCTACCAGCTGCACCGTGGGCTGCAGACCCTGACCATCCGCGTCCGCGCCCAGCAGGACGGCGCCCGCCGGCTCGCCGAGTGGCTCGCCGAACAGCCCGCTGTCGACGCGGTCCACTACCCCGGCCTCGCCGGATGCGACCCGCAGGGACTCGTCGGACGCCAGATGTCCGGTCCCGGAGCGGTGCTCGCCTTCAGCGTGCGCGGTGGGTATGCCGCGGCCGCGCAGGTCGCGGACGCGGTGCAGCTCATCACCCACGCCGTGTCGCTCGGCGGCGTCGACAGCCTCATCCAGCACCCGGCGTCGCTGACCCACCGGCCCGTCGCGCCCGAGGCACGCCCGGCCGCGTCGGTGCTGCGCCTTTCGGTCGGCCTCGAGGACCCCAGCGACCTGATCGTCGACCTCGACAAGGCCCTCGGCGCCGTCACCCCCACCACCTGATCCTCCCGGTCCCCGCTCGCCCACAGCGACCGAAAACGTCACGAAGATCCGCCGGGGCCCGGCCTAGGCTGGGCCCCGGACTGCCACGACGGGGACGGGAGCGAGGATGACGGCATACCAGCCCAACGAGGCCGAGCTGGGGCACCTGCGCCGCTGCATCGAGCTGGCGCGTGAGGCGCTGGCCGACGGCGACGGCCCCTTCGGCTCGGTGCTGGTCGGCGGCGACGGCACCATGCTGGCCGAGGACCGCAACCATGAGGTGTCGCGCGGCGACGAGACGCGGCACCCGGAGTTCGCGCTGGCGCGGTGGGCGGCGAGCCACCTCACCGCGCCGGAGCGCGCGGCGGCCAGCGTCTTCACCTCGGGTGAGCACTGTCCGATGTGCTCGGCCGCGCACGGCTGGGTCGGACTGGGGCGGATCGTCTACATCCACTCCTCCGCGCAGCTGGTCGGCTGGCGCCGCGAGCTCGGCGCGCCCGACTCGCCGGTGCGCCCCATCCCGGTCCAGGAGGTGGCCCCTCAGGTCGCGGTGGAAGGGCCCGTGACCGGGCTCGATGAGGAGATGCGCGAGCTGCACCGCCGCTCCGTCGCCGGCGACGCCTGACCCGACAGGGGTGTGCTCCGCCGATATGGTGCGGGGCCGGTTCGTGTCCCCCGGGCCCATAGATGGCCCGCGGCGCGCGGCCCTAGCGTTCTGGCACTCGGCCCCTCGCTGCGGCCGAGCCGCGATGCTCGAAGGGAGTCCCATGGCACCGGCCCGCACGGAGCGCGAGGTCCTGCTCGCAACTCGCGGGCTCACCAAGGAGTTCCGTGGCTTCCAGGCGGTCCGCGGCGTCGACCTCGACATCGAGAGGGGCACGGTCCAGGCGTTGGTCGGGCCCAACGGCGCGGGCAAGACGACGTTGTTCAACCTGCTCACCGGATTCCTCACCCCGACCTCGGGCACGATCACCCTCGAGGGCCGCGACATCACCGGGCAGCAGCCCGAGCAGATCGCGCACCTCGGCGTCGCCCGTTCCTTCCAGATCACCAGCCTGTTCGACCAGCTGACCGCCCTCGAGCACCTCGAGCTGGCGCTCGCCTCCCCGACCGGGCTCGGCCGGCGGTTCTGGCAGTCCGAGCGCCGCCTCGCGACCTTCCACGGACGCGCCGACGAGCTGCTCGACCAGGTCGGTATGGCGCACCCCGCCCACCGCCCGGCCGGCCAGTTCGCCTACGGGCAGAAGCGGGCCCTCGAGCTCGCGCTCGCGCTGGCCCTCGACCCCAAGCTGCTGCTACTCGACGAGCCGACCGCCGGCATGGGTCTGGAAGACGTGGACCGCACCATCGAGCTGGTGCGGCGGATCGCCACCGGCCGCACCGTCGTTCTCGTCGACCACAACATGCACGTCGTGGGCAGCCTCGCCGACCGGGTGACCGTCCTGCAGCAGGGCGAGATCCTCGCCGAGGGGACCTACGACGAGGTGCGCACCAACCCTGACGTGGTCACGGCATACCTCGGACAACCCCATGCTTGAGGTGACGTGCCTGTCTGCCTGGTATGGCGAGGCGCAGGTTTTGACCGACGTGTCCCTCGCGGTGCACGAGGGTGAGGTCGCCACCCTGGTGGGCCGCAACGGCGCCGGCAAGACGACGCTGCTGCGGTGTGTCATGGGCCTGCACCGCAGCCTCGAGGGGCAGCTGCGCCTCGACGAGCGCGACCTCGACCGCCTCTCCCCCAACGCCCGGGCCCGGGCAGGGATCGGCTGGGTCCCCGACGACCGTGGGATCTACGCGAGCCTCACCGTCGAGGAGAACCTCACGCTTCCCCCCGTCGTCTCCGCCGACCGCGCCTGGCCGGTCGAGCAGATCTACGAGGCGTTCCCGGCGCTGGCCGACCGGCGGGCCTCCATGGGCACCCAGCTGTCGGGTGGCGAGCAGCAGATGCTCGCGATGGCCCGGGTGCTGCGCATGGGTTCCTCGTTGCTGCTCCTCGACGAGCCCAGCGAGGGCCTGGCCCCGGTCATCGTCCAGCGCATCGGCGAGATCATCCGCCAGATCACCGACCACGGCGTCGGTGTCCTGCTCGTGGAGCAGAACGTCACCTTCGCGGCCACCGTCGCCGACCGCCACTACCTGCTGGCCCAGGGCCGCGTCGTCGAGCAGCTGGACAACGCGCAGTTCCAGGCCCGCGAGCACGAGCTGCTCGAGCACCTCGGCATCTGACCCACCACCTCCACCCGCTGACCCCCAAGGAGTCGACATGGCACGCAAGACCAAGAGCGCCGCGATCGCGGCCTGCATGACCGGTGCGCTGGTGCTCGCCGGCTGTGGCGGCGGCGGTCCGAGCGCGGGGGGCGGCAAGATCAGCGACGACAAGGTCGTGCTCGCCGTGCTCAACGACCAGTCCGGCGTCTACAAGGACCTGTCCGGGCCCAACAGCGTCGAGGCCGTCAAGATGGCCGTCGCCGACTACCAGAAGAAGTACGGCGACAAGGCCGTCGCGTCCGACATCGAGGTGATCAGCGCGGATCACCAGAACAAGCCGGACATCGCCAACACCAAGGCGCAGGAGATGTATGACCGGCAGAAGGCCGACATCATCCTCGACGTGCCCACCTCGTCGGCGGCGCTCGCGGTGGCAGGGGTGGCCAAGCAGAAGAAGAAGCTCTTCATCGACGTGGGCGCCGGGACGACGGAGCTGACGGGTGCCTCGTGCAACAAGTACACCTTCCACTGGGCCTACGACACGGCGATGCTCGCCAAGGGCGCCGCGAGCCAGGTGAAGAACGGTGGGAAGAAGTGGAGCCTGGTCTATCCCGACTACGCGTTCGGCCAGGACATGAACAAGTCGTTCACCTCCGCGATCAAGGAGGGGGGCGGCACGGTGCAGCAGAGCATCCCGACGCCCTTCCCCAACGACAACTTCGCCACCTTCATCACCAAGGCCGCCTCGAGCAAACCCGACGTGATCGGCACCATGGCCGCTGGCGGTGACCTGATCAACTTCGTCAAGCAGTTCAACCAGTCGGGGATGCGGGACAAGGCGACGCTGGCGGTGGGCCTGATGTTCATCACCGACATCCACTCGCTCGGCGTCGACCAGTTCGCGGGCACCACCTTCACCGATGCGTGGTACTGGAACTTCGACAAGAAGAACCGCGAGTGGGCCGACCGGTTCAAGGAGAAGACCGACACCCGGCCGTCGTTCGCCCACGCCGCGAACTACTCCGCCGCGCTGCAGTACCTCGAGGCGGTCCAGCGGGCCGGCACCGACGACTCGGACGCGGTGGTCGGCGAGCTCGAGGGCAAGAAGCTCAACGACGTCTTCCTCCGTGACGGTGAGGTGCGCGCCGACCACAACGTCATCCACGACACCTACCTCGCCGAGGTGAAGAAGAAGAGCGAGGTCAACGAGCCCTGGGACTACGAGAAGATCATCAACACGATCCCCGCCGCCGACGCCTACGAACCGGTCTCGAAGGCGTGCTCGCTCTGACCACCGGACGGTCGAGGAGCGACCAGAGGAAGTCATGAGTGCCTTCATCCAGTACACGTTGCAGGGCCTGGCAGCCGGCGGCTTCTACGCCCTGGCAGCCCTCGGGCTCGCCGTGATCTTCGGCGTGCTCGGTGTGGTCAACTTCGCCCACGGCGCCTGCTACATGCTCGGGGCAGTGGTGTCCGCGGTGCTCCTCGACGTCGTGGGTCTGCACTTCTGGCCAGCGTTGGTCATCGTGCCGATCCTGATGTTCCTCTTCGGCGTCCTGCTCGAACGCGTCTTCGTGCAGTGGCTGCTGCGGCTCGACGTGCTCTACAACTTCCTGCTCACCTTCGGCATCGCCCTGGTGCTGGTCGACCTGGTCAAGCGTCGGTATGGCGTGTCCGGCCTCCCCTACGAACAGCCTGCCGGGCTGCGGGGCCAACTCCACCTGGGATCACTGAGCCTGCCGACCTACCAGGTCTTCGTGTTCGCCTTCTCCATGCTCGTCTGCGTCCTGGTGTGGCTGCTGCTCACCCGCACCCGCATCGGCATGATCGTCCGCGCCTCGACCGAGGAGCCGGAGCGCACCCGCGCCCTCGGCATCAACGTGAACCGTTGGGTGACACCGGTCTTCGGGTTCGGCATCGGGCTCGCCGGTCTGGCCGGGGTGCTCGCGGCGCCGTTCCGCGCGATCACCGCAGACATGGGCGGCAACTTCGTGATCATCCTGTTTGCGGTGGTGGTGATCGGCGGCCTGGGCTCGGTCCTCGGCGCGGTCGTCGCGGGCTTCCTCGTCGGGCTCGTGGAGGCCTACGGCCAGGCCTACGCCTCGTCCTTCTCACAGATCGCCATCTTCGTCCTCATGGCGCTGGTCATCCTGGTGCGGCCGGCCGGCCTCTTCGGGCGTCAGGAGACAGCATGACCGAGCAGTCGGCTCCCACAGCCCAGCTCGAGCAGACCGCCGAGGTCGCGCCGGCACGGCGCAGCACCGTGCGCTGGGTGCTGCTCGCCATCGGTCTGGTCGCTGCCATCGCGCTGCCCTGGTTCGTCTACCCGCCGGTCGCGATGGACATCGCCGCGTGGGCGCTGTTCGCGATCTCGGTCGACCTGCTGCTCGGCTACACCGGGCTGCTCTCCTTCGGTCACGCGGCCTTCTGGGGCTCCTCGGCCTACGTGACCGGACTGATCGCCATACACGTCGGTGTGCCGTTCCCGGTCGCGATCCTCGGCGGCATGCTCTTCGCCATGCTCATCGCCGTGCCGATCGGCTACCTGTCCGTGCGCCGCACGGGCATCTACTTCGCCATGGTCACGCTGGCCTTCGCGCAGATGATCTACTTCGTCGCCAACCAGTGGCACAGCCTGACCGGAGGCGAGAACGGCCTGCAGGGAATCCCCAGGAGCTTCTTCGGGATCGAGCAGGTGGAGACCGACGCGTTCTACTTCTACTACGCCGCCGTCGGGCTCATCCTGCTCGGCGCCTGGGCCGCCTGGCGGATCCTGCACTCGCCGTTCGGCCGCGTCCTGGTGGCCATCCGCGACAACCCCGCCCGGGCCAGGGCCCTCGGGTATGACGTGGAGCGCTACAAGGTGGTGGTCTTCGTGCTGTCGGCCGGGCTGGCCGGGCTCGCGGGCGGCGTCTTCTCGATCAGCCACGGCTTCGCGTCGCTGCAGGAGCTGGCCTGGACCACCTCGGGCAAGGTCGTACTGCCCGTGCTCGGCGGGATCGGCACCCTGTGGGGAGGCCCCGTGGGGGCGGCCCTGGTGGTGCTGCTCGAGGACAAGCTGGCCACGATCGGCTTCGATGGCATCGGCATCATCACCGGCTCGATCTTCATCGTGATCGTGCTGTTGTTCCGCCGCGGCCTGTGGGGGACGGCGCGCACGGTGCTGCAGGGCCTGGCCGACCGCCGGCACCGAGCGCCCCGCGACTGACACCTGTGCTCGCGTCAGACCGCTTTGCTCGTCTCAGACCGCTCCCGCCCGGCCCAGGACCGGTTTGAGGTGAGCAAAGGCGCCTGGGCGGAGCAGGGGTGGGTCAGGTGCTGGACTTCTTGGTCGCCTTCTTTGCCGTCTTCTTCGCGGTCTTCTTGGTGGTCTTGCGCGTGGTCCGCTTGCGGGTCGTCGGCCCCTTGGCGCGCTTTTCCGCGAGCAGCTCGAAGCCCCGCGCGGGCGTGATCGCGTCGGGGTCATCGTCCTTGCGCAGCGTGGCGTTGGTCTCGCCGTCCGTGACGTAGGGCCCGAACCGGCCGTCCTTGACCACCACCGGCTTGCCGGACGCCGGGTCCTCGCCGAGCTCCTTCAGCGCGGTGGCGGCCGCCCGTCCGCGTTGCTTGGGCTGGGCGTAGATCGCGAGCGCTTCCTCGAGCGTGATGGTGAACAGCTGCGGCTCCGACTGCAACGAGCGCGAGTCCGTGCCCTTCTTGAGGTAGGGGCCGTAGCGACCGTTCTGCGCCGTGATGTCGTCGCCCGACTCCGGGTCCGTACCGACCACCCGGGGCAGGCTGAGCAGCCGCAGCGCGGTCTCCAGGTCGATCGTGGCCAGGTCCATGTCCTGGAACAGGCTGGCCGTCCTGGGCTTGACCTTGGCCTTGCCCTTCTTGGCCGCCAGCTCATCGGGCAGCACCTCGGTGACATAAGGACCGTAGCGGCCCGACTTGGCGATGATGTCGCGCCCGGTCTCCGGGTCCTGACCGAGCACCCGCCCGTCGTCCGCAGCAGCCTCGAGCAGCTCGCGGGCCTTGGCCGGCGTCATCTCGTCGGGCGCCAGGTCGTCGGTGATGGTGGCCCGCCGGGGCTTGCCCGCGCCCTCGACCAAGGCCCCGTCGGTCACCTCACCGGTCGCCGGGTCGACGCCCTCGGGCACGACCTCCTCGACGTAGGGCCCGTACCGGCCCACCCGGACGACCATGCCGTCGCCGATGGGGATCGTCGAGATCTCCCGGGCATCGATCTCCCCGAGGTCGTCGACCAGGTGGCGCAACCCCTCGACGGACTGCGCCTCGTCACCGAAGTAGAAGCGCTCCAGCCACTCCACGCGCTCCCGCTGGCCACCCGCGATCTGGTCGAGGTCCTCCTCCATCGACGCGGTGAAGTCGTAGTCGACCAGCGTCGAGAAGTGCTCCTCGAGCAGCCGGGTCACGGCGAAGGCCAGCCAGGTCGGGATCAGCGCCGAGCCGCGGTTGCGCACGTAGCCACGGTCCTGGATCGTGCCCACGGTGGCGGCGTAGGTCGAGGGTCGCCCGATCCCCTTCTCCTCCATGGCCCTGACCAACGTGGCTTCCGTATAACGAGCGGGCGGGCTGGTCTCGTGGCCGTCGGCCTCCGCACGCAGCACGTCGAGCGCGACGCCCTCGGACAGCTTGGGCAGCCGGCGCTCCTCGGCCTCCTGGGCGGACCGGGCGAGGGTCTCCTCGTCGCGCCCCTCCTCATAGGCCGCGAGGAACCCGCGGAAGGTGATGACGGTGCCGCTGGCCGAGAACTCGACGGTCCGGCCGTCGGACAGCGTGGCACCGAGCCTGACGGTTGCGGTCGACCCGCGGGCGTCGGCCATCTGTGAGGCGACGGTGCGCTTCCAGACCAGCTCGTAGAGCGCGAACTCCTCGCCGCGCAGCTCGCCGGCGACCTGCGCGGGAGTGCGGAACCGATCACCCGCCGGGCGGATCGCCTCGTGCGCCTCCTGGGCGTTCTTGACCTTCTTCTCGTAGCGGCGGGGTGCGTCGGGGACGTACTCCGCGCCATACAGGTCACGTGCCTGGCCACGGGCGGCGGTGAGCGCCGACTCCGACAGCGTCGTGGAGTCCGTGCGCATGTAGGTGATGTAGCCGTTCTCGTAGAGCCGCTGGGCCACGCGCATGGCGTTCTTGCTGCTCATCCGCAGCTTCCGGCTCGCCTCCTGCTGCAGGGTGGAGGTGGTGAAGGGCGCGGAAGGCCTGCGGGTATAAGGCTTCTCGGCGACGCTCGTGACCGAGACGTCGGCCGCGGTGACGCTGATCGCGATCGCCGTGGCGGCAGCCTCGTCCAGGTGGACGACGTTGTCGGCCTTGAGGGTGCCGTCGTCCTTGAAGTCACGGCCGGAGGCCACCCGGCGCCCGTCGACGCCGGTCAGCCGGGCCGTGAAGGCCTGCCCCGCAGCGGATTCGGGCGCGAACTCGCCCTCGACGTCCCAGTAGGACGCGCTGCGGAAGGCCATCCGCAGACGCTCCCGCTCGACCACCATGCGAGTCGCGACCGACTGCACGCGACCGGCGGACAGGCCCTGGCGCACCTTGCGCCACAGCACCGGCGAAACCTCGTAACCGTAGAGGCGGTCGAGGATCCTGCGGGTCTCCTGCGCGTCGACCAGGCGGGTGTCCAGGTCACGCGTCTCGTGGGCCGCGCGCTGGATCGCCTCCTTGGTGATCTCGTGGAAGACCATCCGCTTGACGGGAACCTTGGGCTTGAGCACCTCGAGCAGGTGCCAGGCGATGGCCTCTCCCTCGCGGTCCTCATCGGTGGCGAGCAGCAACTCGTCTGCGCCCTTGAGCAGCCGCTTGAGCTCGGAGACCTTCTTCTTCTTGTCGGGGTCGACGACGTAGTAGGCATCGAACCCGTTGTTCACGTCCACAGCGAACTTGCCGTAGGGACCCTTCTTCATGTCCGCCGGCATCTCGCTGGGGGTGGGAAGGTCGCGAATGTGCCCGACGCTGGCGTCGACGTCGTAGTCCTTGCCGAGGAACTCGCCGATCTTCTTGGCCTTGGCCGGAGATTCGACGATGACCAGTTTGCGGCCGGTTGCTGCTGCCACGGAATACCCCTTGTCCTGCTCCCCACGTGCAGCGGATTCGTCGCTGCTCGGACGTGGTGGTGCGGGTAGACCGTAACGCGTCCGGCTGGCAGACCGTGAGCGGATAAGCATCGCGGCGGTGGTGAGTCACGTCATACATTAGTTGAACGTTCAACTATAGGGTAGACTGTGGTCATGTCCGAGACAACGCGTATGCCGGTCCTCTACCTCAGCCACGGCGCTCCCCCGCTGGCCGACGACGCCACCTGGACCCGGGAGCTCGCGACCTGGTCGGCGGCCTTGCCCCGGCCCAGGAACATCCTCATGGTCTCCGCGCACTGGGAGGCCGCGCCGGTGACGCTGTCGTCCACCTCGACGGTGCCGCTGGTCTATGACTTCTGGGGCTTCCCCCAGCGCTACTACGACGTCACGTATGCCGCGCCCGGTGCACCAGAGCTCGCCGACGACGTCAGCAAGCTGCTCGCCTCACCCGGCAGCACAGTGCACCGCGAGGAGAGCCGTGGGCTGGACCACGGGGCCTACGTGCCGCTGGTCGAGATGTATCCGGAGGCGGATGTGCCCGTCGTCCAGCTGTCCATGCCCACGCTGGACCCGGCCGGGCTCTTCGGGCTCGGCCGCCGCCTCGCGCCGTTGCGTGACCAGGGCACCTTGATCATCGGGTCGGGGTTCACCACCCACAACCTGCGCTGGTTCAACCCGCACGCCCCCGCCGACGCCCCTGCGCCGACCGCCTCGCAGGAGTTCGACGCGTGGAGCCGCGAGGTCATCGAGGGCGGTGACGTGGACGCGCTGATCGACTTCCTGCACCGCGCCCCGGCCGCCCACGAGGCGCACCCCCGCACGGAGCACTTCGCACCGCTCTTCGTGTCGCTCGGGGCGTCCTACGAGTCGGGCGGCGGATCGCTCGGCGAGGCCACCAGCTCGATCGAGGGGTTCTGGTACGGCCTGTCCAAGCGGTCCTGGCAACTCGCCTGAACCGGCGGCAGGCGGCTGCGGCGGGCCATCACCTCTCCGGGCGCACCAGCAGGCCGTCGGCGACCAGCTCGTGGATCTGCGGTAACGCCCTGGCCCGCACGGCCTCCGCGGAGGTCTGCAGCAGCGCGGCGATGGCGTCCAGCGCCTGACCGGCGGTCAGACCGACAAGTGCAATCGCCAGCCCCACTGGAAAGGAGATCTGCAGGATGAGCGTTGCCAGGCTCAGCGCCACACCCGCCCCAAGCCACCGTCGAT
>NZ_VOHR01000013.1 GCF_009192725.1 Segeticoccus rhizosphaerae | reverse complement strand
GTCCTGGCGGCCACCGGGACGGCGACCGCGGCCGGGGCGGTCGCCACCGTCACGGCGGGGACCACGGCTCGGACGGGACGGAGCGGCCGCCTGCTCGCGGGCGAGCTCCTTGGCGGTCAGGTCGCCCTTGTAGATCCAGACCTTCACGCCGATCCGGCCGAACGTCGTCTTGGCCTCGTAGAAGCCGTAGTCGATGTTGGCGCGCAGCGTGTGCAGCGGAACTCGTCCCTCGCGGTAGAACTCGTTGCGGGACATCTCCGCGCCGCCGAGGCGGCCGGAGCACTGCACCCGGATGCCCTTGGCGCCGGCGCGCAGCGAGGACTGCATGCCCTTGCGCATGGCACGGCGGAAGGACACTCGGGCCGAGAGCTGCTCGGCGATGCCCTGGGCCACCAGCTGCGAATCGAGCTCGGGGTTCTTCACCTCGAGGATGTTGAGCTGGACCTGCTTGCCGGTCAGCTTCTCGAGCTCGCCGCGGATGCGGTCGGCCTCGGCGCCGCGGCGGCCGATGACGATACCCGGACGTGCCGTGTGGATGTCGACGCGGACGCGGTCACGGGTGCGCTCGATCTCGACCTTGGCGATGCCGGCCCGCTCCATGCCCGTGGACATCAGCTTGCGGATCGCGACGTCTTCCTTGACGTAGTCGCGGTAACGCTGGCCGTCCTTGGTGCTGTCGGCGAACCAACGGCTGGTGTGGTCGGTCGTGATGCCGAGACGGAAACCGTTCGGGTTGACCTTCTGACCCATTAGCGAGTCCCTCCCGTCGCACGCGCGGACGTGGCCGCTGTGCTGTTGTCAGTCACGTGCACCGTGATGTGGCTCGTGCGCTTGAGAATCCGGCTGGCCCGGCCCTGGGCACGCGGGCGGAACCGCTTCATGGTCGGTCCTTCGTCCACGTATGCCCCGCTCACCACCAGTGCGCGCTCGTCGAAACTCTCGGAGGCGGCCTCGGCGTGGACCCGGGCGTTGGCAATGGCGCTCTCGAGCACCTTGCGCACCGGCTCGCTCGCGGCCTGCGGTGCGAACTGCAGCACCGCGAGCGCCTCGCTCGCCTGCTTGCCCCTGATGAGGTCCACGACGCGGCGGGCCTTCATGGGCGTGACACGGACGTGCCGCGCCTGCGCCTTGGCTTCCATCGCTGTCCCTTTGCTTTCGTTCGAAGTCATTCGAGTGTGTGTGGGTCCACCGCTCAGCGGCGGCGGCCCTTGCGGTCGTCCTTCTCGTGACCCTTGAACGTGCGGGTCGGAGCGAACTCGCCGAGCTTGTGGCCGACCATCGACTCGGTCACGAAGACCGGGACGTGCTTGCGGCCGTCGTGCACGGCCAGCGTGTGGCCGAGCATGTCGGGGCTGATCATGGAGCGACGCGACCAGGTCTTGATGACGGTCTTGGTGCCCGCTTCGTTCTGGGCGTCCACCTTCTTGGCGAGGTGGTCGTCGATGAACGGGCCCTTCTTCAGACTGCGTGGCATGTTTCCTAGACCTCGGTTTCCATTGTTCGGCTCCACACTCGCGTCGCTCCTGCGATGCTCGTTCGCTGTCGCCTCACGATTAGCGCTTCTTCTTGCCGGTACGACGGCGACGCACGATGAGCTTGTCGCTCTCCTTGCCGGGCCGACGGGTGCGGCCCTCGGCCTGGCCCCACGGGCTGACCGGGTGACGTCCACCGGACGTCTTGCCCTCGCCACCACCGTGCGGGTGGTCCACCGGATTCATCACGACACCGCGGACGCTGGGGCGCTTGCCCTTCCAGCGCATCCGGCCGGCCTTGCCCCAGTTGATGTTGCTCTGCTCGGAGTTGCCGACCTCACCGACCGTGGCGCGGCAGCGCGCGTCCACGTTGCGGATCTCGCCGGACGGCATACGCAGCTGGGCGAAGCGACCCTCCTTGGCGACGAGCTGCACGCGGGTACCGGCCGAGCGCGCGATCTTGGCGCCGCCGCCGGGACGGAGCTCGATCGCGTGGATGACCGTACCGGTGGGGATGTTGCGCAGCGGCAGGTTGTTGCCCGGCTTGATGTCGGCACCGGCGCCGTTCTCGACCGCGTCGCCCTGACGCAGGCGGCTCGGAGCCAGGATGTAGCGCTTCTCGCCGTCCGCGTAGTGCAGCAGCGCGATCCGCGCCGTGCGGTTGGGGTCGTACTCGATGTGCGCGACCGTGGCCGGCACGCCGTCCTTGTCGTGGCGACGGAAGTCGATCACCCGGTAGGCGCGCTTGTGTCCGCCACCGATGTGGCGCGTGGTGATGCGCCCGGCGTTGTTGCGGCCACCGGTCTTGCTGATCGGCCGCACCAGCGACTTCTCCGGCGTCGAGCGCGTCACCTCGACGAAGTCGGCGACGCTGGAGCCGCGACGGCCTGGCGTCGTGGGCTTGTACTTACGGATACCCATGCTGTGGAGTCCTCAGTCTTCTCTGATCGGTCTCTCGGATGTCTGTCGGATCCCGGCGGTCAGGCGACCGTGCCGAAGATGTCGATCGAGCCTTCCTTGAGCGTGACGATCGCGCGCTTGGTGTCCTTGCGCTTGCCGACACCGAATCGCGTACGACGGGCCTTGCCCTTGCGGTTCATCGTGTTGACCGACTCGACCTTGACGCCGAAGATCTCCTCGACGGCGATCTTGATCTCGGTCTTGTTGGCACGCGGGTCGACGACGAACGTGTACTTGCCCTCGTCGAGCAGCCCGTAGGACTTCTCCGAGACGACCGGGGCGAACAGGATGTCGCGCGGGTTCTTGGCGAGCGTGCTCACTTGGTGTCCTCCTCGTCGGACGTCGCCTTCTTGGCCGGCCCGGCCAGGAAGGACTCGAGCGCCGTCTGGGTGAAGACGACGTCGTCGGCGCACAGCACGTCATACGTGTTGAGCTGGTCGGCGACGAGCACGTGCACGCTGTCCAGGTTGCGCAGGCTCTTGCGGCCGATCTCGTCGGCGCGGTCGACCACCACGAGCAGGTTCTGGCGCTCGGTGAGGCCCTCGAGCACGGCCCAGGCGGCCTTGGTCGACGGTGTGTCGCCGTCCACCAGCGCGCTGAGCACGTGGACCCGGCCGTGCCGGGCCCGGTCGGACAGGGCACCGCGCAGGGCGGCGGCCTTCATCTTCTTGGGCGTCCGCTGCGCGTAGTCACGCGGCTGCGGGCCGTGCACCGTGCCACCGCCGGCGAACTGCGGTGCACGCACCGAACCCTGCCGGGCGCGGCCGGTCCCCTTCTGGCGGTAGGGCTTGCGGCCACCGCCGCGGACCTCGCCGCGGGTCTTGGTGGAGTGCGTGCCCTGGCGCGCCGCGGCGAGCTGGGCGACGACCACCTGGTGGATCAGCGGCACGTTGGTCTGCACGTCGAAGACCTCGGCGGGCAGCTCGACCGTGCCGGCGGCCTGGCCCAACGGGTCGATGATGTCGATGGTTGGCATGACGTCAGGCTCCCTTGACAGCCGAGCGCACCAGGACGATGCCGCCGCGGGGACCGGGAACGGCACCCTTGATCAGCAGCAGGCCCTTGTCAGCGTCCACGGCGTGGATCGTGAGGTTCTGGGTGGTCTGGCGCACGCCGCCCATGCGACCGGCCATCCGCATGCCCTTGAACACGCGGCCGGGGGTGGCGCACCCGCCGATGGAACCGGGCTTGCGGTGGTTCTTGTGCGCGCCGTGGGAGGAGCTCACGCCGTGGAAGCCGTGCCGCTTCATGACGCCTGCGAAGCCCTTGCCCTTGGTCGTGCCGGTCACGTCGATCTCCTGGCCGACCTCGAAGGTCTCCACGGTGATCTCCTGGCCGAGCTCGTAGGAGGCCGCGTCGGACGTCCGCAGCTCCACCAGGTGACGGCGCGGGGTGACCCCGGCCGCGTCGAAGTGACCCTTCATGGGCTTGTTGACCTTGCGCGGGTCGATGGCGCCGTAGGCGATCTGGACGGCCTGGTAACGGTCGGTGTCGTCGGCGCGCACCTGCGTCACGACGCACGGGCCGGCCTGGACGACGGTTACCGGCACGAGCCGGTTGTCGGCATCCCAGACCTGGGTCATGCCGAGCTTCTCGCCGAGCACGCCCTTGACGGTGCGCTGGAACTTGGTAGAGGTGTTGGTCATCGTTCTCACAGCTTGATCTCGATGTTGACGTCGGCCGGGAGGTCGAGGCGCATCAGCGAGTCGACCGCCTTCGGCGTCGGGTCAACGATGTCGATGAGCCGCTTGTGCGTGCGCATCTCGAAGTGCTCGCGGCTGTCCTTGTACTTGTGCGGCGAACGGATGACGCAGAAGACGTTCTTCTCCGTCGGGAGCGGCACGGGGCCGACAACCGTCGCGCCGGCACGGGTCACCGTGTCGACAATCTTGCGCGCCGAGCTGTCGATGACCTCGTGGTCATACGACTTCAGCCGGATGCGGATCTTTTGTCCCGCCATCGATTCGTCTGACTCTCTCTCGTCTACCGCCTGCTGATGGCCGACCAGTGCTGGCCTCCGACCCCCGCGCTCGGGTGTGTCGCACCCTCCGCGCGGTGCAGGCCCTGCGATTTTCGCGCGGTAGGCCTGCGGATCGTCCTGGAGACCGGCCGAGGCCGGGGCTTGCGCTTCCCTTGCTCCTGCCTGCCGGGTCGAGCACAGTCAGTTGCTGCAAGGGACGGCGGTGGACGACATGGGTCGGCACCGCGCGTCAAGCAACTGGTCAATAGTGCCAGACACCGGGCCCTGCCACCAAATCGAGCCATCCCTCCCCAGGCCCGGCGGTACGTCCTGCGCCCTGGCTGCCGGGGCGACCGCAACGCAGGACGTTGCGGCCCTCCAGGCCCGGGGGCCCGCCGGGGTGCGGCACGGCATACGGAGGACGGCGAAGGGCCCCGCAGCCGAAGCTGCGGGGCCCTTGCGGTGAAGCTGGTCAGGCGGTGACTGGTGTGGTCACTTGTTGATCTTGGTGACGCGTCCGGCGCCCACGGTCCGGCCACCCTCACGGATGGCGAACTTCAGGCCCTCCTCCATGGCGATGGGCTGGATCAGCTCAACGGTCATCTCGGTGTTGTCGCCGGGCATGACCATCTCGGCGCCCTCGGGCAGGTGCACGACGCCCGTCACGTCCGTGGTGCGGAAGTAGAACTGGGGACGGTAGTTGTCGTAGAACGGCGTGTGCCGGCCACCCTCGTCCTTGGACAGGATGTAGACGTTGCCCTCGAAGTTGGTGTGCGGCGTGATCGAGCCCGGCTTGCAGATGACCTGCCCGCGCTCGACGTCCTCACGCTTGGTGCCGCGCAGCAGCAGGCCGACGTTCTCGCCCGCACGACCCTCGTCGAGCAGCTTGCGGAACATCTCGATGCCGGTCACGGTCGTCTTGGCGGGAGGACCGTCGTGGATGCCGACGATCTCGATCTCCTCGTTGACCTTGAGCACACCGCGCTCGATGCGGCCGGTGACGACGGTGCCACGACCGGTGATCGTGAAGACGTCCTCGACGGGCATCAGGAACGGCTTGTCGATGTCACGCTCGGGCTCGGGGATGGCGGTGTCGACCGCGTCCATGAGCTCCATGATCTTCTCGCCCCACTCGGCGTCGCCCTCGAGCGCCTTGAGCGCCGAGACCTTGACGACCGGGAGGTCGTCACCGGGGAACTCGTAGGAGGACAGCAGCTCGCGGACCTCCATCTCGACGAGCTCCATGATCTCCTCGTCGTCGACCATGTCGGCCTTGTTGAGCGCCACCACGATGTAGGGGACACCGACCTGGCGGGCCAGGAGCACGTGCTCCTTGGTCTGCGGCATCGGGCCGTCGGTCGCGGCGACCACGAGGATCGCGCCGTCCATCTGCGCGGCACCCGTGATCATGTTCTTGACGTAGTCAGCGTGGCCCGGGCAGTCGACGTGGGCGTAGTGACGAGCCTCGGTCTGGTACTCGATGTGCGCGATCGAGATCGTGATGCCGCGCTGCTTCTCCTCAGGTGCCTTGTCGATGTCGTCAAAGGCAAACTGCGGGTTCAGCTCGGGGTGCTTGTCGTGCAGGACCTTGGAGATCGCTGCCGTCAGCGTCGTCTTGCCATGGTCGATGTGACCGATGGTGCCGATGTTGACGTGCGGCTTGGTCCGCTCGAACTTCGCCTTCGCCACTGGGGTCCTCCTCAGGACTTGTTGTGTAACGCCGTACGACCAGGCAGGACGTGGCGCGTCTGTGGGTTTGGGGTTGGGATGTTGGTTGCGTGCGCGGGAGTCTACCCGCGTCACTCGCCTCGGATCTTCTTGATGATCTCCTCCGCGACGTTCCGGGGAACCTCGGCGTAGGAATCGAACTGCATCGAGTAGTTGGCCCGCCCCTGGGTCTTGGACCGCAGGTCGCCAACGTACCCGAACATCTCGGACAGCGGGACGAGGCCGCGGACGACCTTGGCACCGCTGATGTCCTCCATGGCCTGGATCTGGCCACGGCGGGAGTTGATGTCGCCGATCACGTCGCCCATGTAGTCCTCGGGCGTGCGCACCTCGACGGCCATCATCGGCTCGAGCAGCACCGGGTCGGCCTTGCGGACGGCCTCCTTGAGCGCCATCGAACCGGCGATCTTGAACGCCATCTCCGAGGAGTCGACGTCGTGGTAGGCGCCGTCGAGCAGCGTGGCCTTGATGCCCACGAGCGGGTAGCCCGCGAGGACACCGAGCTCCATGGCGCTCTGGATGCCCTGGTCGACGCTCGGGATGTACTCCCGCGGGATGCGCCCACCGGTCACCTTGTTCTCGAACTCGTAGAGCTCACCCTCGTGGGTGTCCAGCGGCTCCAACGTGATCTGGACCTTCGCGAACTGGCCCGAGCCACCCGTCTGCTTCTTGTGGGTGTAGTCGTACTTCTCGACCGTGCGACGGATCGTCTCGCGGTAGGCCACCTGCGGGGCGCCGACGTTGGCCTCGACCTTGAACTCGCGGCGCATCCGGTCCACCAGGATGTCCAGGTGCAGCTCGCCCATGCCGCCGATGACGGTCTGGCCGGTCTCGTCGTCCTGACGCACCGTGAAGGTGGGGTCCTCCTCGGCGAGCCGCTGGATCGCGGTGCCGAGCTTCTCCTGGTCACCCTTGGTCTTGGGCTCGATCGCCACGTGGATCACGGGCTCGGGGAAGCTCATCGACTCCAGGACCACCGGGTCCTGCGCGTCGCAGAGCGTGTCGCCGGTGCTGGTGTCCTTCAGCCCGATGAACGCGTAGATGTGGCCGGCGCTCGCGCTGTCGACCGGGTTCTCCTTGTTGGAGTGCATCTGGAACAGCTTGCCGACGCGCTCCTTCTTGCCCTTGGTCGAGTTGAGGATCCCGGTCCCCGACTCCACGTGGCCGGAGTAGACCCGCACGTAGATCAGCTTGCCGAAGAAGGGGTGCACCGCGATCTTGTAGGCCAGCGCCGAGAACGGCTCCTTGGCGTCGGGCTTGCGGATGATCTCCTTCTCCGGGTCCTTCGGGTCGTGGCCCACCATCGGCGGGACGTCGACCGGCGAGGGCAGGTAGGAGACGACCGCGTCGAGCATGGGCTGGATGCCCTTGTTCTTGAACGCGGTGCCGCACATGACCGGGTAGGCCTGCGACGAGATGGTCAGCTGGCGGATGCCGGCCTGGATCTCCTCGACGGTGAGCTCCTCGCCACCGAGGTACTTCTCCATCAGCTCGTCATCGGCCTCGGCCACCTGCTCCACGAGCTTCTCGTGGTACTCAGCGGCCTTGGCGGCCAGGTCGGCCGGGATCTCCTCGACGTCGTAGTCCTCACCCTTGACGGTCTCGCCGCGCCAGGTCAGGGCCCGCATGCGGACCAGGTCGACCACACCGATGAAGTCGTTCTCGGCACCGATCGGCAGCTGGACCACCAGCGGGGTCGCGCCCAGCCGGTCGATGATCGTCTGCACGGTGAAGTAGAAGTCGGCACCCAGCTTGTCCATCTTGTTGACGAAGCAGATGCGGGGCACGTTGTACGTGTCCGCCTGCCGCCAGACGGTCTCGGACTGGGGCTCGACGCCCTCCTTGCCGTCGAACACGGCGACCGCGCCGTCGAGGACGCGCAGGGAACGCTCGACCTCGACCGTGAAGTCGACGTGCCCGGGCGTGTCGATGATGTTGATCTGGTTGTCTTTCCAGAAGGTCGTCGTCGCGGCCGACGTGATCGTGATGCCGCGCTCCTGCTCCTGCTCCATCCAGTCCATCGTCGACGCGCCGTCGTGCGTCTCGCCGATCTTGTAGTTGATCCCGGTGTAGAACAGGATCCGCTCGGTGGTCGTCGTCTTGCCGGCATCGATGTGAGCCATGATGCCGATGTTGCGGACCTTGGTCAGGTCCGTGAGGACGTCGAGTGCCACGGTGTCTTTTCTCGTCTCGTCTCGTGAGGTGGGTGCGGCTGCGAACGCTGGTGCGCGGCCGGCATACCGGCTGCTGCTCCCCGTTCGCGGTAGTCCGCCCCGGGCCGGCGAACGTGGCCCGGGGGGGAAGTGGTTACCAGCGGTAGTGCGCGAAGGCCTTGTTGGACTCGGCCATCTTGTGGGTGTCCTCGCGGCGCTTGACCGCGGCACCCAGACCGTTGCTGGCGTCGAGGATCTCGTTCATCAGCCGCTCGGTCATGGTCTTCTCGCGGCGCTGGCGCGCGTATCCGACCATCCAACGCAGGGCCAAGGTGGTGGAGCGACCCGGCTTGACCTCGACGGGCACCTGGTAGGTCGCGCCGCCGACGCGGCGGCTCTTGACCTCGAGGGCCGGCTTGATGTTGTCGAGGGCACGCTTGAGCGTGACGACGGGGTCGGTGCCGGTCTTGGCCTTGCAGCCCTCGAGTGCGCCGTAGACGGTGCGCTCGGCGATGGACTTCTTGCCGTCCAGCAGGATCTTGTTGACCAGCTGGGTGACCAGCGGCGAGCCGTAGACCGGGTCGATGACGAGGGGGCGCTTCGGAGCGGGTCCCTTGCGAGGCATTACTTCTCCTTCTTCGCGCCGTAGCGGCTGCGTGCCTGCTTGCGACCCTTGACACCCTGGGTGTCGAGCGAGCCGCGCACGATCTTGTAGCGCACGCCCGGCAGGTCCTTCACCCGGCCGCCACGCACGAGCACGATGGAGTGCTCCTGCAGGTTGTGACCGACGCCGGGGATGTAGGCGGTGACCTCGATGCCGCTCGTCAGCTTGACGCGCGCGACCTTGCGCAGCGCGGAGTTCGGCTTCTTGGGCGTGGTCGTGTAGACGCGGGTGCAGACTCCGCGTCGCTGGGGGCTGCCCTTGAGGGCCGGGCTGTTGGTCTTGGTGACCTTGTCCTGGCGCCCCTTGCGGACGAGCTGGTTGATCGTGGGCACTGATTCTCCGTCAGTTGTCTGTGGTCTGCTCGCGGCCGCCGGGGCGGTACGAGCTCCTTGTCGTGTGCCGCTCCGACCCCCGCGTTCGGGTGTGTCGGACCGGCGCTCCCCCCTGCACTTCCCAGGACGCGTACCGTGTGGGGGCACGCGATGGACTGCCCGGCGAGAGGTTCGGGTCCTGGCCGCGGCCGCGTCGTGAACCTGCTTCGACGTGATCGCTGCTGGGTGCCCTCGCGCATGGGTGAGCCCACGCACAGTCCGCAAGTTTAGCGCCCGGGCGGGGGCCGCACCAAATCGCGAACGGGACGGCCCCCGCAGGGTCCGTCCCGTTCGCGATCGCGGGTATGCCGTGTGGCTTCCCCGGTGACTCAGTCGCGGTCGAAGCCGAGGCTCGCGTCGTCCAGACGGACCGCCTCGCCCGACCCCGGGCCGAACCCGGTGTAGTCGAACTGCTGGTAGTCCGGCATGGCGTACATCGCCGCCTTGGCCTCTTCGGTCGGCTCCACCTTGATGTTGCGGTAGCGGGGCAGACCGGTGCCGGCCGGGATCAGCTTGCCGAGGATCACGTTCTCCTTCAGCCCCAGCAGCGGGTCGGACTTGGCGTGGATCGCCGCGTCCGTGAGCACCCGGGTGGTCTCCTGGAAGGAGGCCGCCGAGAGCCACGAGTCGGTCGCGAGCGAGGCCTTGGTGATGCCCATGAGCTCGGGACGGCCAGAGGCGGGACGCCCACCCTCGGACACCACGCGACGGTTCTCCTCCTCGAAGCGACCACGCTCAGCCAGTGAACCGGGCAGCAGCTCGGCGTCACCGTTGTCGATGATCGTCACGCGGCGCAGCATCTGCCGCACGATGACCTCGATGTGCTTGTCGTGGATCGACACACCCTGCTGGCGGTAGACGTGCTGCACCTCGTCGACCAGGTGCGTCTGCACCGAGCGGGGGCCGAGGATGCGCAGGATCTGCTTCGGGTCGATGGCGCCCTGGACCAGCTTGGTGCCGACCTCGACGTGCTCGCCCTCGGCGACCAGCAGGCGGGCCCGCTTGCTCACCGGGTAGGCGTGCTCGTCGGTGCCGTCGTCCGGCGTCAGCACGATCCGGCGCGCCTTGTCGGTCTCCTCGATCTGCACGCGGCCGGTGGCCTCGGCGATCGGCGCCACTCCCTTGGGGGTGCGGGCCTCGAAGAGCTCGACGACACGCGGCAGACCCTGGGTGATGTCGTCACCGGCCACACCACCGGTGTGGAAGGTGCGCATCGTCAGCTGGGTGCCGGGCTCACCGATGGACTGGGCGGCGATGATGCCGACCGCCTCACCGATGTCGACCATCTTGCCGGTGGCCAGCGAACGACCGTAGCAGTGGGCGCAGGTGCCGACACGGGACTCACAGGTGAGCACCGAACGGACCCGGACCTTCTCCACGCCGTGCGCGACCAGGGCGTCGATGACCACGTCACCGAGGTCCATGCCCGCCTCGGCGAGCACCTCCCCGTCCTGCACGACGTCCTCGGCGAGGGTGCGCGCATACACGCTGGTCTCGACGTCCTCGTGCTCGACGAGCTCGCCGCGGGCGTTCTTCTGCGCGATCGGCAGGACGACGCCACGCTCGGTGCCGCAGTCCTCCTCACGGATGATGACGTCCTGGCTGACGTCGACCAGCCGCCGGGTCAGGTAACCCGAGTCGGCGGTCCGCAGCGCGGTGTCCGCCAGGCCCTTGCGGGCGCCGTGCGTGGAGATGAAGAACTCACCCACGGACAGACCCTCACGGAAGTTGGCCTTGATCGGGCGCGGGATGATCTCGCCCTTCGGGTTGGCCATCAGACCGCGCATACCGGCGATCTGCCGCAGCTGGAACCAGTTGCCTCGGGCACCCGAGGACACCATGCGGAAGATGGTGTTGTCGTGCGGGAGGTTGTCCTCCATCTCCTTGGCGACCTCGTTGGTGGCCTGCGTCCAGATCTCGATGAGCTCCTGACGGCGCTCGTCGTCGGTGATCAGACCGCGCTCGTACTGCGCCTGGACCTTGGCCGCCTTGGCGTCATACGCCTCGAGGATCTCGGTCTTGCGCGGCGGGGTCACCACGTCCGAGATCGCGACGGTCGTGCCGGAGCGGGTGGCCCAGTGGAAACCGGCCTCCTTGAGGGCGTCCAGGGACGCGGCGACCTGCACCTTGGTGTAGCGCTCGGCGAGGTCGTTGACGATGCGCGAGAGCCGCTTCTTGTCGACGGTCTCGTCGATGAACGGGTAGTCCATCGGCAGCGTGACGTTGAACAGCGCACGGCCCAGGGTCGTCTCGACGATCAGCGACGGCACGGCGCCGTTCTCGTCGGGCTCGAGGCCCTCGGGCAGCTCGGTGCCGGGGATCGGGACGACGTCCTCGAGGCGGATCTTGGCGACCGCGCCGAGGTCGAGCTCGCCGGCGTCGAAGGCCATGCGGGCCTCGCTGACCGACGAGAACGCCCGACCGGTGCCGACGCCGTTCTCCTTGACCGAGGTCAGGTGGAACAGGCCGATGATCATGTCCTGGGTGGGCATGGTCACCGGACGACCGTCGGCCGGCTTGAGGATGTTGTTGCTCGAGAGCATCAGGATCCGGGCCTCGGCCTGCGCCTCCGCGGACAGCGGCACGTGCACGGCCATCTGGTCACCGTCGAAGTCGGCGTTGAAGGCCGAGCAGACGAGCGGGTGGATCTGGATGGCCTTGCCCTCGACCAGCTGCGGCTCGAAGGCCTGGATGCCGAGGCGGTGCAGCGTGGGTGCGCGGTTCAGCAGCACCGGGTGCTCGGTGATGACCTCTTCGAGCACGTCCCAGACGACGGGACGGGCCCGCTCGACCATCCGCTTGGCCGACTTGATGTTCTGCGCGTGGTCGAGGTCGACCAGACGCTTCATCACGAACGGCTTGAACAGCTCGAGCGCCATCTGCTTGGGCAGGCCGCACTGGTGCAGCTTGAGCTGCGGGCCGACCACGATGACGCTGCGGCCGGAGTAGTCGACGCGCTTGCCGAGCAGGTTCTGGCGGAACCGGCCCTGCTTGCCCTTGAGCATGTCGGACAGCGACTTCAGCGGCCGGTTGCCCGGCCCGGTGACCGGACGACCGCGGCGGCCGTTGTCGAACAGCGCGTCCACGGCCTCCTGCAGCATCCGCTTTTCGTTGTTGACGATGATCTCCGGAGCACCCAGGTCGAGCAGTCGCTTGAGCCGGTTGTTGCGGTTGATCACGCGCCGGTAGAGGTCGTTGAGGTCCGAGGTGGCGAAGCGGCCACCGTCGAGCTGCACCATCGGGCGCAGGTCCGGCGGGATGACCGGCACGCAGTCGAGCACCATGCCCATGGGGTTGTTGGTGGTCGTCTGGAACGCCGTCACGACCTTGAGCCGCTTGATGGCACGGGTCTTCTTCTGGCCCTTGCCGGTCGTGATGATCTCGCGCAGCGAGGCAGCCTCGGCGTCCAGGTCGAAGGTCTCGAGCCGCTTCTGCAGCGCTGCCGCGCCCATGCCGCCCTCGAAGTAGAGGCCGAACCGGTCGCGCATCTCGCGGTAGAGGATCTCGTCGCCCTCGAGGTCCTGAACCTTGAGGTTCTTGAACCGGTCCCAGACCTGCTCGAGCCGCTCGACCTGCTGGTCGGCGCGCTTGCGGATCTGGTTCATCTCGCGCTCGGCGCTCTCGCGCACCTTGCGGCGGGCGTCGGCCTTGGCACCCTCGGCCTCGAGCGCGGCCAGGTCGGCCTCGAGCTTCTTGGCGCGGGTGTCGACGTCGACGTCGCGGCGGTTCTCGTGCTCCTTCTTCTCGGCCTCGATCTGCGCCTCGAGCGAGGGCAGGTCGCGGTGGCGCCCCTCCTCGTCGACGGACGTGATCATGTAGGCCGCGAAGTAGATGACCTTCTCGAGGTCCTTCGGAGCCAGGTCGAGCAGGTAGCCGAGCCGGCTCGGCACACCCTTGAAGTACCAGATGTGGGTGACCGGCGCGGCCAGCTCGATGTGGCCCATCCGCTCACGACGCACCTTGGCGCGGGTGACCTCGACGCCGCACCGCTCACAGATGATGCCCTTGAAGCGGACCCGCTTGTACTTGCCGCAGTAGCACTCCCAGTCGCGGGTGGGGCCGAAGATCTTCTCGCAGAAGAGCCCGTCCTTCTCCGGCTTGAGGGTGCGGTAGTTGATGGTCTCAGGCTTCTTGACCTCGCCGTGACTCCACTCGCGGATGTCGTCGGCGGTGGCGAGTCCGATGCGCAACTCGTCGAAGAAGTTAACGTCCAGCACTGCGTGCTTCCTTACTTTCGTATGCCGTGAAAGTTGAGTTCGTGGGTTGCAGGGGTCGTAGACCTCAGACCTCTTCAACCGAGCTGGGCTCACGCCGCGACAGGTCGATGCCGAGCTCCTCCGCAGCGCGGAAGACCTCGTCGTCGGAGTCCCTCATGTCGATGGACGTGCCGTCGCTGGAGAGCACCTCGACGTTGAGGCACAGCGACTGCATCTCCTTGATGAGCACCTTGAACGACTCGGGGATGCCGGGCTCGGGGATGTTCTCGCCCTTGACGATCGCCTCGTAGACCTTGACCCGTCCGGTCACGTCGTCCGACTTGATCGTCAGCAGCTCCTGCAGCGCGTAGGCCGCGCCGTAGGCCTCGAGTGCCCAGACCTCCATCTCACCGAAGCGCTGGCCACCGAACTGGGCCTTACCGCCGAGCGGCTGCTGGGTGATCATCGAGTAGGGACCGGTCGAGCGCGCGTGGATCTTGTCGTCGACCAGGTGGTGCAGCTTGAGGATGTACATGTAGCCCACCGACACCGGGTCCGGGAACGGCTCGCCGGAGCGGCCGTCGAACAGCCGGGTCTTGCCCGACTCGCCGACCAGTCGCTGGCCGTCCCGGGTCGGGGTCGTCGACTCCAGCAGGCCGGTGATCTCGTGCTCGCGGGCACCGTCGAACACCGGTGAGGCGACGCGGGTGCCCGGCTCGGCCGAGCGGGCGTCCTGCGGGATCATCGACGCCCAGTCGGGATCGCCCTCGATCTGCCAGCCGCGCGACGCCGCCCAGCCGAGGTGGATCTCGAGGATCTGGCCGACGTTCATCCGGCCCGGCACACCGAGCGGGTTGAGCACGATGTCGACCGGCGTGCCGTCGTCGAGGAACGGCATGTCCTCGACCGGCAGGATCTTGGAGATGACGCCCTTGTTGCCGTGGCGGCCGGCGAGCTTGTCGCCGTCGGTGATCTTGCGCTTGTTGGCGGTGTAGACGCGCACCAGCTGGTTGACGCCGGGCGGGAGCTCGTCGCCCTCCTCGCGGTCGAAGACCTTGACGCCGATGACCGTGCCGGTCTCGCCGTGCGGGACCTTCATCGAGGTGTCGCGGACCTCACGGGCCTTCTCACCGAAGATCGCGCGCAGCAGGCGCTCCTCGGGGGTCAGCTCGGTCTCGCCCTTGGGCGTGACCTTGCCGACCAGCAGGTCGCCGTCACGGACCTCGGCGCCGATGCGGATGATGCCGCGGTCGTCGAGGTCGGCCAGGACCTCCTCGGAGACGTTCGGGATGTCCCGGGTGATCTCCTCGGGGCCCAGCTTGGTGTCACGGGCGTCGATCTCGTGCTCCTCGATGTGGATCGAGGAGAGCACGTCGTCCTGCACGAGGCGCTGCGACAGGATGATCGCGTCCTCGTAGTTGTGCCCTTCCCAGGGCATGAACGCCACGAGCAGGTTCTTGCCCAGGGCCATCTCGCCGCCGTCGGTCGCGGGACCGTCGGCGATCACGCCGCCGGCCTCGAGCCGGTCACCCTCGTCCACCATGACCCGCTGGTTGTAGCTGGTGCCCTGGTTGGAGCGGGTGAACTTGGCGATGCGGTAGGTCTGGTAGGTGCCGTCGTCGGCGGCCACCGTGACGGTGTCCGCGGACACCTCCTGCACCACGCCGGGCTTCTCCGAGCGCACGACGTCGCCGGAGTCGAGCGCCGCGCGGTACTCGATGCCGGTGCCGACGAGGGGGGCCTCGGACTGCACCAGCGGCACGGCCTGACGCTGCATGTTGGCGCCCATGAGCGCACGGTTGGCGTCGTCGTGCTCGAGGAACGGGATCAGCGCGGTCGCCGCCGAGACCATCTGCCGGGCCGAGACGTCCATGTAGTCGACGTCCTCCGCCGGGATGTCGGCGACCTCTCCACCCTTGGTGCGGACCATGACCCGCTCCTCGGCGAAGTGGCCTTCCGCGGTCAGGGGCGCGTTGGCCTGCGCGATGACGAACTCGTCCTCCTCGTCGGCGGACAGGTAGTCGACGTCGTCGGTGACCTGGCCCTTGACCACCTTGCGGTAAGGGGTCTCGACGAAGCCGAACGGGTTGATCCGTCCGTAGGAGGCGAGCGAGCCGATCAGGCCGATGTTCGGGCCTTCCGGGGTCTCGATCGGGCACATCCGGCCGTAGTGGCTCGGGTGGACGTCACGGACCTCCATGCCGGCGCGGTCACGGGACAGACCGCCCGGGCCCAGCGCCGACAGGCGGCGCTTGTGGGTCAGACCCGCGAGCGGGTTGTTCTGGTCCATGAACTGCGACAGCTGGCTGGTGCCGAAGAACTCCTTGATGGAGGCGACGACCGGCCGGATGTTGATCAGGGTCTGCGGCGTGATGGCCTCGACGTCCTGGGTGGTCATCCGCTCGCGGACGACGCGCTCCATCCGGGACAGGCCCGTGCGGACCTGGTTCTGGATGAGCTCGCCGACGTTGCGCAGACGGCGGTTGCCGAAGTGGTCGATGTCGTCGACCTCGACCCGCACGTCGACGTCCTTGCCGTCGCGCCGACCGGCCATGGTCGTCTCACCGGCGTGCAGCGCGACGATGTAGCGGATCGTGGCGACGATGTCGTCGAGCGACAGCACGGACTCCGCCAGCGGCGCCTCGATGCCGAGCTTCTTGTTGATCTTGTAGCGGCCGACCTTGGCCAGGTCGTAGCGCTTGGGGTTGAAGTAGAGGTTGTCCAGCAGCGTCTGGGCGGCCTCACGGGTCGGCGGCTCGCCCGGGCGCAGCTTGCGGTAGATGTCGAGCAGCGCCTCGTCCTGGTCGGCCGTGTGGTCCTTCTCCAGGGTCTGGCGGATCGACTCGTAGTCGCCGAACTCCTCCAGGATCTGCGCCTCGGTCCAGCCGAGGGCCTTGAGCAGCACGGTCACCGACTGCTTGCGCTTGCGGTCGACGCGCACGCCGACCATGTCGCGCTTGTCGACCTCGAACTCGAGCCAGGCACCGCGGCTGGGGATGACCTTTGCGGTGTAGACGTCCTTGTCGGAGGTCTTGTCCAGGCTGCGCTCGAAGTAGACGCCGGGGCTACGCACCAGCTGGGAGACGACCACACGCTCGGTGCCGTTGATCACGAAGGTGCCGCGGTCGGTCATGAGCGGGAAGTCGCCCATGAAGACCGTCTGGCTCTTGATCTCACCGGTGGTGGTGTTCATGAACTCCGCCGTGACGAACAGCGGAGCGGAGTAAGTCATGTCCCGCTCTTTGCACTCCTCGATGGAGTACTTCTTCTCCTCGAAGCGGTGGTCGCGGAACGACAGCGACATCGATCCGGAGAAGTCCTCGATCGGGGAGATCTCCTCGAAGATCTCCTCGAGGCCGGATCGGTCGGGGACGTCCACACGGCCCTCGGCCTTGGCGGCCGCGATCCGTGCCTGCCAACGCTCGTTGCCGAGGAGCCAGTCAAAGCTCTCGGTCTGGAGGGCCGGCAGGTCAGGAACTTCGAGAGGTTCGCGAATCTTCGCGAAGGAGAGACGGCCAGAAGCCGTACGAGCAGTGGACACAGTCTGGGTCGCGGTACGCGAGGCAGCCAAGGAGGGTCCTTCCACGGGCCTGAAGTCAATGCGGCAAGTCGTGCGCGGGAGCCCGGCGGCTCAACCATGCATCCTGTCGTGTCCACAGGGCGCGCCCAAGGGGCACGAACGGCGGCGCGGAGGAGGTGGAGGAGACGTCAAGGCAGCGCAAAGCGATAGCATACCCGCATCAGGGCAGACAAGTCCAACTGCCTGTCCGGCAGTCACCTCTCCGCACGCCTGACCTCGTCATCTCTTGCGACGATGGTGACGCCCCGAGGCCCCCGCGTCAAGACGAAACGCCCCACGAGATTGGCTCGGCGGCGGGTCGGCGGCCCCTCGCGGGCGACGAGGGCACGTCATACGGCCTTCTTCTCCGGCGGCAGCCGGCCCCGTCCGGGAACGACGAAGGCGGGAGAGACCGTGTGGTCTCTCCCGCCTTGCGGCTCTCCCACGCGGGGGTGGCGCGGCCTCAGCCGCGGGCCGCCCCCGCCCGGGAAGGGGTCACTTGAGGGTGACGGTGGCGCCGGCGCCCTCGAGGGCGGCCTTGGCCTTCTCCGCGACGTCCTTGGCGGCGGCCTCGAGGACCGGCTTCGGGGCGCCGTCGACGAGGTCCTTGGCCTCCTTCAGGCCGAGGCTCGTGAGGGACCGCACCTCCTTGATGACCTGGATCTTCTTGTCGCCCGCGGCCTCGAGGATGACGTCGAACTCGTCCTTCTCCTCCGCGGCGGCGGCGTCGCCGCCACCGGCAGCCGGGGCACCGGCGGCCGCGACGGCAACCGGGGCAGCAGCGGTGACATCGAAGGTCTCCTCGAACTGCTTCACGAACTCGGAGAGCTCGATCAGGGTCATTTCCTTGAAAGCCTCGAGGAGCTCGTCAGTGCTGAGCTTCGCCATGATGGCGTCCTTTCTGTTCTTGCCGTGAGTGGCGTGATCTGGTGTGGAAGCTGGCGCGGAGCGCGTCAGCTCTCGTCGCCACCCGCGGCGACGTCTGGGGTGGCAGAGGCGTCGGCCTGGACCGAAGCCGCCTCGTCCGTGGTGGTGCTCTCGGCGGGCTCGGTCGAGTCCGCCTCGTTCGCGGTCTCGGGGACCGCCGCCCCCTCCGCCTCGACCTTGGCACGCAGAGCCTCGACCACACGGGCCGTCTGCGACAAGGGCGCGGCGAACAGGGATGCCGCCTGGCTGAGCGACGCCTTCATGGCGCCGGCCAGCTTGGCCAGCAGCACCTCGCGGGACTCGAGGTCCGCGAGCTGGGTGAGCTCCTCGGGAGACAGGGGCTTGCCGTCGAGGACGCCAGCCTTGATCACGAGGTGGGGGTTGGCCTTGGCGAAGTCACGCAGGCCCTTGGCCGCCTCGACCGGATCACCGGTGATGAAGGCGATGGCCGAGGGGCCCTGGAGGTGTCCGTCGAAAGCCGTGACTCCGGCTTCCTTCGCGGCGATCTCGGTGAGCGTGTTCTTCACCACGGCGTAGGTTGCGTGCTCGCGAATGGAGGTGCGCAGCGAGGTCAGCTGCGCCACGGACAAGCCGCGGTACTCCGTGAGCACGGCCGCATCCGAGCTACGGAACTTGTCCGCCAGCTCGGCGATGGCAGCCTGCTTCTCGGGCTTTGCCATGGGGCCTCCTTCCGGGTGAGTGCCGGTGTGAAGGCCCTGGAGACGACGAGAGCCCCGGCGCAGGGCGCGGGGCTCACGGCATACGAACGGGTATGCCACGTGCTGCTCACCTGCGCTGGTCGCCCGCCTTCGGCGGGACCTTCGGGCCCGTGCACTCGCGCGCAGGGTCGACCGGCGGTCTTTGGTGTCGTCATCCTACGGGCCCGGTGACGCGGCGACCAAATCGTCGTCCGCCACAGCCCGGAACGGGCGAGAGCCCGCCTCCCCAATAAGGGTGGCGGGCTCTCGTGGGCTGGGTCAGCTGGCGACGTCGTCGACCACGCGGGTGCGGGTCGCGTCGATCGGGATGCCGGGCCCCATGGTGGTGCTCACGGTGGCCTTCTCGATGTAGCGGCCCTTCGAGGACGACGGCTTGAGCCGCAGCACCTCGTCGAGCGCCGCCGTGTAGTTCTCGAACAGCTTGTCCTCGCTGAACGAGGTCTTGCCGATGATGAAGTGCAGGTTGGCGTGCTTGTCGAGCCGGAACTCGATCTTGCCACCCTTGATGTCGGACACGGCCTTGGCCACGTCCATGGTCACGGTGCCGGTCTTCGGGTTGGGCATCAGGCCGCGGGGGCCCAGCACCTTGCCGAGCCGGCCGACCTTGCCCATCAGGTCGGGCGTGGCGACGACGGCGTCGAAGTCGAGCCAGCCACCCTGCACCTTCTCGAGCATGTCGTCGGAACCGACGAAGTCGGCACCGGCAGCGGTCGCCTGGGCGGCGCGGTCACCGGTGGCGAACACCAGGACCCGGGCGGTCTTGCCCGTGCCGTTGGGCAGGTTGACGGTGCCACGCACCATCTGGTCGGCCTTGCGGGGGTCGACCCCGAGGCGCATGGCGACCTCGACGGTCGCGTCGTACTTGGTGGTGGAGGTCTCCTTGGCCAGGTGGACGGCCTCGCGGGGCGAGTAGAGCCGGTCCTCCTGGATCTTGTCCGCTGCGGCGCGGTAGGCCTTGCTGCGCTTCACTGCTTCTCCTTGAAACTGATCCTGCTGGATGGGTGGAGCTGTGGTGCGGGCCAGCGCTGGCCCTCCCACGGATGTTCAGTATGCCGTGTGCTCACCGGCGGCTGCTTTGCTCACCTCGGGCCGCTCTTGCGTCCTCGAGAACCGGTCCCGGCGGAGCAATGCGGCCCGGAGTGAGCACGAGCCTGGGCGGGCGGCGTACCGGGTCTGTCGGTCAGAGCTCGGTGGTGATGCCCATCGAGCGTGCGGTGCCGGCGATGATCTTGCTCGCCTGGTCGAGGTCGTTGGCGTTGAGGTCGGCCATCTTCTGCTCAGCGATCTCGCGGACCTGTGCCGCGGTGAGCTTGGCGACCTTGGTCTTGTTCGGCTCACCGGAACCCTTGGCCACGCCGGCGGCCTTCTTGATCAGCTCGGCCGCGGGCGGCGTCTTGGTGATGAAGGTGAACGAGCGGTCCTCGAAGACCGTGATCTCCACCGGGATGACGTTGCCACGCTGGGACTCCGTCGCGGCATTGTAGGCCTTGACGAACTCCATGATGTTGACGCCGTGCTGACCGAGCGCCGGACCGACGGGCGGTGCGGGCGTGGCCTGGCCGGCCTGGATCTGCAGCTTGATGAAGCCGGAGACCTTCTTGCTCTTGGGGGGCATGCGATTCCTCTTTCGGTGATGGGCCGACGCCATGGGCGATGACCCGGTTGCATCCGAACCGCGAACGGGGCGAGCGGTTCAGGGTAGGAGTATTCAGTTGTGCGCGAGGCGAACGCCTCGCAGTCGGGGGCGCACAGGGGGTCGAGCCCCCCGTGCGTCTAGATCTTGGCGACCTGGTTGAACGACAGCTCGACGGGGGTCTCGCGGCCGAAGATCGAGACCAGCACCTTGAGCTTCTGGCTCTCGGGGTTGATCTCGGAGATGGTGGCGGGCAGGGTCTCGAACGGGCCCTCCATGACCGTGACGGACTCGCCGACCTCGAAGTCGACGACCTTGACCTCGGCCTGCTTGCTGCCGGCCGCGACCTCGCCGGTCGCCAGGTCCTTGGACTCGAACTGCGGCGCGAGCATGGTGACGACCTCGTCGAGGCTGAGCGGCACCGGCTGGTGGGTGTGGCCGACGAAGCCGGTCACACCCGGCGTGTGCCGCACCGCACCCCAGCTCTCGTCGGTGAGGTCCATCCGGACCAGCACGTAGCCGGGCATCCGCACCCGGGTGATCTGCTTGCGCTGCCCATTCTTGATCTCGGTGACGTCCTCGGTCGGCACCTCGACCTGGAAGATGTAGTCCTCCATGTTCAGGCTGGTGGCGCGCGTCTCGAGGTTGGTCTTGACCCGCTTCTCGTAGCCCGCGTAGGAGTGGATGACGTACCACTCACCGAACTGGCTGCGCAGCTCGTCCTTGAAGGCCTCGAGCGGGTCCTGCTCCGGCTCGGCGGCAGTCGCGTCCTCGCCCTCGGCAGCAGTCGCGTCCTCGCTCTCGCCCTCGGCGGCAGTCGCGTCCTCGCCCTCGGCCGCAGTGACGTCCTCCCCGTCGGGGGCGGTGTCGGCGTCGGGCGCGGCGTCGGCGTCGGGCGCCGGCACATCCCCCACGGTGTCCTCGACCCCCGTTGCGGCTTCCTCGGTCGCGGGCGCGTCAGCCGCCTCGGGAACCTCGGGCTCGGCCGGCACCTGGGGTGCGGCGGTCTCCGTGGTGCTCTCGGCGCTCTCGGCGTCGGCGGTCCATTGCTCGGACATGACCTGCTTCCTCACTGCTGAAGTCTGCGGAACTCATCTGTTGTCACTACTGCGACGGCACGGTCACTCGTAGCACTGCGCCGGGCGCGGTGACGCCGCGCGCGGCGGACACCGCCGCCACGGGCATCGCGGACGGCCAGGTCAGCCGCCGCCGCTGCCGAACACGAAGCTCACCACGCGTACGAAGATCTGGTCGAGACCGAACACGTAGGCCATCATCGCGCCCACGAAGACGATCACGACCGTGGTGTAGGTCGTGAGCTCCTGCCGCGTGGGCCGCACCACCTTGCGCAACTCGTCGAGGATCTGCGCAATGAAGAGGCTGATCGCCGCGAACATCCGGCTCACCGGGTTGCGCCGGGGCGGCATCGACGGCGAACGACCGGAGCCACGGGCACCTGCCGTGCTCGTTTCGGTCACAGTTCCTCATCTCTGGCTGCGGTCACGCTGCCGGTGGCGGCTGCCACCGGCACCGCGTCCGCGCGGTGTCATCCAACTCACGACGTCGTCCAACTGCGGTGCGTCGTCCAAATCACTACGCAGGGCAGGAGGGACTCGAACCCCCAACCGCCGGTTTTGGAGACCGGTGCTCTACCAATTGAGCCACTGCCCTAAGGGTGCTGCTGGGTCATGCAGGTGCGTCGTGCTCGTGCGCTGTGTTCGTGCAGGCGACCGGCGACGGGCATGCGTCAGCATGGTTGTCGTCAACCACCCGAGGTGCGAGTGTACGCGAGACGGTGCGCCGATGGCGAACCCGGGACCCGGGCCCGCGCCGGCCACCCCGGGCGACCGAGGAACGGACGGCGAGCACACGGCATACCGGCCTTCTGTCATCCTGAAGGACGTGACGTCTTCCCAGCCCCGCCCCCCGCTCCCCCGCGTCTCCCACCGGATCGGCTCCATCGCCGAGTCCGCGACGCTCGCCGTCGACGCCAAGGCCAAGGCGCTCAAGGCCGCCGGCCGGCCGGTCATCGGGTTCGGTGCCGGCGAGCCGGATTTCCCGACACCCGACTACGTCGTCGCCGCCGCCGTCGCCGCCGCGCAGGACCCGGCCAACCACCGCTACACGCCGGCCGGTGGGCTGCCCGACCTCAAGGCGGCCATCGTGGCCAAGACCGAGCGAGACAGCGGTTTCGCGTGCGCGCCCGAGAACGTGCTGGTCACCAACGGCGGCAAGCAGGCCGTCTACAACACCTTCGCCGCGCTGCTCGACCCCGGCGACGAGGTGCTGCTGCTCGCGCCCTACTGGACCACCTACCCCGAGGCCATCCGGCTGGCCGGCGGCGAGCCGGTCGAGGTCTTCGCCGACGAGACCCAGGGCTATCGCGTCACCGTCGACCAGCTCGAGTCGGCGCGCACCGACCGCACCAAGGTGCTGCTGTTCAACTCCCCCGCCAACCCGACCGGTGCGGTCTACACCCCCGATCAGGTGCGCGCCATCGGCCGGTGGGCGCACGAGCACGGCGTGTGGGTGGTCACCGACGAGATCTACGAGCACCTGCGGTATGACGGTGTCCCCCTGGCCTCGATGCCCGTCGAGGTCCCGGAGCTGGTCGACACGTGCGTCGTGCTCAACGGGGTGGCGAAGACCTACGCCATGACCGGCTGGCGGGTCGGCTGGATGATCGGGCCCAAGGATGTGGTCAAGGCCGCGACCAACCTGCAGTCGCACGCCACCTCCAACGTGGCGAACGTGTCGCAGCGCGCCGCCGTCGCGGCGCTGTCCGGCTCGCTCGAGGCGGTCACGCAGATGAGGACCGCCTTCGACCGGCGCCGCCGGACCATCGTGTCGATGCTGAACGAGATCGACGGTGTCGAGTGCCCGACCCCCGAGGGCGCGTTCTACGCCTATCCCTCGGTCAAGGGTGTGCTCGGTCGGACCATTCGCGGCCGGACACCCAAGACCTCGGTGGAGCTGGCCGAACTGATCCTCGAGGAGGCCGAGGTCGCGGTCGTCCCGGGCGAGGCCTTCGGGCCCAGCGGCTACCTGCGTCTGTCCTACGCGCTCGGTGACGCGGACCTCGAGGAGGGGGTCGGCCGGATCCAGCGGCTGCTGGGCGAGGCGAAGTAGGCCGCTGGGGATGCCTCACGGCGCCTGTCGGCCTAGAGTCGCAGCATGAGGAGCGACCACAGGGGGCGCGCATGACTGATCACGAGGACACCGGCGCGGAGGCCATGGGCAGCTTCAGCCTCGACGACGAGGACCAGCTGTCGGAGGAGGACACGCTCGTCGACCGTGGCGTCGATGACGCCCTCGACGAGGGTTACTCGCCACCCGAGCAGCCGCGCGGGGTGGACCGCTTCGGCACCACCGCCGCGGAGCAGGAGCGGGGGGAGACCCTGGAGCAGCGGATCGCCCAGGAGGTGCCCGACCCCGACTCGGCCTACGGCGCGCCGGACAACGAGAGCGGGCTCGACGAGGACCGTCTCGGGGGCGACGACCCCGACTCGATCGCCGCCGACGACGACTTCCTCGGCGACGACGAGGTGGGCGACGAGCGCACCGGACGGCTGATGGCTCCCGACGAGGGCGCCCACGAGGACGAGGACTCCGAGCTCTACGCCGAGGACGAGGGAATCGCGGGCGGCTCCGCCTCGGCCGAGGAAGCGGCCATGCACACCATCGACGGCGACGCGGATCCGGACCGGTCTACTCGTCGCCCGTGAGGTTGAAGCCCTGCAGCCGGCGGGCCGCCAGCAGGACGAACCCGGCCACGACGATCACCGAGGCGATCACGGCATACGGCAGTCCCAGGTCGGGCGAGACCAGCCGCAGCCGGTCATCGACGGCCTCGGCGATCGCGCTGGCCCACCAGCTGATGCTGACCCACCGCACGCCGCTCACGAGGCCACCGATCAGGCCCTCCCAGAGCAACACGTAGATCAGCCCGATGACCACGGCGTGGCGGGTCAACGCGGACAGCCAGGTAAACAGCGCCGCGTATGCCGTGCCCGCCACCAGCGCGCCGACCGCGTAGGCCACCGCCAGCAGCGGTGTGCCGGTGGCGAGGATGAGTCCGGCGATCAGGATCGGCACGACCGCGAACACGACGGTGCACCCGAGCGCCACCACCAGCTTGCTGGAGGTGATGGTGAACCGGGAGATCGGCTTGGCGAGCAGGTAGACGATCGAGCCGTCGTCGATCTCGGGGGCCAGGACGCTCGAGGCGGCGATCAGCGCGACCAGCGGCAACAGGACGTGGAGCCCGAGCGGGGGCAGGAGGTGGCCCGCGGTGTCGGTCCCCTCGCCGGCGAGCGCGCGCACCACAAAGGCCAGCAGGATGAGGATCACCGGCAGGATGAACAGCATGATGCCGCGCCGGCGGCCGAGCACCGCACGCACGCCGAGGCGGACGATGGTGGCGTTCACGAGGACACCAGGTAGGCGAAGACGCTCTCGAGCGACTCGTCGGTCGGCGCGACCTCGAGCAGGCGGACGGAGTGGTCACGGGCGAGCCGCGGCAGCACCTGGGCGAAGCGGCCGAAGTCGCTCGCCTCGACATCGAGACCACCCTGGGTGCGTAGGGTGGCGCCGCGGACCGACGGATCGGTCAGGAGCGCGGACGCCAGCGCCCTGTCGTCGCTGCTGCGCAGGACGTAGCGGTTGGGCCGATCGGTCATCAGCCGGCGGATCGCGCCGAAGTCACCGGATGCGGCGTGCCGGCCCGCGACGACAACCTCGATCTGGCGTGCCACCTGCTCGACCTCCTCGAGGATGTGCGAGCTGAACAGCACCGTGCGGCCCTCCGCCCCCATCCGCCTCAGCAGCTCCATCAGGTGCATCCGCTGACGGGGGTCCATCCCGTTGAACGGCTCGTCGAGGAGCAGCACGGCCGGGTCGTGCACGAGCGCCGAGGCCATCTTGACCCGCTGGCGCATGCCCTTGGAGTAGGTGGAGATGGCCCTGTCCTGCGCGTCGGTCATCTCCACCACGGCGAGCGCGTGGTGCGCGGCTGCTCCGGGGTCGGGCAGCCGGTGCAGCTCGGCGTTGGCCGTGACGAACTGCCGGCCCGTGAGGTAGTCGAACAGCGCCTCGCGCTCGGGCACCAGGCCGATGACGCGATAGATCTCCGGGTTGCGCCACAGCCGCTTCCCGTCCAAGGTGACCGACCCGGCCGAGGGCGCGAGGAAGCCGGACATCAGCGAGATCAGCGTCGACTTGCCGGCGCCGTTGGGGCCGAGCAGACCGGTGACGCCGGGCCCGATGGTCATCGAGACGTCGTTGACGGCCACGACGTTGTGGTACCAGCGGGAGACGTTCTCCAGCGCGATCACGCTCACGGGTTCTCCTCGTCGCGGCTCCTCGGCGGCAGAGTCGCTCCGCCGAACTGTCGCCGCTGGTCGTCGCCCCTCACACGGACACCGCCTTCCGGTAGCGCAACAGCATGGCCGTGACCGACCCGGCCAGCACGAGGACGGTCACGATCAGGAAGACCACGCCGATGCCGGTGCCTTCGGGCGGTGCCGGCGTCGACGGCGGTGCGTTGAAGACCCAGTGCTGGAGGCCGTCGATGAGAGTGAACGGGCAGAACAGCCCGACGGCCTGTCCGAGGGTGTCGTTGCCCTGGTCGACGGAGATGCCCTGGATCGCGCTCACCACGGTGTAGCTGACCAGCAGCACGACGATCACGGCCGCCACCGCGATGCCACGTTTGGTGGTGACCGCCGAGACCAGCGCGGACAGGCAGGCGAGGACCGCGGCGAGGACCAGCACGGCCGCGGTGGCCTCGAGGAAGCCGCGCACCTGTCCCCAGACGGACAGGTCGGCCAGCAGCCCGCCGAGCAGCAGCACGAGCAGGGGTGCGACCAGCAGGATGAATACGGCGGCCGTCAGCGAGGCGAGCCGCACCAGCACGTAGGTGCTGCGGCGCAGGGGCCGAGCCAGGTACAAGGTGATGGTCCGGAAGCGCAGGTCGCGTGAGATCAGCGCCGGCGCCTGCGCCGCGACGAACACCGAGACGAGCAACTGGGTGACCATCGCGTAGCGCGCATACGGCAGTAGCTGCTGGTCCATCTTGAGCTGGACCATGACGGCGACGAGGATCAGCGCCGGCAGGACCATGAGCACCAGCAGGAGCAGCGGGAGCACCTTCGACTTGCCCGAGCGCCCGAGGCCGAAGCAGTTGCGCAGCCCGGTCAGGAACAACGAGAAGGCGACCTGCCCCTCCCCCAGGCGCGGACCGGCATACGGCCGGTAACCGATGTCATGGATGACGCCGCGCGGTGGCGCCACCCTCGGGTCAGACGGGCTGGACACTGCCGGCCTCCCCTTCCTTGAAGACGTCCTCGATGCGGCGGTGGTGCTGCTGCATGCGCACCAGGCCGAGCTCGAGATCGCAGGCCAGGTCGCGGATGACGTCGTGGACAGCCGGGTCTGCGGCCTCCACCTCGATGAGGTCGCCGTGCGGCCGAGCCGCCAGACCGGCGTCGACGAGGGCCTGCCCCATCCGGTCGTGGTCGGCCCGGTTGCCGAAGACCTCGACGAGCAGGAGACCGGTGGACTGGGTGAACTCGGAGGTCGCGGACGACCGCAGCATCCGGCCACCGTCGAGGACCACCACGTGGTCGCTGATCCGCTCGAGCTCACCGAGCAGGTGGGAGGTGACCAGCACCGAGATGCCGAAGTCGTGGCCGATCCTGCGGACGAGCTCGAGCATGTCGTCGCGCGCGGCGGGGTCGAGTCCGTTGGTCGGCTCGTCGAGCAGGACCAGCCGCGGGTCGTGCACCAGGGCCTGGGCGAGCTTGGCGCGCTGCTTCATGCCGGTGGAGTAGCCGCCCATGACGCGGTAGCGCTCCTCGGCGAGGCCGACGTGGCGCAGGACGTCGGCAGCCCGCTCACGGGCGGCGGTGTGGGGCAGGCCGGACATCTGGGCCATGTGCACGACGAAGTCGCTGGCGGACACGTCGGCGGGCAGGCAGTCGTGCTCGGGCATGTAGCCGACCAGGGCACGGATCTGCGCCCCCTGGGCCGCCACGTCATACCCGAGGACCCGCGCTTCACCGCTGGTCGCGGGGAGCAGCCCGAGCAGGATCTTGATCAGGGTGGACTTGCCGGCGCCATTGGCCCCGACCAGGCCGGTCACGCCGTCCCCGATCGTCACGGTGAGGCCGTCGAGCGCGGTGACGCGAGGGTAGGCCTTGGTGAGGCCCCCCGTCTCGATCGCCGCCATGCGCCCAACCTATCCGCGGGGCAACCGGGGGGCGAACACATTCACCTCGACGGGCGCAAATTCTGTCGGATGCGCCCGTCGGGGCCGTGGCACAGTGAGCGGGTGCGCTGCACCTGCCCGGCGACGTGCTGAACGCGTCGGGCCGGCCCGACCTCGGGGCGCGACAGGGGCCGGATGGCAGACTGACGGCATGGCTCGCCCGGTGCAGACCCTGCCCAAGGCCCACCTGCACCTCCACTTCACCGGTTCGATGCGACTGCCCACCCTGCTCGACATGGCCGACCGGCACTCGATGCGGCTCCCGGACTCGCTCACCGCCTCCTGGCCGCCACGGCTGAAGGCGACGGACGAGCGCGGGTGGTTCCGGTTCCAACGCCTGTATGACGCCGCCCGCCACTGCGTGCGTGGCGAGCAGGACATGCGGCGGATCGTCCGCGAGGCGGCCGAGGACGACGCCGCCGAGGGCTCGCGCTGGCTGGAGATCCAGGTCGACCCGACCTCCTACGCCCCGCACGTCGGCGGTATCACTCCGGCCCTCGAGATCGTCCTCGACGAGGCCCGGTCGGCCTCGGAGGCCACGGGGACGGGCGTGGGCGTGATCGTGGCGGCGAGCCGGATGCGCCATCCCCTGGACGCGCGCACCTTGGCGCGTCTCGCCGCCAAGCACGCCGGCGAGGGGCCGGGCACAGTCGTCGGCTTCGGCCTCAGCAACGACGAACGCCGTGGCAACACACCGGACTTCGCCCCTGCGTTTGCGATCGCCCGCAAGGCCGGTCTGGCGCTCGTGCCCCACGCCGGCGAGCTCCTCGGGGCGGACGCGGTGGCCGAGACGCTCCACTTCCTCGCCCCGGACCGGCTGGGGCACGGGGTGCGGAGCATCGAGGACCCGCGAGTCCTCGATACCGTCGTGCAGGACGAGGTGACGCTCGAGCTGTGCCCGGGCAGCAACGTGGCGCTCGGGGTCTACGACGCCGCCGCCCGGGTGCCGTTGCGGCAGCTGGTCGACGCCGGCGCTCGGCTCGCTCTCGGCGCCGACGACCCGTTGCTGTTCGGCAACCGGCTCGAGGCGCAGTACGAGAGCGCGCGGGTGGACCACGGACTGGACGACGGACAGCTGGCCGACCTCGCACGAGGTTCGATCCGCGGGTCGCGGGCCCCGGTGGCCCTGCAGAAGGCCCTGTTGTCGGAGGTCGACGCGTGGGTCGCCGGATCCGGGCAGGCCGAAAGCGACCAGCCGCCCGAGCCGAACAGGTCCGGCACGCCCGTCGTCGACCCGAGGAGGACCCCATGAGCGCCCGCGTCCTGGACCCGGCCGAGGTGGCTCGTTCCTTCGCCGAGGAGGTGCGCGGGCGGGTGGCGGCGCTGGGCCGGCCGCTGCGCATCGTCGGGCTGCTCACCCAGGCCGACGGGCCGGCCGCGACCTATGCCCGGTATGCCCGCCAGGGCGCCGAGTCGGTGGGCATCAAGTTCGACCTGGTCCAACCCGCGCCGGAGGAGGTCGTCACCGCCATCCAGCGAGCCAACGTCGACCCGGACGTGCACGGCATCTTCCTCTACTACCCGCTGCTGGGTGCCGAGGAGGACCGGTGGTTGCGCGAGCTCGTCGACCCGCGCAAGGACATCGAGGGGATGCACAGCTTCTGGAGCCGCAACCTCTACGAGAACCTCCGCTGGCTGGACGGTGCCCACACCCACAAGGCGATCCTGCCCTGCACGCCGCTGGCGATCCTCAAGCTGTTGGACGCCGCAGGCATCGCGAGCCTCGCTGCGCCGGGTCCGCTGCCGCTCAGCGGGGTGACGGCGTGCGTGATCAACCGGTCGGACATCGTGGGCCGTCCCCTCGCCGCGATGCTGGCCAACGACGGCGCCGAGGTGGTCTCCCTCGACCTGGACGGCACCCAGGTCTTCGAGCCGGCCGGACGCCACCTCACCCACACCGTGCGCGACTCCGACGAGACCCGCGCCGAGGCGCTCGCACGCGCCGAGGTGGTGATCACGGGCGTGCCGAGCCGCGAGTTCCGGCTCGTCGCGGGTGAGGAGATCAGGGCCGGCGCGATCTGCGTGAACTTCTCGCAGTTCCGCAACTTCGACGACTCGATCCGTGCGGTGGCCTCCGTGTTCGTGCCCCGAGTGGGTCCGATGACCGTGACCATGGCCACCCGCAACCTGACCCGCCTGGCCGGGATGGCGGGGGCCCCCTCGTCCGGCTGAGCGAGGGCCACCTCGGCCGGGAAGGGGTCGCTGCACGTTCCGGCCGCAGCAACCGGGCGCCGACGCCGGACCGGGCGGTCGAGGCACGAAGAGGAGGCGACATGGAGCTCTGGCAGGACCTCGTCGAGCAGTACCGCTCCTTCGCGCAGCACGCGCGCGACGAGTCACCGTGCTTCCACGACTGGGCGAGCGCTGTGGCGGACGACCAGGAGGTGCTGACGTGGATCCGGCAGCTCCCCAGGATCAAGCAGCAACCCAACCTCGTCTTCGCCGCGGCGCGTTGGCACGGCGTCGCCGCACCGGGCCCCTACGACGGACTGCGCCGCGCGCTGCTGCAGGACCGCGGCGCGATCCGCGAGACGATCCTGGCCCGCGCCACCCAGACCAACGAGCCGGGCCGCCTCGCCACGCTGGCACCGGTCTTT
>NZ_VOHR01000129.1 GCF_009192725.1 Segeticoccus rhizosphaerae | reverse complement strand
CGCATGCGCCACGCTGCGCCGCGAGCGGGACGTGGTCGAGGCGCATGAGGCCGAGCTGGCCGCCGCGCTGCAGGCCGGGCTGGGCGGCATCGCCGGGGTGCGGACCTACTCCGTCTTCGGCGACGATCACCCCCGCGTCGGCGTCGTGGCGTTCACCATCGACGGCGTGGACAGCGCCCTGGTCTCGGCGGCCCTGTCGGCGGAGCACGGCATCGGCGTGCGGGACGGCCGGTTCTGCGCGCACCCGCTCGTCGACGAGCTGCTCGGAGACGCCGGCCCTGACGCTCCCCCGACCGCCGTGCGCGCCAGCCTCGGCCTGGCGACGACGCGGGAACACGTGCGGCGGCTGGTGGCAGCGGTCGCCTCGATCGCCGCGGACGGCCCGGAGTTCGACTACGAGCTGACCGCCGAGGGGTGGACGCCGGTCGCGGACCCACGCGACCTCAGCCTGCCTCGCCCCTGGTGACCGCCTAGACCACTCACTGTTGCTGGCGATCGGCGTCATATGTGACGCCGATCGCCAGCAACGAGGGAACGGCTCCCCGGCTCCGGCGGCGCACGGCATACCGGCGGTTCACGGCCTCCTCGGTTTATTTGCATGCAGCAAGCAACTTGTATATTGTTGCTGACGGCAACCAACGTGCTTGACCACTCCTCGAGGAACCGCTGCATGAGTACCACCACCCAAGCCCCACCCACCCGGCCGCCCGGCGCCTCCGTGCCGATGAGCCACCGGGAGGTCCTCTACGCCCTCTCCGGCCTGCTGCTGGCCATGTTCGTCGCCATGTTGTCCTCGACCGTGGTGTCGACCGCGCTCCCCCGGATCGTGGCCGACCTGCACGGCAGCGAGGCGGGCTACACCTGGGTGGTGGTTGCCTCGCTGCTCGCGATGACTGCGACCACGCCGATCTGGGGCAAGCTCGCCGACCTGTTCAGCAAGAAGCTGCTGACCCAGCTGACCCTGGTCATCTTCATGGCCGGTTCGGTCATCGCCGGGATCGCCCCCGACATGGGCGCGCTGATCGGCGCTCGGCTGCTGCAGGGCGTCGGCATGGGCGGCCTCACCGCGCTGGTGCAGATCGTCATCGCGAGCATGGTGACGCCTCGCGACCGGGGCAAGTACTTCGGCTACCTCGGTGCCGTCTTCGCGATGGCCACCGTCAGCGGCCCGCTGATCGGCGGCCTCCTGGTGGACGCGAAGTGGCTCGGGAGCTTCCTGCCCGGCTACATGGAGGGGCAGGCCTGGCGCTGGTGCTTCTACGTGGGCATCCCGATCGCCGTCGTGGCCTTTGTGGTCCTGCAGAAGACGCTGCACCTGCCGACGATCAAGCGCGAGGCCTCCATCGACTACGTCGGCGCCACCCTGATCACCGCCGGGGTCTCCGCCCTCCTGATCTGGGTCTCACTCGCCGGCACCCAGTTCGCCTGGGTCTCGGCCACCACTGCGGTGCTGCTCACGCTCGGCCTGCTCCTCCTGGCGGCGTTCGTCTACGCCGAGACCAAGGTCGCCGAGCCGATCATCCCGCTGCGGCTGTTCCGCGACCGCACCACGAGCCTTGCGGTGTTCGCCTCCGTCATGGTCGGCGTGGCGATGTTCGGGTCGACGGTCTTCCTCGTGCAGTACTTCCAGATCTCTCGGGGCATGACGCCCACCCGCGCGGGGCTGATGACCCTCGCCCTCGTCGGCGGGGTGCTGGTCTCCAGCATCGCCACCGGCCGGCTCATCGCCGCCACCGGCATCTGGAAGCGCTACCTCGTGGGCGGCGGCGTGGTCATGGTCGCCGGGATCGGGTTGCTCGGCATGATCGGACCTGACACCAGCCTGCTGCGGGTCGGCGCGTCGATGACCGTGCTGGGCCTGGGCATGGGCGCGGTCAACCAGAACCTCGTCCTCGCGGTCCAGAACAACGCCGCCCAGGCCGACATCGGCGCGGCGAGCTCGCTGGTCGCGTTCTTCCGCACGCTGGGCGGCTCGATCGGCGTGTCCGCGCTCGGCACCGCGCTCGGCCACCGGGTCAGCTCGGGGATCACCGAGGGTCTGGCGCGGATCGGGGTCACCCCGCCGGAGGGCTCGACCGGCAGCGAGATCCCGGACATGACCACCCTGCCGGACAAGATCCGGCCGGTCTTCGAGGGAGCGTTTGCCGACGCGACCGGCTACCTGTTCCGGCTGGCCGTGCCGTTCGCGGTGCTGGCCCTGATCGCCATCCTGTTGATCCGCGAGGTCCCGCTGCGCAAGACCATCGAGCGCGAGGACGAGCTCGAGCAGCTCGCTGAGCCGGTCGCGAGCTGAGGCGTCCATGACCGGGCCCACGAAGGCCGCCATCCCCGACGCCGAGCGGGAGATCGAGCGTGAGCTCATCGCCCTCGTCCGTCGAGCCCGACGCGACTCCCGGGAGCACGCTCGGCTGGTGCACCCGGAGCTGCAGGCGGCGGGGTATGGCGTGCTGGTCACCGTCGCGAAGCACCAACCCACCCGGGCCTGCGAGCTCGTGCGGCTGCTCGAGCTCGACAAGGGCGCCGTGAGCCGGCAGGTCAGCCAGCTGGAGCAGCTCGGACTGGTCGAACGGCTACCGGACCCGAGCGACGGTCGGGTGCAGACCCTGTCGCTCTCGCCGGCCGGCGAGGAGCGGATGGCCGCGGTCCGTCGCCGGTGGCACTCGGAGTTCCGCGGGCGCCTGACGAGCTGGGCGCCCGAGCAGCTGGCCGGATTCGCCGAGGACCTGCGGCGCTACAACGCCTCCCCGGGGTGAGGGTCAGCCGATCGCTCCCGACGGGTGAAGCATTAAGCTTCACCCGACGGGAGTGAAGGATTGCGTTTCAGGCATGATCGACTCTCGCCAGAAATAAACCTATAATCTTCATATGGCACAAATGAAGCATAATGCTTACCGAGCGACGCTGCTGGGTGATGTCATGGCCTCGCGCACGGCAACCGATCGCCGGGAGCTTCACCGGCAGTTCGCCCTGGCACTGCGCAGACTGCAGGAGGCGCTGCCCGCCGACGACGACCCCGTGATCGTGTCCGGCGACGAGTTCCAGGCCGTCTACGCGACTGTCGGCGCGGCGCTGCACGCCGCTTTCACCCTGCGTCTCGACCTGCTCCCCGAGATCGACATGCGCTTCGGCATCGGCTGGGGCGAGATCACCGTGCTTGACCGGGACCGTGGCACCCAGGACGGTCCCGGCTGGTGGAGCGCGCGTGATGCGATCGACTCGACCAAGCGGGCACAGTCGTCGGTGGCCACGCGACACCTGCACACGACCTACCTGCCCCACGAGTCCACCGGGGCGCACAGCGAAGCAGTCAACGCGGCCCTGCTGTGTCGGGACCATCTGATGGGATGCATGGACCCGCGATCCCTGAGGATCTTGGGAGGGCTCGTCGCCGGACGCACCAAGGCCGAGCTGGCCGCGGAAGAGGGCATCAGCCGGTCAGCGGTGTCCCAGCGCTCGGGGCGCGACGGCATCGACGTCGTCCTTGCGGCGTCCGATCGACTGAGGGAGGTCCAGTGAGCATCGTCGCCGTGCTGCTGCTCGCCGTCGGGGTAGCCGACCTCGCCCGCTCGGTGCGCACGGCCCAGGCGTGGATCCCTCCGCTGACCGGTCTGGTCGCCGTCGTCCTGGCCGGCATCCTGGCCGACCTGCACACCGTCGCCGACCTCCTGCTGCTGGTCCTGGTGGTAGCCCTCACGACAGTCTGGAGCGCCCTGGCCGAGCGCGCCCGCCGACGCGAGCGTGGAGAAGCCGCACCATTGCTCGTGTTCGGTCTCGGGCTGGCAGCAGTGTTCGCCCTGGCGGGAGCAGCCTCACCTGCGGGCGGCGAGGTCGTGCGGTGGCTCCGCTGGACCGACATCCCGCACCTGCAGGACCTGTCGGCCGACCGGTTCCTGTTGCTGCTCGGGCTGGTGCTGGTGCAGTTGAGCACCGGCAACGAGCTGGTGCGCCTGATCCTCGTCTCGGTCGGCGCGATGAAACCGGGCGAGCAGGCGCAGCCCTCGGACAGCCTGCGCGGCGGTCGCCTGCTCGGCCCCCTGGAGCGGCTGTTCATCCTCGGGCTGGGTCTCTCCGGCCAGCTCACAGCTGCGAGCCTGGTGATCGCAGCCAAGGGTGTGATCCGCTTCCCCGAGCTCACCGCCCGCTCCGGCCTGGCCGCCCGGACAGCGCGCGGCGAAGGGGCGCTCCAGGCCGAGGTCAGCGGGGTGGGGATCAACGAGGTGACCGAGTACTTCCTGGTCGGCAGCTTCGTCAGCTGGCTCGTGGCGATGGCCGGGCTGGCCCTCAGCCTGCTGGCGTGACCCCTGCGGCTGACCTGGATGATCATCGGCCGGCGGGGTCACGGTCTGCCGCCGCGGCGCAGTAGCCGACGACCTTGCGCGCGTCGTCGGTGCGGTAGCCCACGGCATACCGGTTCTGGACACAGACGACCTCGGTGACCGACCGCGCCTGCCGCACCTGGTCGAGCGTCACGTTGGAGACCCCGGCCTTCTCCACCGGTCACCGACGCACGGCGACGGACGTCGCGCTGCCGGCCGGGTCAGGGACGGACCACGGCGAGCCGGACGTCGACGAGGTCGCCGAGTGCGACGCCCTCGGCCTTGCGCACCGAGACGCGCAAGGGCAGCAGGAAGCCGCCGTTCTTGGGGAACAGCGAGGTCGGCCACTCGGTGCCTCCGAGCAGGGCCCGCACCGGGATCACGCCCCAGCCATAGGTCACCTCACGGGCGACGTCCTGCACGGCGGCCGCGTCCTCCTCGGGCAGTGCGACGAAGTGGTATGGCGCGGGCCCGCGCCAGTGGAAGACCTCACCGCTGAAGTCGAGCAGCACGACGGCGTCCTCGCCGAAGGTCTCGGGAGCACGGCGGCTGGTCGGGGACGTCATGCCCCGAGGCTAGAGCCGATCGCGGACGAGGTGCTTCCGCAGCTCGTCCGATGCGACGACGCCCGGCAAACCGTGGCCTCTTGCCGCACTTTTCGCAAGCCGCGCTGGCACTACTGCGGTGGGCGGACGCCATACCGGCGTGTCGTCCCGCGTGTCGCGCACCCGTGCCAGCGTGAGTCGCGATTCAGGCGTCGATGACGATCGGGATGATCATCGGCCGACGCCGCAGCTTGCCGCCCACCCAGCTGCCGACGACCCGGCGGATCACCTGCTGCAGCTGGTAGGAGTCGGTCACCCCGCGGTCCGCGGCCTCGGCCAGCGCGGTCTCGAGCTTGGGCAGCACCTGGTCGAACACGTCCTGCCCCTCCGCGAAGCCGCGTGCCGTGATCTCGGGGCCGGCCGCGATCTTGCCGGTGTCGGCGTCGCGCACCACGATGATCGTGATGAAGCCCTCGTCGCGCAGGATGCGGCGGTCCTTGAGCAGCGTCTCGGTCGTGCCTCCCACGGACGACCCGTCGACATACACGAAGCCCGCCGGCACGGCGCCGGTGATCTGCGCGCGCCCGTCGACCAGGTCGACCACGATGCCGTTCTCCGCGAGCACGACCCGCGAGTGCGGCACCCCCGTCTTCTTCGCCAGCTCGGCGTTGGCCACGAGCATCCGCCACTCGCCGTGGATCGGCATGACGTTGCGGGGCCGGACGATGTTGTAGCAGTAGAGCAGCTCGCCGGCGCTGGCGTGGCCGGAGACGTGGACCTTGGCATTGCCCTTGTGCACCACCGTGGCGCCGAGCCGCATCAGACCGTTGATCACCCGGTAGACGGCGTTCTCGTTGCCCGGGATGAGGGAGGAGGCGAGCAGCACCGTGTCGCCATCCCCCACCTCGATCTTGTGGTCGCGGTTGGCCATCCGCGACAGCGCGGCCATCGGCTCTCCCTGCGAGCCGGTGCAGACCAGCACGACCTTGTCGTCCGGCAGCTGGCCGAGCTTCTTCAGGTCGACCAGCACGCCCTCGGGCACCTTGAGGTAGCCGAGCTCCGCGGCGATGCCCATGTTGCGCACCATCGACCGGCCCACCATGGCGACCTTGCGCCCGTTGGCCTGCGCCGCGTCGAGCACCTGCTGGATCCGGTGCACGTGCGAGGAGAAGGACGCCACGATGATCCGCCGCTGCGCGGTCTGGAAGACGTTCTGGATCGCCGGAGCGATCTCGCGTTCCGAGGTCGTGAACCCCGGGACCTCGGCGTTGGTCGAGTCGGTGAGGAAGAGGTCGACCCCCTCCTCGCCGAGCCGGGCGAAGGCCCGCAGGTCGGTGATCCGCCCGTCCAGCGGAAGCTGGTCCATCTTGAAGTCGCCGGTGCACAGGAGGGTGCCGCCGGGGGTGCGCAGGAAGACCGCGAGCGCATCGGGGATCGAGTGGTTCACCGCGATGAACTCGGCGTCGAAGACCCCCAGCCGCTCCCGCTGCCCCTCGGCGACGGTGAGCGTGTAGGGCTTGATCCGGTGCTCCTTGAGCTTGGCCTCGACCAGCGCCAGCGTCAGCTGCGAGCCGATGACCGGTATGTCGGACTTGAGCCTCAGCAGGTAGGGCACCGCGCCGATGTGGTCCTCGTGACCGTGGGTCAGGACGATCGCGTCGATGTCCTGGAGCCGGTCCTTGAGGTATTCGAAGTCGGGCAGGATCAGGTCGATGCCCGGGTGGTGGTCCTCCGGGAAGAGGACGCCACAGTCGACGATGAGCAGGCGACCCGCGTGCTCGATGACCGTCATGTTGCGGCCCACCTCGCCGAGGCCACCGAGCGCGATCACGCGGACGGCGCCCGGCTGGAGGACGGGTGGTGCATTCAGTTCGGGGTGGGGATGACTCACATAAGTCCTGACTGTCTCAGGCCGGCGCGAAGGCGCTCGACCTGTTCGGTGGTGGCTTCGAGCAGGGGCAGGCGGATGAAGGCGGACTCGATGATGCCGAGTTCCCGCATCGCGGCCTTGGCCATGATCGCGCCCTGGGTGATGTGCATGAGTGCGTCGACCGCCGGGATCAGCTGCCGGTGGATCTCGCGCGCCCGGTCGAGGTTGCCCTCGGCCACGGCGGTGACCATCTCGGCATACTGCGGTCCGGCGACGTGGCCGACGACGCTGACGACGCCCACGGCCCCTTGCGCGAGGTGCGCGAGGTTCAGCGGGTCGTCGCCGGAATACCACTGCAGGTCGGTCTGGGCCATGATGCGGCTGGCCCCGAAGAGGTCGCCCTTGGCGTCCTTGACCGCGACGATCCGCTCGTGCTCGGCCAGCCGCAGCAGCGTGTCACTCTCGATCGCGGTGCCCGTGCGGCCCGGGATGTCATAGACCATGACCGGCACGTCGATCGCGTCCGCGACGGTCGTCATGTGCGCGAGCACACCGGCCTGCGGGGGTTTGTTGTAGTAGGGGGTGACGACCAGGGCGCCCTGCGCCCCGGCCTTGACCAGGGCCTGCGCGGCCGCGACGGAGTGGGCCGTGTCGTTGGTGCCGACGCCCGCCACGACGGTGACGCGGTCGCCGACCGCCTCGACCACGGCCCGCACCAGGTCGACGTTCTCCTCGTCGGTGGTGGTGGCCGACTCGCCAGTGGTGCCGTTGACCACGAGCCCGTCGTGGCCGTGGTCGGCCAGGTGTGTGGCCAGCCGCTGGCAGCCGTCGAGGTCGACGGAGCCGTCGGCGTGCATGGGCGTGACCATCGCGGTCAGGACACGACCGAAGGTGGCTGTGGGGGTCGTGCTGGTCATGGGGTCACGGTATCGCCCCGAGGAGGGTCCGCCGTCGCCCGTCCGGGATAGGACGCCGCAGATCGAGCGGCACCGCCGACCGGACCGGCCCGGGAGCCGGACATGAGAATCGCGTCGCTACCCGCTCGGGGGTCCGGGTAGCGACGCGATCAGGGGCTACATCGGTTGAATCGTTGACGACGTTACGCCCCCTTGATGTGACCTACATCACACTGATTGCCCGCCGGCCACGTTTGCTACCTTTCTGGCGTGCGCCAGTACCTCGACCTCCTCCGCCTCGTCCGCGACCACGGCGCCACCAAGACCGATCGCACCGGCACCGGCACCCGCAGCGTGTTCGGCCACCAGATGCGCTTCGACCTGTCCGACGGCTTCCCGGCCGTCACCACGAAGAAGCTGCAGATCAAGTCGGTCGTCACCGAGCTGATCTGGTTTCTCACCGGCTCGACCAACGTCGGCTGGCTGCAGGAGCGCGGCGTGCATATCTGGGACGAGTGGGCCGACACGCAAGGCGAGCTCGGGCCGGTCTACGGCCACCAGTGGCGCTCCTGGCCCACGCCGGACGGTCGCTCGGTCGACCAGATCGGCCGGGTCATCGAGTCGATCAGGACCAACCCCGACTCGCGGCGACACATCGTCAGCGCCTGGAACGTCGCCGAGGTCGACGAGATGGCGCTGCCCCCGTGCCACACGATGTTCCAGTTCTACGTCGCCCCGGCGACCGGTGACCACCGGGCGAGACTGTCCTGCCAGCTCTACCAGCGCAGCGCCGATATCTTCCTGGGCGTGCCGTTCAACATCGCCTCCTATGCACTGCTGACCCACATGGTCGCCCAGGTCTGCGACCTCGAGCCGGGCGACTTCGTGCACACGATGGGCGACGCGCACCTCTACCTCAACCACCTCGAGCAGGCCGACGAGCAGCTCTCCCGCGAGCCCGGACCGCTCCCGCGGCTGCGGCTCAACCCCGAGCGGCGCAGGATCGACGAGTTCGTCCCCGAGGACGTGGCCCTCGAGGGCTACCAGCCGCAGGCGTGGATCAAGGCACCGATCGCCGTATGACGATCACGCTCATCGCCGCCGTGGCTCGCGGCGGGGTCATCGGGGCCGGCGGGACGATGGCCTGGCACCTGCCGGAGGACCTGAAGTACTTCAAGCGCACCACCATGGGTCACCCGATGGTCATGGGCCGCAAGACCTTCGACTCGATGGGGGCGCTCCCCGGCCGCCGGTCGATCGTGATCACCCGTCGGTCCGACTGGTCTGCCGACGGTGTGGAGACGGCGGCCTCCCTCGAGGAGGCGCTCCGGCTGGCGGGCGAAGGGGAGGTCTTCGTGGTCGGCGGCGGCGAGGTCTACGCCCTGGCCCTGCCGCTGGCCGACCGGCTCCTGCTCACCGAGCTCGACCGCGAGGTCGAGGGTGACACCTGGTTTCCCGAGCTCGACCCGCGCGTATGGCGTGAGGTCGGCCGCGAGGAGCGCGAGGGTTTCGCATGGGTCAGCTACGCGCGAGCAGGAGCGGCGACGACGGCGTGAGGAAACGAGCGAGGGACGAGCGAGGCCCAGAGCGCCGAGGAGCGCGACCATCGAGCACGAGCGGGGCAGCAGTGTGACCGAGCCATCGCGGGCCCGCAGGAGCCCGGGACTGCTGCGCGCCTACCAGGTCCTCGGCATCGTGGTGCCGCTGCTCGGCGCGTTGATCGGTGGTCTGCTGGCCCACCGCAGCGACGCGGCATACGAACGTGACACCGGCAAGGTGCTGTCCAGCGGCACCGAGCGCGGCGACGTCATCGCCGGCGCCCTGTCCGGCTTCATGCTCGCGGTGCTGATCGCCTTCCTCGTCATCGTGGTCGTGGGCCTGCTGCGCAAGCTCGTGCTGCGCACCCGCAGCGACCGGTAGACGCTGTTCTTCCGCCGGCGCCGCAGTCGAGGGGCTTCAGCGGCGGACCACGACCACGGGAGCGCCCGACTTGTGGATCAGTGCGTGGCAGACCGACCCGAGGTTCAGGCCGGCGAAACCGCCGTGACCCCGGGCCCCCACCACGACCAGCCCGGCGGTCTCCGACGCCGCGGTCAGCGCCTCCCCCGGCAGGCCCTCGGGAGTCCGTGAGCTCGTCCGCACACCGGGCCGTTCCTCCTGCGCCACCAGCCGGGCCGACTCGACCAGCTCCGCGGCGTGCCGCTCGGCGAGATCGGTCGGGTAGTCCGCGGTGCGGTAGCCCATGGCCTGGGCCGACTGGGGCTGCCAGGCCGACAGCAGCACCAGCTCGGCGTCGTTCGCCACAGCCGCGCGGGCGGCATACCGCACGGCCTGCATGCACCGGTCCGAACCGTCGACGCCGACGACGACCGGGCGGTCCGGACCCGCCGGCGCCGGGTTGCCCCGCACGAC
>NZ_VOHR01000128.1 GCF_009192725.1 Segeticoccus rhizosphaerae | reverse complement strand
GGCCCCGTTGCAGGTGGTGACGCCGTTCAACGTGCCGTCGCGACTGGGCGGGTCGGCGGAGGGCCGGCCGGCTCCGCCTGCGGCAGGGGCTCCCGGGCAGCCGGCATCCCGGTCGTCCCGTCGGGGCGGATGAAGGTCATCGGCAAACCGGCCGCGAACCACGGCCACGGATGGTCCTGCAGCTGGACATGCACGTGCGGTTCGGTCGAGTTGCCGGTGTTGCCCACCTCCGCTATTCGCTGGCCGGCCAGGACGCGGTCACCTGTGCGCACCCGCGCACTGTGCCGACGCAGGTGCGCGACGACCGCATAGGTGTCCGGGGCGATGCGGATGACGACGCGGTTGCCCAGGACGAAGCGGGAGCCTCCGAGCTCGCGGATCGCGCCGAGCAGCATGAACACCGCCAGCCCGCCCGGGCCGAACCAGGCCCGGGCGTCGGGTTGCCAGTCGGAGACGGCGACCACCTCACCGTCGGCGACTGCGACCACCGGCTCGCCGAACCCGCTGAACGTCTCCGGCCTCGGGTGCCAGGATCGCCAACGCCGTTCGCCGGGCGAGCGCCCTGCGTCGGCGCCGGAGGTGGGCACGTGCACGAGGTCGACCGCGTGACTCTGCCCGTAGGCGACGACCCCGTGGCTGGGGACATGGTCGGCCGGGCTGTGCAGCGCGAGCCAGTGCCCCCGGACGGGAGGCAGCACGGGGTGTGCCCTGCCGCGGCGCGGAACCAGCCGCGCATACAGCGCGAACCCCACGAGCACGGTGCCGACGCCCAGCCAGAACGGCGGGTGCCAGCCGAGCGTGAGGACGTGGCCGAGGCGGGGCGAGAGGGTGAGCACGGCGCCGGCCAGCAACAGCGGCAGTCGCAGTCGGGCGCAGGCGGTGGCCAGGATGTTCATGGGACCTCCCTCGAGACGGGATCGGGCGGGGCAGCCCGAGGTGCACAGTGTCAAGTGCGCTTGACACAGTCAAGGGTGCTTGACATCTGTCGTCTGTGTCAAGCACCCTTCACACATGCAGAACCGGGTGCGGGAGCTGAGGCAGAGCCTCGGTCTGTCCCAGGCGGCCCTGGGCGAGCACCTGGACGTGTCGCGCCAGACCGTCATCGCGATCGAGACCGGGCGCTACGACCCGTCGCTCAAGCTCGCTCTGCGCATCGCGCGGCAGTTCGACCTGACGGTGGAGGAGATCTTCGATGACCAACAGTGAACAGCGTCGTCGCGGCTACCGAGGCGTGATGGCGGTGTGCCTGGTGGGCGGGCTCGCCTACCTGGCCGTGGGGGTCGTCACCGGCCAGGTGTGGTTCGGCGTCTTCGGACTGGCCATCATGCTCACGTATGCCGGGTGGCTGACCTGGCGACGCGGCCGCACCGAGGAGGAGACCATCCTCGCCGGCGAGGGCGTCGACGAGCGACAGCAGGCGATCAACGCCCGGGCGACCGTGGCGATGGGCAACCTCATGCTGCTGGCCGTGCTCGCCGGCTTCTTCATCTCGCTGTTCCTCCAGTGGGACAGCGGGGTCTGGGTGTTCGGCGGCCTCGCGGCGTTCGGCGGGGTGTCCTACGCTGCCGCCCTCGCCTTCTACCTGCGCCGCTCCTGACCTGCCCTCATCCAGCCCAGTCTGCTTCCCGACGAGCTGCGACGGTGGGCGCCGGGATGGTGCACCGGCGACCGACCTTGTCCGACCCGTGACCTGCGATGCCAGGACCGTGGGAGCCGCGACTCGGCATACTGGCGCGGTGGGCAAGCGGATCGTGGTGGCGCTCGGGGGCAACGCGCTGCTGCGCCGGGGACAGGTCCCCGACGCCGATGCCCAGCTGGACAACATCGTGCGCGCAGTCAACGCCCTGGTGCCCTTGGCCCGCGACCACGACCTGGTCATCACCCACGGCAACGGACCGCAGGTCGGGGTGCTGGCGATGGAGAGCGCGGCCGACCATCGGCTCACCGCGCCCTACCCGTTCGATGCGCTCGGCGCGCTCACCCAGGGGCTGATCGGCTACTGGTTGTTGCAGTCGTTGGAGAACGCGTTGCCGGGCCGGCCGATCGCGAGCATCATCAACCAGACCCTGGTCCGCAGGGACGACCCCGCGTTCGACGATCCCACCAAGTTCGTGGGGGAGGTGTATGACGAGCTTGAGGCCAAGCAGCTGGCGGACCGCCTCGGGTGGCAGGTCCGGCCCGACGGCGAGAAGTGGCGCCGGGTGGTGGCGTCGCCGCGACCGCTGGCGGTGATCGAGTCCGAGCTGGTGCGACAGCTGATGGACGCCGGCACGCTGGTGATCTGCGCGGGCGGCGGCGGGGTGCCGGTGGTGCGTGGCGAGGACGGCTGGCTGCGCGGTGTCGAGGCCGTCGTCGACAAGGACCTGACCGCGGCCCTGCTGGCGGAGTCGCTGCACGCCGACCAGTTGCTGGTGCTCACCGACGTGCCTGCGGTCATGCACGGCTTCGGCACCGACGAGCAGGCGCCGATCGCGCACGCCACCGCCGAACAGCTTCGGGCAGAAGGGTTTCCGGCCGGGTCGATGGGGCCAAAGGTCGATGCTGTCTGCCGATTCGTCGAGCACACCGGGATGACGGCGGCGATCGGCCGGCTCGAGGACGCCGTGGCGATGGCCGCCGGACATGCCGGCACCACCGTCACTCCCGAATGACGGCGTGCTGGTCGAACGGCGTGCCGATCAAGCCGCTCAGCGGGTCGCGCCGGTCACGAGCCAGCTGTCACCCCGGGCTCGCCAACCCAGCAGGAGCCCGCGAATCACCATGAAGCCCACGAAGACCCACCACAAGACGACCAGCGCGTGCGCTTCGGCCGCAACCTGATCGGCGCCGGCGAGCAGGGAGCCGGTCGACGCGTGCACCCACAGGACCAGAGGCAGGTAGAGCACGAGCATGACCACCTGCGCCACCGCGAGCCACCGGCCGTCTCCGGCCCCGATGAGGACGCCGTCGAGGACGAAGACCACGCCGGAGATCGGTTGCGACAGGGCGACCACGACCAGCGCCGCAGACAGAGCCGACTGCACAGCCCGGTCGGTGGTGAAGAGGTCTGGCACGACGGTGTGCCCGGCCAGCACGAGCAGGCCCAGGGCGAGGCCGCCCCACACTCCCCACCAGACCATGGTCCGCGTCGCCGATCGGGCCCCCGCCACGTCACCGGCGCCCAGTGCCTTGCCGGTGAGCGCCTGCCCGGCGATGGCGAGCGCGTCCAGGGCGAAGGTGAGGAAGCTCCACACCGTCATCGCGACGGTATGGGCCGCGAGCGGCACGTCGCCGAGCCCGGCCGCCACCCAGGTGGTCACCACGATCACGGCCCGCAGCGCGAGGGTCCGCACGAGTAGTGGCACACCCTCCCGTGCCGCGTGCAGCACCCGGCCCGGGTGCGGGTGCAGGGAAGCGTCGATCGCGCGTGCGTGGCTCGTGACGACGATGACCAGGCCGGTCGCCATACCGGTTTGGGCGATGACCGTGCCGAGCGCGGAACCGGCGATGCCCAAGCCCAGCCCGTAGACGAACAGCACGTTGAGCGCGATATTGGAACCGAACCCCACCACCGACGCGACCAACGGCGTCCGGGTGTCCTGCATCCCGCGCAGCACCCCGGTCACCGCGAGGACCACGAGCATGCCCGGTATGCCGATCGCGGACACCCGCAGGTAGCTCACCGCGTGCTCCAGCGCCTCGGGACTGGCGCCGAAGAGGTGGGCGATCGGGGTGGCGGTGAGCGCGACCACCACCGCCGTGACGAGGCCGAGACCCACCGCCAGCCACACCCCCGCGATGCCTGCGGTGACGGCGGTCCGCTCGGAGCCGGCGCCGATCTGGCGAGCCACGATCGAGGTGGTGCCGTAGGCCAGGAAGACGAAGATGTTGGCCGCCGTGACGAGGGCAGCCGACGCCACCCCGAGGCCCGCCAGCTGGGTGGTGCCGAGGTGGCCGATGATCGCCGAGTCGGCCAGCAGGAACATCGGTTCGGCGACGAGGGCGAGGAACGCCGGGACCGCGAGGCGCAGGATCTCGCGGTGCTGGGACTGTGGTTGCGCTCCTCGTCGCCGCTCGTCGTCGCCGCTGTCTCCTTGGTCGCGGCTCCTCGGCGGCGGGGTCGCGCCGCTCCATTCTCGCCCCTCGTCGTCGCCGCTGTGGCCCGGGGGACTGGCGCGGTCGCTCACCCGTGCAGGGTAGGCGACGGCCGGAGCCGGCCCGACGTCCCACCGCCGACGGTGGTTTCCGCCGCGAGAGAACCGACCTGCGAGGGGGTCCGGGTCGGGCGTAGCCTTGAGGTGAACACGAGTTCACTCGCGCGAGTCCGGAGAGGTGATGCATGCATGACCGTCGCTGAGGTCATCAAGCCGTTGGTGGGTTCCACGCTCGGCAGCCACGACACGATCCACGTGACCTGCTGGGACGGCAGTGAGTTCGGCCCTCCGGACGCCCCGGCACAGGTGGTGTTCAAGCGGCGCAAGGCACTGCGGCGGCTGATGTGGGCTCCCAACGAGCTCGGGTTCGCCCGTGCCTACGTGGCGGGGGACATCGAGGTCGAGGGTGACCTGCTGGAGACACTCCAGGCGCTCGACAAGTTCGCCGGGTCCGAGGAGGGCCCGAGCATCGTCGTCGACGGCGACGTCAAGCGGCAGATCGTGCGGGCGGCGGTGCGCCTCGGCGTGGTCGGGCCGCCGCCGAAGCCGCCGGCCGAGGAGTCACGGCTGCACGGCGGCCTGCACTCCAAGAAGCGCGACGCCGAGGCCATCGCCCACCACTACGACGTCGGCAACGAGTTCTACTCCATCGTGCTCGGATCCTCGATGGTCTACTCCTGCGGCTACTGGCCCGAGGGACCGAGCGTTGACTACGACCTCGCCGACGCCCAGATCGGCAAGTGTGACCTCGTCGCCCGCAAGCTCGGCCTCGAGGAGGGCATGCGGGTGCTCGACGTGGGCTGCGGCTGGGGCACGTTCGTGATCAACGCTGCCAAGAAGTATGGCGTGCAGGCCGTCGGCGTCACCCTCTCCCACGAGCAGGCCGCCTTCGCCCGGGAGCGGGTGCGGCAGGAGGGACTGCAGGACAAGGTCGAGATCCGGGTGCAGGACTACCGCGACGTCGAGGACGGACCCTACGATGCGATCGCCAGCATCGGCATGGCCGAGCACGTGGGCCTTGCCATGCTGCCGACCTACACCAAGGACCTCTATGCGCTGCTGCGACCGGGCGGGCGGCTGCTCAACCACGCGATCGCCCGCCGGCCCGGGCCGCGAACCGAGACCGCATCCAAGACGTCCTTCATCGAGCGCTACGTCTTCCCCGACGGCGAGCTCGAGCCGATCGGCGTGATGGTCGCCGCGATCCAGGAGGCCGGCTTCGAGGTGCGCGACGTGGAGTCGTTGCGCGAGCACTACGCCCTGACCCTGCGCGAGTGGGTCAAGAACCTCGAGGGCGACTGGGACCGCGCGGTCAAGCTCACCAGCGCCGGCCGGGCGCGGGTGTGGCGCCTCTACATGGCCGGGTCGGCCCTGGCGTTCGAGGACAACCGGATCGGGATCAACCAGGTGCTGGCCGTGAAGCCGCTTGCCAGGGGACGCAGTGGTATGCCGCGCAGCCGGCACTTCATGCTTGCGGACCGGGTGGGGTCCGGGCTGGCACCGGGGGCCTCGACTCGCGGGGACGCGGGGCCCGACGAGGAGCCCGTGGCGGGGATCGCCACCTCCTAACCCGCGCGTACCGGCCGGCCCGGTTCGGCCACTTCGGGCGTCCGCCTGTCCTGGCTTCTGGCTTGGCTTCCGGTCAGCCGACGGCGGCCCGAGACGCGCCGGGCCACCGGCAACTTTCTGTTGTCCACAGGCGGTGGATGACGTCGACGCACGCCACACCGTGTGCGAGCGGACCGCCCTGACCCTTGTCCACCGTGTTGTCCACAGGCCGTGCACAACCATCCACGGCGTGGTGCACACCTTGTCCACACGCCTGTCCACAGGGCCCCGAGGACGACACGCCGACGCGCGTTGGCCCGGAAGGCACCGGGGTCCTAGCGTGGGTGACTCGCCTGCGAAACGGCCGTGTCGACATACCTCGACGGTGACTGTCGGTGCGGGGTGCTGTGCTGTCCTCGAACGGTTGTTCGCGGTCTCGGTCGTGGCGTGCGGGTTGCGCTGTGAGCCGCTGGGTCCTCGGTGAAAGGGGTGCGTGTGTCGATCGCGGAGCTGGAGTCACAGACCTACGACGGACCGTCCGACCGTGACCAGGGCATGGTGCCGCCGCAGGACGTGCACGCGGAGCAGAGCGTGGTCGGCGGGATGCTGCTGTCCAAGGACGCGATCGCCGACTGCATCGAGGTGCTCAAGGGCGTCGACTTCTACCGGCCCGCGCACGAGCTGATCTTCGACGCGATCCTCGACCTCTACGGGCGGGGTGAGCCTGCCGACGCGATCACCGTCGCGGACGAGCTGACCAAGCGGGGCGACCTGTCGCGGGTCGGTGGGCAGGCCTACCTGCACCAGCTGATCTCGTCAGTGCCGACCGCGGCCAACGCCGGCTACTACGCACAGATCGTGGCCGAGCGTGCCGTGCTGCGGCGGTTGGTCGACGCCGGCACCCGGATCGTGCAGATGGGTTACGGCACCGGCGGCGGTGACGTGGAGGACATCGTCAACGCGGCGCAGGCGGAGGTCTACGCCGTCGCGGACAAGCGCGGTGGCGAGGACTACGCGATCCTCGGCGACGTCATCGAGGCGACCGTCGACGAGATCGAGCACGCGTCCGGCTCGGCGGGGGAGATGATCGGGGTGCCCACCGGGTTCACCGACCTCGACGCCCTGACCAACGGCCTGCACCCCGGTCAGATGATCGTTGTCGCGGCGAGACCGGCCGTCGGCAAGTCGACTCTGGGACTGGATGTGGCCCGGTCGGCCGCCATCAAGCACAAGATGGCGACCGTCGTCTTCAGCCTGGAGATGAGCCGGACCGAGATCACCATGCGGCTGCTGTCTGCCGAGGCGCAGATCCAGCTGCAGCACATGCGCAAGGGCACGATGCGCGACGAGGACTGGACTCGGCTGGCCCGCACCATGGGTGAGGTGTCGGACGCACCGCTGTTCATCGACGACTCGCCCAACATGTCGCTGATGGAGATCCGGGCCAAGTGCCGACGGCTCAAGCAGCGCAACAACCTCAAGCTGGTGATCATCGACTACCTGCAGCTGATGAGCTCGGGCAAGCGGGTCGAGTCCCGCCAGCAGGAGGTCTCCGAGTTCTCCCGTGCGCTCAAGCTTCTCGCCAAGGAGCTCGAAGTGCCGGTCATCGCGATCTCGCAGCTCAACCGTGGCAGTGAGCAGCGCACCGACAAGAAGCCCCAAATGAGCGACCTTCGCGAATCTGGCAGCATCGAGCAAGATGCCGACATGGTTATCCTGATTCACCGAGATTCGTTGTATGAGAAGGAGTCTCCGCGGGAGGGGGAGGCCGACCTGATCGTCGCCAAGCACCGTAATGGCCCCACCGACACGATCGTGGTGGCCTTCCAGGGGCACTACTCGCGCTTCACCAACATGGCCAGCAGCTTCTGAGCAGGGACGCTCACCCGTGGAGCCACCGGAGCGGCGTCACTACCCGGTTGCGGCCTCGATCGCGCCGAAGATGCCGGGCAGGGCGCCCGCGTCGGCCATCGTGAGGTCGGCGAGCTCGCACGGCTGGAACCATCGGAGGTCGTCGTGCTCCTCGGGTGCGACGTTGTGTGGCTCGCCATGCCAGCGCGTGACGAGGAACGCGTGCAGGTCGAGCGTGGGATCACTGAAGGGCATCGGGAAGGGCTGGGGATCGTGGACATCGACGCCGAGCTCTTCGAGACATTCCCGGACGACGGCTTCGACAGGCTGCTCGCCCGGCTCGACATGCCCGCCGACGAGGTCCCAGCAGTCGGGGTACCACTGCCGTGATGGATGGCGATGGGCCAGAAGCACGTAGCCGTCGCGCACCAAGGCAGCCACGGCGATAGGGGTGCGAGCGACCATGGCAGCAGCCTAGGCCGGGACGCCCGCTGCTACGGCAGCCTCTGGGACTACGTCCGCGCCGATCAGCGGGCCATCAAGGATCCTGCCCTCGAGGACATGCTCGCGCGGCCGGCCGTCGCCATCGACCGGATCGCCGAGGCCGCGCAGGAGTTCTGGGAGGCTGCGCTCGCGCCACACTGGCCGGGGCTGCGGCGTCACCTCGCGGTGCTGCGTGAGTGTGGGCTGGTTGACAGCATCCGCGAGGGCAACACCGTGCTGCACTCTCGGACCGTGCTCGGCGATGCGTTGACCATGCCGTCCTGAACGGCATCGATGGCGTTCGGGCGCTGGTCACCGACGCGCCGCCGGAAACGGCGCCGCCTCAGACAGCGAAGAGCTGGGCGGGATCCTGGAAGGCCTTGAACTCCATGGCGTTTCCCGACGGGTCGAGGAAGAACATGGTCCACTGCTCGCCCGGCGTGCCCTCGAACCTCACATAGGGAGCAATGACGAAGTCGGTGCCCTGCTCGGTCAGCCGATCGGCCAGGTCACGGAACCGTGCGACGTCGAGCACCAGCCCGAAGTGCGGCACGGGCACGTCATGCCCGTCGACCGGGTTGGTGCCGGCGACGGGAGCCCGGTGCCCGTCGACCTGGTGGGTGACCACCTGGTGTCCCGCCATGTTCCAGTCGGTCCACCGCTCGTCCGACCGACCTTGAGCGAAGCCCAGCACCTCGCCGTAGAAGTGGCGGGCGGCCTCGATGTCATGCACCGGGATCGCCAGGTGGAACGGGGGCAACGTGGCAGGGTCGGTCGTCATGACGGCATCGTAGTGCGCCGAGCCGCCCGGCCCTCCGGGCGCCAAGCGCCACGCGGCGCCGTCCGACGACCTTGCCGGCAGCGCGTGGTCGGAGCATGGTGGGCCCATGACGTCGTATGCCGTGCTGGGTCCCGGAGGTGTCGGTGGACTGCTCGCGGCGGTCCTGGCCCGACACGGCCACGAGGTGGTCTGCCTCGCCCGCGAGGAGACCGTGGAGCATCTGAGGGAGGACGGGATCCGCGTCCGAAGCGGGATCTTCGGTGACTTCACGGCTGCTGTCGACGCGGCCACGGTGCTGGACCGCTCCGTGGACGCCTGCTTCGTCGCGACCAAGGCCACCTCGCTGCGCGAGGCCCTGACCCGCCTGCCGCGCCCGGCCGTCGGGAACGCCCTCGTGATCCCGTTGCTCAACGGGATCGACCACGTCGCGATGCTCCGCCGGGCGTACGACCCGGGGAGCGTCGTGGCCGGCGTCATCCACGTCGAGTCGACGCGGGTGTCGCCGGGGACCATCGAGCAGGACAGCCCCTTCGCGCGCGTCTCACTGGCCAGCGACACGACACCTGCGGGCCGGATCCGTCCCGTTGCCGACGACCTGTCCGCCGCGGGATTCGAGGTGGTCACGGACGCCGACGAGACCACGATCCTCTGGTCCAAGCTGTCCTTCCTCGCCACGACCGCGCTGCTCACCACCCGCTACCGGGCGACCGTGGGCGAGGTGCGCACCGCTCACCACGACGAGCTGGTCGCCACCGCACGGCAGATCGCAGTCGTGAGCGGCGCGTCCGGTGGGCCGTCCGACGCCGACGCGATCCTCGCTCTCGTGGACGCGTTCCGGGCCGACGGCAAGTCCTCGATGCTGCGTGACCTCGAAAGCGGTCGACCGCTCGAGCTCGACGCGATCGGTGGTGCGGTGCTGCGCGCGGCCGACGCCCACGGCATACCGGCGCCGACCGTGCGATCTCTCGTCGCCGCCCTCGACGGAGGGTGACGCTGCAACACTCTGGCTCGAGCGCGACGATCGATGAGGAAGTGGAGTGTCCGGGACGCGTCATACTCTCGGCGGCATGGACATCATCCTGATCGCCGGACTGTGGCTACGCGAGTCGATCTGGGCCGACGTGGCCGCCGAGCTCGAACGCCGGGGGCACCACCCCGTCGCGGTGTCGCTCCCCGGGGCCGACGACGGCTCGACGAGCGCGACCCTGGACGACCAGGTGGCCGCCGTGGTCGCGGGCGTCGAC
>NZ_VOHR01000127.1 GCF_009192725.1 Segeticoccus rhizosphaerae | reverse complement strand
TGCCGGGACGCCGAGAACGTCGTCGCGCAGGCGCCGACCGGCGGCATGGACCAGTCCGCGGCACTGCGCTGCACGCCGGCCCACGCGCTGCTGCTCGACTGCCGCGACGGCTCCACGCAGCAGGTTCCCTTCGACCTTCCCGCCCACGGGTTGGTGCTGCTCGTGATGGACACCCGTGCCCGGCACGCCCTCGTCGACGGGCAGTACGCCGCGAGGCGGCAGTCCTGCGAGCGGGCCGCCCACGACCTGGGCGTGAGCAGCCTGCGCGAGGTGCCGGCCGACTCGCTCGACCGTGCGCTCCCCCGGTTGGACGATGACGTGACCCGCCGGCGTGCCCGCCACGTCGTCACCGAGATCCAGCGTGTGCGCGACACGGTCACGGCCCTGCGTGCCGACGACTTCGCCGCTGTCGGTGTGCTGTTCGACGAGTCGCACGCATCGATGCGCGACGACTTCGAGATCTCCAGTGCAGAGCTGGATCTCGCCGTCGAGACCGCTCGGAGACACGGCGCGCTCGGCTCGCGCATGACGGGCGGTGGTTTCGGCGGCTCGGCGATCGCCGTCGTGCCCGCGGATCGGGTCGCGGTGGTGACCGAAGCGGTGACAGAGGCGTTCGCCGACGCGGATTTCCGTGCACCCCAGTGCTTCCCGGTGCAGGCTGCGGGGCCGGCCCGGCGCGACGGCTGACCCGGTCGACACCGGCCAAGACGCCGGATCGCACGTTCGTGGGGCGGTCGGCTCGTCGGGTCAGGCCGGTTCGGCGACCCAGCGCATCGGGTCTCCCCAGCCCAGGTCGGTGACGCCGGCCCGGTCGAGCGCGAGCGCCACCAGGGTGCGGCGATGGGCGGCGAAGGTCAGCACGTGGGCGATCATCCCGCCATACGTGAACACCTCCGCCGGTTCGCACAGGGCGTCGACGAAGGTGTCGTCGAGGCGGTTGCCGTCGACGACCTCGCGCACGTGCGCCAGGTAGGTCGGCCCGTCCTGCGCCAGCCTGCGCCGCATCGAGGTGACGCTCTCGTGCTCCTCGAGCGACCAGTCGTAGTCGCGGCTCGCCAGCGCGGCGTTCCACATCGCCATCTGGCCGACCAGCCGGGACAGCAAGGACCGCAACGTCTGCCGGTCTTCGTCCACCGAGACCTCGATCGGCGCGTCCAGCTGCTCATCGCTCAATGTCGCCGCGCGAGAGACCATCTCGCCGACGAGCCAGACGTGGTGCTCGACCATCTTGGTCAACAGGTCCATGGAGCTCACCTTCGTTCGTGCAGGCAGCCGCAGGCTGCCGGGTGGATGGAAGTGCACGTCGCTGGGCGCCTCGAGCTGGGTGCGGGTCGGGTGCAGCCGCCAGGCGGCCGGCCCGATCCCGTACGCCCGGGTGAACGCGCGGGTGAACGCCTCGTGTGAGGTGTAGCCCGCCTCGACGGCGACGTCGAGGATGGTCCGCCGGGTCGTGATGAGCCGGTATGCCGCCCGCTCCAGCAGGATGCGTCGGCGAAACCTCGCCGGCGGCTCACCGCAGACGCCCGAGACGACCCGGTCGAGGTGGAACCGCGACAGGTGCAGACGGGCCGCGAGATCCGCGCCGTCGGCGTCGTGGTCGTCCAGCGCCGCGGCGAGGACGTCCACGAAGGCGGTGAAGGTGTCGCTGCCTGGTGTCATGGCACGATCATCGGGCGGGCGCGCGCGCCGGGCTTGATCGATCTTGCGCACCAGGGCCGTCGGTAGGGGCCGGCTCTCCGGCCGGCGGGGACAACTCGTCGATCAGGGGGATGAGGTCGGCGACCGAGTCGACCACCCGCGTCGGCCGGAAGGGGAATCGCTCGACCTGCTCCGCGCGCGTGGACCCGGTGAGCACGAGGACGGTGCGCAGTCCGGCCTCGAGGCCGCTGATGACATCCGTGTCCATGCGGTCGCCGACCATGACCGTCGTCTCGGAGTGGGCCGAGATCTGGTTGAGCGCGCTGCGCATCATCAACGGGTTGGGCTTGCCCACGAAGTAGGGGTCCACCTGGGTCGCGCGGCTGATCAGCGCGGCGACGGCGCCGGTGGCCGGCAGCGAGCCCGCCGGCGAGGGGCCTGACGGATCCGGGTTGGTGGCGATGAACCGCGCACCGCCCTCGACCAGCCGGATCGCGCGGGTGATCGCCTCGAACGAGTAGGTCCGTGTCTCTCCGAGCACGACGTAGTCGGGGTTGCGGTCGGTCATCGTGTAGCCCATGTCGTGCAGCGCCGTGATGAGGCCAGCCTCCCCGACCACGAACGCGCTGCCTCCGGGGCGCTGCTCCTCGAGGAACTGCGCAGTCGCCAGTGCCGAGGTCCAGATGGCCTCCTCCGGGATGTCGATCCCGCTGGCGGACAACCGGGCGCGCAGGTCGCGCGGTGTGTAGATCGAGTTGTTGGTGAGCACCAGGAAGCGTCGGCCTATCTCCATGAGCCGCCCGATGAACTCGGGCGCGCCGTCGATCGCCCGGTCCTCGCGCACGAGCACGCCGTCCATGTCGGTCAGCCAGCACTCCACCGGCCTGCGGTTCGTCATGGCCCCATCCTGCACCGTCCGGCCCCGGAACGGCCCGCTCAGTGCAGCTCGTAGTCGACCAGCACGGCGGCGTGGTCGCTCCACCGCTGCGCGTAGCTGTCGGCCCGACCCACCGACGTGGCCGTCACCAGCTGGGCGAGCGGCTCGGTCGCGAGCTGGTAGTCGATGCGCCACCCCGTGTCGTTGTCGAAGGCCTTGCCTCGCCAGGACCACCACGTGTAGGGGCCCTCGACGTCGCCGGCCGACCGACGGGTGACGTCGACCCAGCCCGCGCCGAGCCACCCATCGAGGTAGGCCTGCTCCTGCGGCAGGAACCCGGACCTGCCCAGGTTGCCCTTCCAGTTCTTCAGGTCGACCTGCCGGTGGGCCACGTTGAGGTCACCGGTCACCACCGTGAGCCGCCCGTCCGACCCGAGCTGCTTCATCCGCGAGCTCATCGCCTCGAGGAAGGCGTACTTCTCGTCCTGGCGCCCGGTCCCGGCCTCCCCGGTGTGGACGTAGACGGACACGAGGGTGACGACGACCCCGCCGAGACTGACGTCGGCCTCGACCCAGCGCCCGCAGTCGGAGAAGCCGAGGTCGTCGAGCTCGCGTTGGACGCGGGTCGGTGACCGTGGGGTCAGCACCGCGACCCCGGCCCGGCCGGCCGACGAGCACGCCGCGTGCGTCACCTGCCAGTCCTGGAACGCACTGCCATGCAACGCCTTCGCGAGCTGCTCGTCGCTCGCGCGCACCTCCTGCAGGCAGAGGGCGTCGGGTCGCGCCTCGGCCAGCCAGTCGAGCCCACCGCGACGCACTGCGGCCCGGATTCCGTTGACGTTCGCACTGATGAGCCGCATGGCGCCATTGTCCCGATCCCACTGCCACCGAGGGCCGCCGGGGTGCGGCTATCGTCGCGGGATGGCCGAACCGACAACTCCCCAGCGCACCGAAGCCGACTCGAAGGTGGAGGAGACCACGACGAAGGAGCCTGCGCCGCCGGCTCCGGCCGACGATCTGGTGACCACCCGGCATACCCTCAAGGTCGGTCGCCGGACGTTCCGCTACAGCGCCACCGCCGGCCGCCTCGTGCTGCGCGACGAGGTCTACGAGGACGGCGTCTTCCGCGGCCACAGGCCCAAGGCAGAGGTCTTCGTCACCTCCTACGTCCTCGAGGGCGAGGGCGCCAAGGACGCGACGAAGCGGCCCGTGACCTTCGCCTTCAACGGTGGTCCGGGGTCGGCATCGGTCTGGCTGCACCTCGGCCTGCTCGGCCCGCGTCGAGTGGTGATGGGTGATGTCGGTGAATTGGCTGCTCCCCCATACGGGCTCGTCGACAACGCCGAGTCACTGCTGGCCGTGAGTGACCTCGTCTTCATCGATCCGGTGTCAACCGGGTACTCACGTGCGGTCGAGGGCGGCAAGCCCGCCGACTACCACGGCTACCAGCCCGACATCGAGTCCGTGGCCGAGGTGATCCGGCTGTGGACCACGCGCAACGGACGGTGGATGTCGCCCAAGCTGCTGGCCGGCGAGTCCTACGGCACGCTGCGCGCCGCGGCCCTGGCCGAGCGACTGCAGAGCCGCTACGGCCTCTACCTCAACGGGCTCATGCTGATCTCGAGCGTCCTCGACATCGGCACCATCGACTTCTGGGACAACAACGACCAGGCGTGCGTCAACTACCTGCCCACCTATGCCGCCATCGCGCACTACCACGGCAAGCACGGGCGCAAGGCGCTACGCACGGTCCTCACCGAGGCCGAGGCGTATGCCGACCGCGACTACCCGTGGGTGCTGTCGCGTGGCAACCGGCTCACCGCCGAGGAGCGCGCGGAGGCGATCTCGACGCTGGCGCGCCTGACCGGGCTCTCCGAGGACTACGTCGACCGGGCGGACCTGCGGATCGAGCACTGGCGCTACTTCACCGAGCTGTTGCGCGTCGAGGGCCGCGTGGTCGGACGCCTGGACGGGCGGTTCAGCGGGCCCGCTGCCAGCCGGATCGCCGAGAACATGGAGGCCGACTGCTCGATGGACGCACTGGTGGGGCCGTTTGCCGCGGCCTGGGGGCACTACGTCCACGACGAGCTCGGCTACGCCAGCAACCTGCCCTACGAGCTGTCGAGCGAGAGGGTGCACCCCTGGTCCTTCAAGGAGTTCGAGGGGAAGTCGGTCGACGTGCGGGCCAAGCTCGAGCGGGCGATGCGCGCCAACCCGCACCTGCTCGTGCACGTCGCCTACGGCTACTACGACGGGGCAACGCCGCATCGAGGAGCGGAGGAGGTGCTGGCGCACCTGAAGATCCCCCCGCAGTTGCAGTCGAACATCGAGCACGCCTACTACGAGGCCGGCCACATGATGTACGTGCACCAGCCGTCACGCGTGCGTCAGTCCGCCGATCTGGCCGAGTTCGTCCGTCGGGCCTGCCACCAGGTGTGACTCGCCAGTGCCCCGGTCACCCCGCCGTGCTCAGCTCGCACCGCGGTTGACCCGCCCCCGAGCGGCGTGGCGCGAGCAAGGACAGGGAGCTCAGCCGAGGGCGGCGATGGCGGCGTCGTAGTCGGGCTCCTGGCCGATCTCGGGGACCACCTCGGTGTAGGTCACCGTGCCGTCCACGTCGAGCACGATGACGACCCGTGCCAGGAGGCCGCGCATCGCCCCGTCGGCCATCGTCACGCCATACTTCTCGCCGAAGTCCGAGCGGAAGTCGGACCCGACCACGACGTCATCGATGCCCTCGGCGCCGCAGAAGCGCGCCTGGGCGAAGGGCAGGTCCTTGGACACGCAGACGACCGTGGTGTTGTCGAGGCTCGCGGCGAGCTCGTTGAAGCGGCGCACGCTCGCCGCGCAGACCCCGGTGTCGATGCTGGGGAAGATGTTGAGGACGGTGCGACCCGTGACGTCCGCGGACGAGACCTCGCCGAGGTCCGTGCCGGTGAGGGTGTAGTCCGGCGCCTTGGTCCCGATGGCAGGCGGCTCGCCAACGGTGCGGACGGGGGATCCCTTGAGTGCGGTAGTAGCCATGGGTCATTTCTACACGGTGCGCTCAGGGCTGCGTTAGCGTGGCCCGGTCGCGGTAACATCAAGGGAACTTGAGGTCGAGGTGTGGACAAGAGCAACCTGTTGTCGATCGGCGAGGTGGCCAGGCGCGCCGGCGTGGCCCCGTCGGCCCTGCGCTACTACGAGACGTTGGGCCTGATCAGCAGCACGCGCACGGCTGCCGACCGCCGCCGTTACGAACGCGCGGTGGTGCGGCGCATCGCGGTCATCCGGGCGGCACAGCGGGTCGGGCTGAGCCTGCACGAGATCACCGAGGCCTTCCGCGACCTCGACCCGCACCGGGCACCGAACAAGGCCGAGTGGAGCCGCATCTCGCGCAGGTGGCGTCCGCTCCTCGAGCAGCGGATCGCCGACCTGGAGAAGCTCCGCGACGACCTGACGGGGTGCATCGGCTGCGGTTGCCTGTCCCTGAAGAGCTGCAGGCTCTACAACCCCGACGACGTCCTCGGCACCGAGGGCTCGGGCTCACGCCGCCTCTTTCCCGACGACGGCTTCACGACGGACCCCGCATGACTCTCGCCTCTGCGATCAGAGCCCGAGCCGGTCCACCGCAGCCGTTCGATAGCCTGAGCGCCACCAGCAATCACCCCGCTCGACCACCCGACGCACAGGAGTAAGCCGCTCATGGCCAAGATCATCTACACGCTCACCGACGAAGCGCCGATGCTGGCGACCTACTCCTTCCTGCCCGTCGTCCAGTCCTTCGCGGCCACGGCCGGCGTCGACGTGGAGACCCGCGACATCTCCCTCGCCGCTCGCATCATCGCCGCGTTCGGCGACCGCCTGCCGCAGGACCAGCGGGTGGGCGACTCGCTCGCCGAGCTGGGGCAGCTGGCCACCACGCCGGAGGCCAACATCATCAAGCTGCCCAACATCTCCGCATCGCTCCCCCAGCTCAAGGCCGCGATCGCCGAGCTCCAGGGCCAGGGCGTCGAGCTTCCGGACTACCCGGACGAGCCGACGACCGACGAGGAGCGCGACACCCACGCCCGCTACGACAGCGTCAAGGGCAGTGCGGTCAACCCGGTGCTGCGCGAAGGCAACTCGGACCGTCGCGCCCCCGCCGCCGTGAAGAACTACGCGCGCAAGCACCCCCACTCGATGGGTGCGTGGAGCAAGGACTCGCGCACCGACGTCGCCACCATGGACGCCGACGACTTCCGGCACAACGAGCAGTCCGTCGTCCTTCCCCAGGACGACACCCTGACCGTCCAGCTCGTCGCCGACTCGGGCACCACCGTGCTCAAGGAGATCCCCGTCCTGCAGGGCGAGGTCGTCGACGCCACCGTGATGCGCGCCGCCGCCCTCGAGGCGTTCCTCAAGGACCAGGTCGCGCGCGCCAAGGCCGACGACGTGCTCTTCTCGGTGCACCTGAAGGCGACGATGATGAAGGTCTCCGACCCGCTCATCTTCGGCCACGTCGTCCGTGCCTTCCTGCCTGAGGTCTTCACGCAGTATGGCGAGCAGCTGGCCGCCGCCGGGCTGTCCCCCAGCAACGGGCTGGGCTCGATCATCGCGGGCCTGGACTCGCTGCCGGCAGACGTGCGCGACGGCGTCCGGTCGGCGATCGACAAGGGGTTGGCCGACGGCCCGAAGCTGGCGATGGTCAACTCCGACAAGGGAATCACCAACCTCCACGTGCCGAGCGACGTCATCATCGACGCCTCGATGCCGGCGATGATCCGGACCTCCGGTCACATGTGGGGCCCGGACGGCGAGGAACACGACACGCTCGCCGTCATTCCCGACAGCTGCTACGCGGGCGTCTACCAGGCCGTCATCGACGACTGCAGGGAGCACGGCGCCTTCGACCCCACGACGATGGGTTCGGTGCCCAACGTCGGCCTGATGGCGCAGCAGGCGGAGGAGTACGGGAGCCACGACAAGACCTTCGAGATCCACGAGTCGGGCCGCGTCCAGGTGGTCGACAGCGCGGGCGAGGTGCTGATGGAGCACGAGGTCGCGCCCGGTGACATCTGGCGTGCGTGCCAGACCAAGGACGCCCCGGTGCGCGACTGGGTCAAGCTGGCCGTGACCCGGGCGCGGGAGTCACAGACCCCGGCGATCTTCTGGCTCGACCCGGAGCGGGCACACGACGCCAACCTCACTGACAAGGTCAAGACCTACCTCGCCGACCACGACACCGAGGGCCTCGACATCAGCATCATGTCGCCGGTCGAGGCCACCAAGCTGTCGGTCGAGCGCATCCGCCGCGGCGAGGACACCATCTCGGTGACCGGCAACGTGCTGCGCGACTACAACACCGACCTGTTCCCGATCCTCGAGCTGGGCACCAGCGCCAAGATGCTGTCGGTCGTCCCGCTGATGGCAGGCGGCGGACTGTTCGAGACGGGTGCCGGCGGGTCCGCGCCCAAGCACGTCCAGCAGCTGCTGGCGGAGGATTACCTGCGCTGGGACAGCCTGGGCGAGTTCCTCGCGCTGGCCGAGAGCTTCCGTCACGAGGCGAGCGCCGGCAACGCGCACGCGCGCGTCCTCGGAGACGCCCTCGACCGCGCCACCGAGACGCTGCTCAGCGAGAACAAGTCACCGGCGCGCAAGGTGGGCCAGATCGACAACCGCGGCAGCCACTTCTACCTGGCGCTCTACTGGGCCCAGGAGCTCGCCGCACAGACCGCCGACCCCCAGCTCGCCGAGGCGTTCACCCCGCTGGCTGCGGCGCTGGCCCGGGACGAGGACCGGATCAACGAAGAGCTGATCAGCGTCCAGGGCCATCCGGCCGACATCGGCGGCTACTACCGCCCCGACCCCGACAAGGCCGCCGAGGTCATGCGCCCCTCGGCGACCCTGAACGCAGCGCTGGCCACGATCTCCTCCTGACCCCGCTCGGGGTGCCGAGGGCGGTCAGGACGGCACCGCGTCAGGATCGGTGTGCCGTGTCCGGCGCCACCCGGTCGTCGAGGCCCTCGAACCAGGTCGTGCCGGTGAACTCGAGCGCCCGGTCGAGCTTGAACCGAGAGCTGGTCGACAGCTCCGGCAGGCCGGACAGGTCGAACCACGCGACCTCGAGCGACTCGTCGTCGGCCACGTGCGCCAACCCGCTCACGTAGCGGCACCGGAAGGTCAGGTCGAGGTACTGCGCCCGGTCGCCGCCCGGGTAGACCACCGGCGGCTGCACGTGGGTGCTGGTCAGCGCCTCGACGGCTGCCACGACACCGGTCTCCTCGAGGATCTCGCGCAGGACGCCGGTGGCGGGCTGCTCGCCGGGCTCGAGAATGCCGCTCGGCAGCGACCAACCCCCGGTGTCCGCGCGACGGCCGAGCAGCAACCGGTCGCCGTCGAGCACGACGCCGGTTGCGCCCGACATCGGCAGCAGGTCGTGCCCGATCTTCGAGCGCAACCGCAGGACAAAGTCTGGGACGGGCATGGCCCCGACGCTATCGGCCGACGGCGCACGCCCCTCCCGGACACCCATCGTCGGGTGGCGGGAGGGGCGTGCCGGAGGCGGTCATGCGGCGAGGTCGAGCGACTCCCGGGGGTGCTGCCGCACCAGGACGACGATCATCACCAGGGTGAGCGCCAGCAGGCCCGCCGAGGCCAGGAAGGCCTGGTCGGCCCCGACCGCGAACGCGTGGTGAGCCTGGGCCACCGCACCGGCACCGGGTAGGGCCTGGGCCCCGCGGCTCGCGCTGCCGAAGACGGTCACGAGCACGGCCAGACCGAGCGAACCGCCGACTTGCTGCATGGCGTTCATCAGGCCGGACGCGGCGCCGGACTGCTGTGCAGGCACCCCGGAGAGCCCCACACTGGTGAGCGGCACGAAGGCCGCACCGTTGCCAGCACCGAACAGGATGAGCGGACCGAGCACGTCGAGGTAGGAGTCACCGGCCCCGAGGCGGGAGAGCCACAGCATGCTGAGCGTGGAGAGCGCGAGACCGGCCAGGATCACCCGTCGCGGGCCGAACCGCTCCACCCACACGCGCGCGCTGAACTGTGCGGAGGTGAACAGCGCCACCGTGACCGGCAGGAACGCCATACCGGTCGTCAACGGCCCGTAGCCGAGCACGTCCTGCAGGAACAGGGTGAGGAAGAAGAACATCCCTGTCATCCCGGCCACGAGCAGGAGCCGGCCGATGTAGGCCCCGGCGCGCCCGCGGTCGGCGAACAGGCCGAGCGGCACGACCGGCATCGCGGCACGCCGCTCGATCAGCACGAACGCCGCCATGAGCACGGCGCCCAAGGCGAACGAGGCGAGTGTTGTCGTGCTCTGCCAGCCGTCCGAGGCCGCGTGGACGAAGCCGTAGACGAGGGCCGTCATCCCGACGGTCGAGCTGATCGCGCCACCGAGGTCGAAGCGACCGGCGGCCCGCGCGCTGTTGCGCACCACGACGAGGGCGGCGACGAGCAGGCCGAGGCCGACGGGCACGTTGACGAACATCACCCAGCGCCAGGACGTCCACTGGACGAGCATGCCGCCCGCGACCAGGCCGATGGCGGCGCCGCCGACCGAGGCCGCGCTGTAGAGCCCGAGGGCCCGGGTGCGCTCACGCCCCTCCGGGAACTCCGAGGCCAGCAGCGCGAGGACG
>NZ_VOHR01000126.1 GCF_009192725.1 Segeticoccus rhizosphaerae | reverse complement strand
CGCACCCGCCGGCACCGGCGAACCAGAAACCCCGGCGACCCTGACCCGCACGCTCTCACCCGCAGCCAACGCCGTCCGCCGCGGATTCGCCGTCTCCCCGGACCGCGTGTCCAACACCCGCACCGGCTCCACCGCGTGGAACAAGCCCCAGGCGGAGGGCCGCGCGGCGTTGGACGGCTGCGAGGCCGGACCGGTCCCCACGACGTTGGTCGCGCGCACGGTGAACGTGTAGGTGGTGTCGTTGGTCAGACCCGACACCACGGCGGACCTCGCGGAACCGGAGACACGCGCGGTCGCCCCACCCGGGGACGCGGTCACGGTGTAGCCGGTGACCGCGCTGCCGTTGGACGGGGCGGCAGACCAGCTCACGGTCGCGCGAGCGTTGCCGGCGACGGCGGAGACCGAGGTCGGTGCGCCCGGGACGGTCGCCACCAGCTCGAAGCGCATGGCGTCCACGCCGATCCTGTCCGTCGTCGGCCCGGGGCCGTCATCGGCCACGTGCACGGTGACGGAGCTGCCGGAGCGGGCCAGATAGGTGCCGAGCGAGGTGTACCGCTCGACGCCGTCCGAGGTGACCGCCCCTTGGTCGACGACCTTGTCGGTCACGCCCTTCGCATCGGTCACGGTGTAGTGGGCCTGGGCCGTCGCATTCGTCTCCGGGATGCTGGCCGAGACACGGTAGAGCCCACGCGACAGCCTCGGCGACCAGGTGGCACCGTTGTACTCGGTGCCGTCGCTGCTCGGATGGGTCCAGTAGGACATCGCCCGGCGCCCGTAGGGGTCGTTCTTGCGCCAGTAGTCCATCTTGCCGGTGAAGACGAAGGACGTGCTTCCCGGGCCATACGTGCGAGTGCCGTAACTGACCGGCACGGCCCGGCCGGCGACGGCGCCGTCGAGCCAGTTGGCGTCGATGTTGATCGTCGAGCCGCCCCAGCTCTGGGTCAGCGTGTTGTACTGGTGCAGCCGCTGGTGCCTCGACCAGTACCCGTCACGGAAGTCCGGGTAGGAGGCCGAGTCGGAGGTGGTCTGCAGGCCGTTCCAGTGCGCGAACCACACATCGTCCGGCGGTGCGAAACCGCTGGATCCGACCGCGTTGGACATGTCCACCATGAGCGACCCGCTGCCGCCGTAGACCCCGGAGCCGTAGCCGAGCCGGTGCAGCTCGTTGGTCCACGCCGTGACGAAGGTGAGCACCGTTGCGGTGCACGCCGCGTCCCCGCGGGCGTAGCCCTCCATGTTGTAGTAGATCGGAGTGCCCGCACCGAGGCCGAAATACTGTGCCCGAGTGACCGCATCCGCGGCGTTGGCCTTGCCCTGCGCCGCCGCCTGGGCCGGGTCGATGTGGGCGAGGTTGTCCTGGATGACGCAGGGCGCCTGCGGGCCCACCCACAGGGGCATCAGGCCCCAACCCATCCCTTTGACCTGGTCCACCCAGGCGGCGGAGAGGTTGCCGTCGGGGCAGGCGCGCATCGACCCGCCGAGGTAGATGCCGACCGAGCGGTAGGGGGAGGACAGCCAGTCGTCCATGACGGCGGTCGAGGGGGCAGCACAGGTGTCGAACCCCATACCGCCCGCGGTGGACTGCGCCGGTGCGGTCGCCGTGGAGAGGCTCGCGGTGCGTGCCAGGTCGCGGCTGGTGCCCTCGGCCGACGCGCGGTCGGACGTGGACGGCTGCGCCGACGACGCGGTGGAGGTGGGCGACGCACTCGAGAGCACGCGGTCGACCACGGTCGGGTCGGCAGCCCACGAGACCTCGGCCTCGACTCCTCGGCCGGTGAACGAGACGTGCTTGACGTGTCCGCCGGCGTCCGAGCGGACGACCGCGTCGAGTCCGCCGACCTTCGCGGAGGAGCGGGGCAGCGACCGGGCCTGCGGGCTGGCGGGACGGAGCCAGACGGTGTCGGACCGACCGATCGCCCGAGCAGGGCAGTCCTGGTCTGCACCGGGAGCACCCAGGTAGACGGCGTTGCGGTCCAACCGCACACAGGTGTCGGGGGCGGACGTCAGGTCGTGGACCGGCCAGGTCGAGGGCACCTCAACCTGGATGCCCCGGTAGCTCACCGTCCGGAGCTCCTGGTGGTCCACGCCGGAGCCGGCGACGGAGCTCGTGGTGGCGGAGTAGGCGGGAGCAAGCGCGGTCGGGTTGAGCGACAGCGCCATCACCAACACGCCGAGCCACGCGAGCCGGGCACCGAACCGGCGAGCCATGCGATCCCTCTTTCACGAACGGTCGTCCATCACGATCTGGGTCAGCCCCCGAAGAGCGAGCCAAGCATGGCACGGGACGCATGGCATTCGGTGCCGCGGCCACGGGCGAATTCGTCGTGAGGCCGAGGACGACGCAGAGGTCAGGTGCCGGCCAGCTCCCGGATCCGCGCGAGCGTCTCCGGCGGAGTCGTCCGCTCGCCGAGCTGATTGAGCTTGCCGGTGCCGTGGTAGTCGCTTGACCCGGTGACGAGGAGTCCGAGCCGACTCGCCAGCGCGTCGCCGTGCGCGACCGCCTCGGCCGAATGGTCGCGGTGGTGCACCTCCAGCCCGCCCAGACCGGCCGCCGCCATCTCCTCGATCACCTCGTCGCCCACCGTCCGTCCCCGCGCCGCCGCAAACGGGTGCGCCATCACCGGCACGCCCCCCGCTTCACGGACCAGCCGCACCGCCTCGACGACGTGGGGTGCGTAGTGGGAGACGAAGTATGGCGAATCGTCCCGCAGGTAGGAGGCGAACGCCACGTCCCGGTCGGCCACGATCCCCGCCGCCACCAACGCGTCCGCGATGTGCGGCCGACCGATCGTCGAGCCGTCGCGCGCCTGGGCGAGCACCTCGTCATACGTGATCGGCACGTCCCGGGCGAGGCGCTCGACGATCCGTTGCGCGCGGGTCTCACGGCTGACCCGTGTCTTCTCCAGCTCTGCGAGCAGGCCCGGGTGCGTGGGGTCGATCAGGTAGCCGAGCAGGTGGATGCTCGTCCCCCGGTGCGCGCAGGAGATCTCGATGCCGCGGACCAGCCCGATGCCGAGTCGCTCGGCCTCCGCCGACGCCTCGGCCCAGCCCGCCGTGGTGTCGTGGTCGGTGATCGCCACCACGTCCAGGCCAGCCCGTCGAGCCGCCCGCACCAGCTCCGCCGGGCTGTCCGTGCCGTCGCTCGCGGTGGAGTGGGTGTGCAGGTCGATGCGCATGGCCCAAGGCTAGGCGGGCCGGGTCACGCCTCACCTCGTCGGCGTGCCGCCCGGAAGACACGCTGCCCGTAGAGTCGGCGGCATGACGCAGCGGATCGCCTCGGACCTGGTGGCCAACGTCGCCCTCGTGCACGTCCGGGTCGGCAGCTCGGTGCAGGCCGGTGACGAGGTGGCGCTGCTGGAGTCGATGAAGATGGAGATCCCCGTCGTGGCCGAGGAGCCCGGCACCGTCACCGACGTGCGGGTGACCCCCGGCGACGTGGTCCAGGAGGGCGACGTCCTGGTCGTCATCGACTGACCGATCCCTTCGGCGACCGTGGGATCGGGGCCGTGACACGTCGGTGCCGGGCCGGCATCCCTCTGCAGGCAGCCGACCCGGCACCGACCGGACGCGCGCCGCTCAGCCGCCGCTGGGCGCCCCGTAGACCTCGACCTCACTCGAGTCGAGGAACTGCACATCCGGCCCACCCTGCGGGTCGAGCATCGTGTATTTCACGTACTGCACCCCCGTCGCGCCCGCGCTCGGCGTCACCGGGTTGAGCTTGCCGAGGTTGCCCGCGCCGAAGGTGCCCTGCGCGGCCATCGTCCACGTCGTGCCGTCGGGCGAGGTCTCGACCGTGTAGCCGGCCGTGGCCGCCTCGGGCCCGTCACCACAGGTGTTGGACGGGTCGATCGCCACCGTGCTGATGTCGACCGCCTGCGGCAGCTTGATCACGACGTACTGCCCACCGTCGGCCGCGTCACTGCCCCAGCCCTGGCCGAGCGACTGGTCGATGATCGACGAGGGACCACAGCCGTATGGCGTGTAGTCCGGTCCGGTGAAATCGGTCACCGAGGCGCCACCGGCTGAAGCCGCCCAGTCACGCACGAGCGACCAGTCCTTGGTCGTCGAGCCGCGGCCGACCGACAGCGTCGTCACCTGGGAGTCGTAGCCGGCGCCACCGACGAAGACGTCGGGATAGGTGCCGGGGATGATCCCCTCGATGGTGTAGGTGCCGTCCGCAGCGGTCGTGGCGGCGTAGTCGCCCGGGAACCCGGAGTTGTGACCGCCGAACGCCACCGTGGCACCGGCGACTGGATCGTCGGTCGACTGGTCGGTGACCGTGCCGGTGACCGTGCCGCGCGGGGTGTCCGCCGGCGGCGGCGTGTTGAAGTCCTCCACCGGGTGCAGGTCGTTGCCGTCGACGGTGCCGGCGAAGAAGCCCATCCCGCGGTGCGCGAAGACCGTCCAGACCTTCTTCACGTGCTGGCCGCCGTAGATCGCCTCGTCCGCCTGGAGGATGGAGTTGCGCATGTCCAGGTATGACGGGTAGGTCGGCGACAGCTCCATGGCTCGCGTCACGAGCGACTCGGCCAGCTTGGGCCCGACCGCGGTGCGCAGGTCCCACAGCGTCTGGGCCCAGATCTCACCCGCGGCATGCACGTCGCCCGTCGCGTCGTAGATCCGGCCGAAGTCACCGTAGGTGTAACCGCCGGGCGCGGTGCCCTCGGTGCCCGGGCACGCCGCGGCGGCGGAGCCGACCGGGCAGTCGATGCCCTCGCTGCGGATGCCCTTGCCGGCGCCGACGTAGACGCCGAGCGTGACGTCACCGTCGGTGGCGGCGTCCTGCTGCAGTTTGTGGTTGACCAGGTAGTCCTGGGCATACCAGTCGCTCCACGCCTCGCCCATCGAGCCGCCTTGCACCGAGTCCAGCGCCGGGTTGTTGTTGGCGTCGGTGACCAGCCGGTGCGACAGGCCGTGGGTGTATTCATGGAAGACGATGTCCGCCTCGTCCGAGCCCATGGTCGGGATGAACCGGTCGATGTAGTGCGGAGCGCTCCACAGGTACATCTGCATGGTCGGCGAGATGCCGTCCGGCGGGGTGGCGAAGTTGGCGTTGTCGATGTGGCGCAGGTCGGGCAGGCCGTCCGCGGTGTCCGCACCGTCCAGCGACTCGTTGTGCACCGGGTCGCCGCCCTTGCCCTGGCCGCTGGAGTTGACCTGCTGGAAGTTGCCTGCGGCCTCGGTGAAACCGATCGGCGCCTTCTCCAGGTAGTCGTGCCAGGTGTTGATGAAGTAGAAGTTCTGCACCCCGGTGCGGGACTCGTTGTCCTGCCAGGAAAACGGCGTCTCGGGCAGCCAGGTGCAGGCCCACGTCGCACACCGGTCGACGTCCTTGGGCGGGGACGTCCTCACCAGCGGGAAGATGTAGCCCTTCCTGCCGGTCGGCGCGATCTCCTCGCCCGAGTCCGCGACGTTGTTGTCGTTGACGTCGCTGTAGGAGTGGACGTTGTTGCCGAACAGGACGACCGACCCCCGCGGCAGCCAACCCCTCTTGTTGAGGTTGACCCGGTGCGTCTTGCCGCCCGAGCCCGGGGCACCTGGATACCAGTCGAAGACCCTGGCCGCCTGCTTCTTGGCCCTCACCTGCTTCGCCGCTTTGCGCGTGTTCGGTCCGTTCTTGGCCGGGACCTCCGTCCGCGCCTGGCCGACAGCCGAATCCACGAGGTCGGAGCTCAGGAAGTCGCGGTAGAGCACCCGGCCGCTCTCGGCATCGATCACGGCAAGCGTCGGCTGGGACGCCGACATGGTCACCGTCTGGATCGCCCGGCGGGTGCCGCCCGGAGTCTGGAAGAGGACCTCCTTGCCACTGTCGCCCTTGGCCGGCGCCACATCTGCCTCGCCGACGTCCTTCTTGGCCGCGCGGATCGCCTCGTTGACGCTGAGGCCACCCCGCACCGAGGCGGGCGAGTGCAGCCCGGCGACGGGCGAGCCCGTCACGTTGATCAGCCGGCCGTCCTTGGTGACGTTCGCCTTGAGGCCGTTGCCGAACAGCGGGACGCCGTCGACCTTCTGGACGAAGGACAGGTGGCGGATGCCCGCGATGTCGACGTAGTCGCGCGCCAGCTCGAGGTGGTCGAGGTCGCTCGTGCTCAGCTTGAAGACGGCCGCGTGGTCACGGACGTAGGACAGCGCGATGCTGGCGGCGGACGACGCCGACGGGCCGGTGAGCAGGCCGTCGAGCCGGCTGACCTGCCGCGGCGTGCCGGTGAGCGGGTCGATGTCGATGACCGACTGGGTGCCGAGCTGCTGGGACAGCTCGCGGACCGCGGGCCTCGCCTGCAGCAGTGCCGACTTGCGGGTGTTGGCCTTCCTGGCCGCCCTGCTCGTGCCCTGCCGGACGTCGATCGTGGACTGCTGCTCCGCCTTGTCCGCGGAGTGGCCCTTGCCCGAAGGCGAGGAGGTATGGGTCGTGCTGCGAGGGCTGGATGGGCCACCGGTCGCGAACGCGGGCTGGAACGCCAGCAGGCCGGTGGTGCAGGCAGTCGCTATCGCCAGGGTCGTGCCGACCCTTGAGCGTCGAGACATGCTTCTTCCCTTCGGGGAATGGACAGGAACTTCCCGATCCTGCTCCCCGAAACCCCAGCCGACAACTGTTGCCGACGTGTTTGCACCAGGGGTAAGGAATGCTCAGCACGCCGCTGGACAAACCTTGACCAAATTCAGTCGTGCCCTTGACCTTCCGCCCCTGCGCCTGCCCACCAGATCCCCCGCGACCGAGCCGGGCGGTGCTTCCACAGCGAGTGCATGCAGAGTTCATGAACATTCGGTACCCTGTCACCATGAGCACCGAGACTCTTCAGGTCCGCGACGTCCCGTCGCAGGACGCCCAGGCGCTGCGTGCACGCGCGGCGGCTCGCAACATGTCGCTGTCGAGTTACCTGCGGGAACTGATCCACGAGGACACGTCTCGTCCGGCCATGACGGAGGTGCTGGCGCGGATCGCTTCTCGGAGCGCCGTCGAGGCAAGCGGCGAAGACATCAGATCATTCATCGACGAAGATCGTCGGTGAGATGACGGTTGTCGTCGATGCCTCGATCGTCGTTCGCCTCGTGCAAAACCGGCGTGGCGATGCCGAACTGCGTGAGAGGTTCGTCGGACAACGACACGTCCACGCGCCGGCGCTCATCGATGCCGAGGTGACGTCGGCGATACGGGGCCTTTTGCTGACCTCCAAACCGTCGATCCGAATCACCGACGAACGCGCCGAGCAGATGCTCGATGACTTCAGGGATCTGCCCATCGTCCGCTATCCGATGCAGCCCCACCAGCGGCGAGTGCTGGCGCTGCGTGACAACTACACGGCATACGACGCGTTCTACCTGGCTCTGGCTGAGTCCCTGGACATGCCGCTGCTCACCGACGACCGAAAGTTCGCCAAGTCGCCCGGGTCCATCGCCGTGATCGAGACCTGGCTGTAGCCAAACCGATCTAAGGAGGACCAGCCGGAGCTCAGCGCTGGTGGTTGAGGTAGCGCTGCAGGGCTGCGACCGTGCGCGCGTTCAGCGAGCTCGACCCGTCGTGGCTGATGCCGAGGAAGTTCTGCAGCGCCGCCTGCGAGTTGGGGCCCCACACGCCGTCGACGCCCGTCCCGATGACGCGCTGCAGGCACTCGCGGGTGTTGGTGTCCCAGCTGCCCGTCCTCGTGGAGAGCAGGTAGACCTGCAGCGCGCTGGCCGTGGCGGCGTCCATGCGCCCGTTCACGGTGAGCGGCGCATACCACCTGAGCAGCCCGAGGGACTGTTTCGCCTGCAGCACCCGCAGCGCCGACTGGTTGACCCGGGCGCGGAACGCCGAGTTGCTCTCCGCCTTGGCCACCACTGCGTTGACCATGCTCGGCAGGGTCGTCGTGTTGCCCGTCAGCACGAGGTCCCCTCCGGCGTCGATGAACTCGATCGCCCGGGTGGCCGGGCTCCGGGCCTGCACCTGCTTGGCATTGCCGAGGTCGTCGCTGACGATGACCCCCGTGAAGCCCAGCTTGTCCCGCAGCAGGTCGGTGACGATGGTGTGCGAGAAGGCCGCCGGGTGGTTCGGGTCGATGTGCTCGTAGTAGGCGGTCGACACCATCACGAACTTGCTGTGGTCGGCGATCGCCGTCTTGAAGGGGTTGAGCCAGGTGGAGCTGGCGTAGGTCGTCCGGTCCACGACGCCGGAGTGGGTGTCGGTGTTGTAGCGCACCCGACCGAGCGTCGGGAAGTGCTTGGCCGTCGTGCCCACCCCGCGCGAGCGCATGCCCAGCAGGAACCAGCCGCCCTTGCTCGCCACCACACTCGGCGTGTGGCCGAACTCCCGCTGGTAGTAGCCGATCGGCTGGTTGTAGGGCGCGAACGAGCTCGACACGACGTCCATGACCGGCGCCAGGTTGACGTTGACCCCGGCGCTGCGCAGCTGCCAGGCCCACGCCCGCGCGGACCGGTAGAGCGTCGAGTCCGACCAGGTGCCCTGGGTGAGCGCCGTCGGCATCCGGGAGAAGCCCGGGCCCTGCAGGACCTGCACGTAGCCACCCTCCTGGTCGGTGGAGACCAGGAGGTTCGCGGCGGCGTCGGTCTGGTGCGTCGAGAGCCGCTGCAGCCCGTCACTGACCTTGCGGGTCGCGGTGACGCCGGCTGTGCTGCGTCCGGTGAGGATCACGTTGCCGACGTGGTAGGTGGTCAACGCCGACCTCGTCGCGCTGCTGACCCCCGCGGCGGCGCCGCCCACCATGAACAGCTGGCCCACCCGCTGCTGCAGGGTCATCCGGCTCAAGAGGGCGGAGGCCGAACGGTTGTGGATGCCGACCGGCGAGGCGTCTGCGGCCGACTGTGGGACCGCGCCGATCGCCGGTGCCGCGGTCAGTGCCGCCGCCAGGACTCCTGCTGCCACGAGCTTGCCCATGGTCGTTCTCCATCGTGCTCATGGAGGGCGGCACCGCGGTCGCGGATCCGCAGCTGGTGTCGTTCCCCGAATGCTGTTTGACTCACCGTATGACGTGTGGAAGGGCCATGCGGTTGGTCTTCGGCAATTCGAGTCACCCGGGGCGAGCGGCAGGTCTGGCCGACCTTCGCCAGCGCGGGTTGCCATGCTGCGCCGGGTGCGTGCTCAGTTCAGGCCGCGTCTCAACCCGCCGGAAGCGGTCCGAGCTGAGCAAAGCCGCCCGCGACGAGCACCGACGTGCTGCCTGTATGCCGGGCTGGTCGGCCCGGGCGGCACACTGACGGTCAGCGACCGCCGAGGCTCACGTCGACGCTGGTGCGGGTCCGGCTCGAGCGGTGCCGGCCGGAGCGGGCGGCTGCCGCGGCATACCCCTTGTCGATCAGCGGCAGGACGGCCGACCAGTCGTAGCCCGGCAGGGTGGCGCGGTTGTGCCGCAGGATGGTCTCCCGCGCGGCGTCGTCGCGGCACAGTCGGGCGATCTGCTCGGCCATGGCCCGGTCGGAGTCGACCAGGTGCCCCTCGATGCCGTCGGTGATGATGTCGGCCACGCCGGTGGAGCGCTTGGCCACCACCGCGAGTCCGGCCGTGCGCGCCTCGAGCACGGCGATGCCGAAGGACTCGAGGTTGGCAGGCGCCAGGTAGATGTCGGCCGACCGGTAGAGGTCGTGGATCGCGGGCCGTTCGAGCGAGCCGGGCAGCTCGACCCAGTGCCGCATCCCGGTGGCATCGAGGCGCAGCTGCATGGCCGCACGCCAGGTGCCGTCGCCCACGATGACGGCGCGCAGCGGGATCTCGTCGGGCACGAGCCTCCGGACCAGACGCAGCATCCCCAGCAGTGCGAAGGGCCGCTTGCGGCGGACCAGGCGCATCGCGCTGACGAGCGTGACCGCCTCGCGCGGCTCGACCCGCGGTTGCGGCGTCCAGGCGCTGGTCTCGATGGCATTGGGCAGGATGAGGATCGGCTGCGAGGGGCCAAGGGCCTTGCCCAGCGGTCCGGCGGCAGCCTCGCTGACGGCGGCCCACTGGATCGGGAGGGTGTCCCAGTCGCGGGCGAGCGCCGTGGCCCGGAAGAACGCACCCGCTCCGGACCACATCGAGTGCACGGTCACCAGGGCCGGCACGCCCGCCTTCGCCGCCGCCTCGGCGGTCCGGGCCGCGAGCACCGACATGGTCGACACGTGGGCGTGCACGACGTCGACCTCGGCGAGCAGGGCCGGGTCGGGCGCGTGACCGTGGACG
>NZ_VOHR01000125.1 GCF_009192725.1 Segeticoccus rhizosphaerae | reverse complement strand
CGGCCCAGCTGGCCAACGCGGCCGGGATCATCGGCGCCGCCTGGCTTGCGGAGCAGGCGAGCCGGTAACGGCCGCGCGCGTGCCGGACCGGGCCGGGCCCGGGCCTGCCGTAGCATTGCGGGGCGCAGGTCCCCGACGGATGGATGGTTCATGACAGCACCCCACGAAGTTCTCCGCTTCGCTCCGATACTTCGCGGGGGCGCCGCGTGACGACTCCCGCTGCACGCGCCACGCCACCGTTCGACCTCGTGATGATCGGGGCCGACATCGGCGTCTACGCGCTCGCGCGGGCGTTCCACGAGCGGTATGGCGTCATCTCCACCGTGGTGTCCCGGCTCGCCACCGGCCCCATCGCCAACTCGAAGATCATCGAGAACGTGGCGCTCGGCGAGGGCACCACCTTGGACGACACCCTGCGCGAGCTGCTGCGGATCGGGCAGCAGCGGAGCCAGGACGTACCGGCCCTGCTGATGTGCAACGCGGACGGTTTCGTGCGGTTCGTGGTGGACCACCGCGAGGAGCTCAGCCAGTACTACGTCATCCCGTTCATCGACGCGACCCTGCTCGACCAGCTCTCCGACAAGGGCCACTTCGCCGAGCTCTGCGCGAAGCTCGACATCGACACCCCGACGACGGTGATCCAGGACTTCTCCGGCGCCGCCGCGCCGGGCTGGTCGGCCTCACCGATCGACCTGCCGTTCCCGGTCGTGGCCAAGGCGGCCGCCAGCTCGGAGTACGAGGGGATGTCCTTCGAGGGCAAGAAGAAGATCTACTTCATCTCCGACCAGGCCGAGCTCGACGCGCTCTGGGCGCGTCTGTCGGCGGCCGGCTTCGCCGGCCGCTTCGTCGTGCAGGAACTCATCCCCGGTGACGACACGTGGATGCGGTCGATCACGGCATACTGCGACCGGCGCGGCGAGGTCACCCTGCTGTGCTCCGCGCAGGTCCTCCTCGAGGAGCACACGCCACTCGCCCTCGGCAACCCGGCCGCGATGATCACGACCGCCCTGCCCGAGGCGATGGAGCAGGCCAAGCGGCTGCTGCAGGAGGTCGGTTACGTCGGGTTCGCCAACTTCGACGTCAAGGTCGACCCGCGTGACGGCACCTTCCGCTTCCTCGAGGTCAACCCGAGAATCGGCCGCAACAACTACTACGTCACTGCGGCGGGTGCGAACGTTGCACAGTTCGTCGTGGGCGACTTCATCGAGGACCGGCCGGTGGAGCCGGTCGTGGTCGAGCGGGAGATCCTGTACTCGATCCTCCCGCAGCGGTTGCTGCTGAAGTACGTCACCGACCCGGCGCTCAAGGCCCGGGTCACGGCGCTGGGCAAGCGCGGTATCGCGCACCCCTTGGAGAACAGGATCGAGGGGGTCAGGCGCAGGGCCTACGTGGTCGCGGCGAAGCTCAACCAGATCAAGAAGTTCCGCACCTACTACCCCGAGCCCACCGAAACCGGCTTCTGACGCCGCGAGGGACTCGTCAGAAGTCCGTGGCGTCTCCCGTGGCAAGGTCGTGCACCGTCACGCCGCCCTCCAGCCCGAAGTCGGCGACGTGTTTCAGATACATCGCCCGCGCGGGCGCAGTCAGCAGCGCGTCGTGGATCGGGATGACGGCCGCCGGCTGCACGCGCCGGACGAACGCGATCGTCTCCTTCACCGCGCACCATGGCGCGTTGAGCGGCACACCGAGCAGGTCGACCGGTACGCCGGGGTCCGCGTCGAGGGCGTCGCCCGGGTGGAACAGCGTCGGTCCCTCCTGCTCGCTGATCACGAGCCCGAGGTTGCCGATCCGCGGCAGGAACTCGTGGATCACCGCGTGCAGCTCCCCCACAGGCGTCACACGCAGACCGCCCACCTCGACGTGTCGCCCGGCGGCCGTCTCGTTGGCCGTGATCCCCTGTTCGGCCAACGCACGGACGGTTTGCGGCTCGGCATACACGCTGGACCCGGGGTTGGCGGCGAGGAGCCCGGGCAGCTTCGCGACGTCGACGTGGTCGGCGTGCTGATGGGTGATGAAGAAGGCGTCGAGCCGGGTCACTCCGTCGAAGTCGGAGAAGGTGCCGGGGTCGAGGAGCACCCGGTCGTCACCGGACTCCACGAGCAGGCAGGAGTGGCCGAGATGGGTCAGTCGCATGGCGCCAAGCTACGCTGCTGCACGTAGCATGTCTGCCCGTGAAGTTCCTCAATGATGCGCGCCCCGGCTACGACCTGACCTACTCCGACGTGTTCATGGTCCCCTCGCGCTCGGGCATCGCCTCGCGGATGGACGTCGACCTCGCCTCGCCGGACGGCGTGGGGACGACGATCCCGCTCGTGGTCTCCAACATGACCGCGATCTCCGGTCGGCGCATGGCCGAGACCGTCGCGCGCCGAGGCGGGATCGCCATCCTGCCGCAGGACATCCCGGCGCCGGTCGTGCAGTCCGCGATCGACTACGTCAAGAGCCGCCACCCGGTCTTCGAGACCCCCATCACCATCGACCCGGAGTCTCCGGTGGCCGAGGTGCTGGCCCTTCTCGGCAAGCGGTCGCACCGCGCCGCGGTCGTTCTCGAGGAGGGGCGCCCCGTGGGCATCATCACCGAGCGCGACTGTCTCGACGTCGACCGGTTCGCGCGGGTCGGTGACGTGATGACACGGGAGATCGTGACCGTGGGCCGCGACGAGGACCTGTATGGCGCGTTCGACACCCTGTCGACGCACCACCTTGACGTCGTGCCGGTGCTCGAGGGCGACCAGATGCTCGGCGTGCTGACCCGCCGCGGCGTGCTGCGCTCGGCGATCTACCAGCCCGCTCTCGATCCAGGGGGCCGGCTGCTGGTCGGCGCCGCCATCGGTATCAACGGTGACGTCAAGACCAAGGCCGAGCAGATCATCGCCGCCGGCGCCGACGTGCTGGTCGTCGACACCGCACACGGGCACCAGGACAAGATGTTCGAGGCGCTCCCGCTGGTGGTCGCCGCCCGGGACGCGCACGAGGTGGCCACGGGGATCCGCCTGCCCATCGCGGCCGGCAACGTCGTGTCGGCTGAGGGCGCCGCCGAGCTCGCCGATGCGGGCGCGGACATCATCAAGGTCGGCGTCGGACCGGGGGCCATGTGCACCACGCGGATGATGACCGGGGTGGGTCGTCCGCAGTTCTCGGCCGTCCTCGAGTGTGCGGCTGCCGCAAGGGAGTCGGGCGCGACGGTGTGGGCCGACGGCGGGGTGAAGTATCCACGCGACGTCGCGCTGGCGCTCGCGGCCGGGGCGGCGAGCGTGATGATCGGCTCGTGGTTCGCGGGGACCCACGAGAGTCCGGGGGACCTGATGCGGGACGCCGACGGGAGGCTCTACAAGGAGAGTTTCGGGATGGCCTCCGCCCGCGCCGTGCGCAACCGGACCAGGACCGCGTCGGCGTTCGAGCGGGCACGTTCGGCGCTGTTCGAGGAGGGCATCTCCTCCTCCCGGATGTACCTCGACCCCGCCCGCCCCGGCGTCGAGGACCTCATCGACTCGATCGTCTCCGGCGTGCGCAGCTCCTGCACCTACGCCGGGGCTGCCTCCGTCCGCCAGTTCCACGAGCGCGCGGTGGTCGGGGTGCAGAGCAGCGCCGGCTACGAGGAGGGCAGGCCCCAGCCGGTCTCCTGGTGAGTGCCGCCGGGCGGAGCTCAGCGCTCCAGCTGCTTGACGACGCTGTGCCGGCGCTCCATCAGGTCCTCCCAGACCTTCCTGCGCCGGGTGAGGGAGGCCGAGGCGACCAGGCTCCACAGGATCCCCGCGGGGAAGGCAACGTGCCAGAACGGGTGGTTGCCGAGGATGAAGACCACCACGGTCATCACCACGCACACCATGAGTGAGAGACGGGCCAGCCACAGCCGGGTCGTCAGCGCATCCCCAGGTGGCTGGACGCCCGGCCGCAGCTCGAGGGGCACGTCGGCCTGCGTGGTCCGGTTCCGTGGAGTCTCCATGCCGTGGTCCTACCCACTACCGCCGGATCTCATCCGCGGGCACCGGGAGGCGACCTGCGGATCGAAGCCGGTCAGCCGACGTACTCGAAGTGCCAGAACTCGGGATTGGAGCCGCCCTGGTCCATGAAGTGGGGACGTTGCCAGCCATACTTCGGCCCGTTCGCGACCAGCCACTGCTCCCGCGGCGTGCCGTAGCCGTAGCGCGCCGCGTTGCCGCTGACGTCACAGGCGATGGCCCGGCCGTGGTTGGAGTAGCCGGGCACTGCGGCCTTGGTCCCCTTCTCCTGGCGGTAGAAGACCTGGGTGGCGTAGGTGCGATAGCACTCGTCGACCTCGAGGTTGTGACCGAATCTGGCCTTGAAGGCGGCGTTCATCGCCTGCATGCCCGACCGGGCGCCCCCGCACCTCACGAACCGGTATTCCTTGCCGGGAATGGGCAGGTGGCACAACGAGTTCGGGTTCAACCGACCGTTGCTGCCGGTGTAGGCGTAGGTGTTGGTGGTCAGCTGCGCCATCCGGATGTAGCGGTGCGGGCCGATGCGGAGCCACCCGTTCGAGACGGTGCCCTTGACCAGGCCTCCCTTGGGCGCGTAGTCGATGCGGGTGGACGACGTGGTGGGGCGGGTGTAGACGTCGCCCCAGCGCACCGCCACGTGCTGGCTCACCTCGGTGGTGGTATTCAGGGGCTGCGACCTCAGCACCGTGCCGGAGATGTGGAAACCGCTGGCGTTGATACGAAGCCAACCACTGCTGCTCATCCTGCCGGTGACCTTGGTGCCCCGGCTGTAGGTGCCCTTCACGGCATACCGCGTGCTTGGCCCCGACCGGTAGTTGGCCACGGCGTACTTCACGTAGCGCGTCACGGTCGGCGGCCGCTTGGAGGTGAGCACCACACCCGAGATGTAGTGCCCGTTGGTCATCTTCAACCAGCCGTTCGAGGTGAGGCGGCCACCCACCTGGGTGCCCTGCCAGTAACGACCGACCACGCGGTAGCCGGTGCCGGCGCCGGTGCGGTAGTTGGCCCACGACGCCTTGACCCAACGGGTGGTCGGCGGGGGCGGCGGGGTGGTGCGCAGGACGGCCCACGAGATGTAGCCACCGTTGCCCAGCCTGAGCCAGCCGTATGCCGACGGGGTGCCCGTCAGCTTCGTGCCCTTGCGGTAGGTGCCCACCACCGTGTAGTTCGTCGTGGGTCCGGTCCGGTAGTTGGCCGTCGCGGTGGCGACGTAGCGGGTCAGGATGCCGGGAGTGACGCTCGTCAACGAATCACCCGAGACGTAGCGCCCGTTGGCCAGCTTCAGCCAGCCCGAGCCGGTGAACGTGCCGGTGACCTGCGTGCCCTTCCAGTACCGGCCGACCGCGGCGTACTGGGTCCCCGGTCCCGTGCGAGACACGGCGCGGTCGACAGAGATCCAGCGGGTGGAGGTCTGGACGGCCTGGACCACCGTGGGCGCGGCCGCCGGCGAAGCGGTCGCAGGTGGGGCGCTCACGCAGAGGGCGACCACCACGGCCAGGGCGATGGTGGCGGTGGAGAACAAGCGCAGGAGCACCGGCGACGGACCGGTTCGTGTGGTGGCCATGGCCCCAGAGCGTAGACCGCTGTCAAGGAGGCGTGGTTGATGGCGAAGGACCCGTTTCGTCAAGGAATCGTCAAGCGGGGCGGCTGTCGAACACCGCAGCATCCTGACGACGCTGAACAACGGCGCACCATCGCTCCGACTGTTGGCGGATGAGTCGGTCTGTACGCCGGGTCCTGTGCCCGGTCGCCGTTGCCGGCGGCCGGGTGACGGTCATCTATCTCGGGTGCCCGTTGCCGGACACCTCCAGCGGTCTACCCGCACGCTCGGACGGACCGCCCTCGAACGCGTGCTGTCTGACCTTGCTCCCGGTGGGGTTTACCAAGCCGCCCCAGTCACCTGGGGCGCTGGTGGTCTCTTACACCACCGTTTCACCCTTACCCCGGTGCCTGCCCCGCCGGAGCGGGGTGGTCCACCGTGGCGGTCTGCTCTCTGTGGCACTGTCCCGCGGGTCACCCCGGGTGGCCGTTAGCCACCACCGTGTCCTACGGAGCCCGGACGTTCCTCGGCGGCGCCACTGACGTGGACACCGACGCGACCGTCTGACCGACTCATCCGCGCCCAAGCATAGGCCATTCGCCGAAGGTCGCTGCGGCAAGAAGGGGTCGTCGAGAGCCGCTCTCGCCCGCCGCAACGCTGGAGGACGCCCGGAGGGGGAAGGCATGGGGCGGCTCCTACCGCAGCAGCGCCGCCTCGAGGACCTGGGCCACCCCGTCGGCGTCGTTCGAGGGACACACCGACGTCGCCGCGGCGAGGGCCTCGGGATGCCCACCGGCGACAGCAAAGGACGTGCCCGCCCACGTCAGCATCGGCACGTCGTTGGGCATGTCACCGAATGCCCAGACCCGGTCTGGGCCGACGTCCAGCGCAGCGCACCAGTCGGCCAGTGCAGCAGCCTTGGTGACGCCGGCCGCGCTGATCTCGGCCAGACCGTGGGCACCCGAGAACGCCAGCACCGCCCGCTCCCCCACGACGGCACGGACGGTCTGGTGGAAGTGCTCGTCGGCGACGCCCGGGCACTTGGCCAGCAGCTTCCCCGGAAGGGGGTCGAGGAGAGACTCCAGAGCCGCAGCGTCCTGGGGAGCCTCCACCACCGTGACGCCACGCGGCTCCGTGCCGCCGACGAGGTAGCCCGGCTCGTGGGCAAACCCGGTGCTGCGCTCGACGGCGAACCCGATGCCCGGCAAGGCCGTCCTCAGGTCCGCCGCGAGCTCCAGGATCGTCTCCACCGTGAGGCAGTGTTCGGCCGTCACGCGACCCGCGCCCACGTCATACACGAAGGCGCCGTTCGAGCAGAGGATGACGCCGTGCGCTCCGGCGATGTCGCGCAGGTGGTCCAGCCAACGAGGGGGCCGCGCCGTGACCAGGACGATCTCGACGCCGGCTGCCTCCACGCGACGCAGCACCTCCTTGGTGCGGCGGGAGACGGAGCCGTCGCTCCGCAGCAGCGTGCCGTCCAGATCGCTCGCCACGACCGCGGGGAGCTCGCGCGAGCCGGTCGTCATGTCCTCACGCTCCGTCGTGTCCTCCCGGCGCAGCGGCCGGTGCCGGGAGGACCTGGCCACCGTTTGCCGACCCCGCCGCCCCACCGGTCACCGCGAAGCGGACCGAGTGGTCCGCGACCTCTGCCTCCACGAGCCTGACGCGGACGGCCGCGCCCAGCTGGGCCTCGCCGTCGCACTTCGCGAGGATCGCGGGATCGGTGACCTGGACCAGTGACTCGCCCTCTCCGCGCTGGTCGACCACCACTGCGTCGAACTCCTCACCCACCCGGTCCTTGAGCGCCGCCGCCTCGACCGTGTCGGTGCAGGCGCGGTCCACGGCGTTGGCGAGCTGGTCGGTTGCCTGCATGATCTCGGGCAGGGTCGGCAGGGCCTGGACCGCCCACTCGGGCACCGTGGAGTCGGTGCACAGGGCCTCGCAGACCACCAGGCCGAACCGGTCCACCAGCCGGCGCAGCGGCGCAGTGACGTGGGCATAGGGCGCGGCCACCGCGGCATGCTCGGTCTGCTCCGGGACAGCGCCGTCGAACGGGGTGTAACCGGCACCCCGGAAGAGCGTCGTGGCGTCGTGGATGAGGGCCAGGTGCTTGCCGTTGGAGCGGTCCAGTGAGCGCAGGAACTCGCCGTAGAGCATCTCGGCCGGCCACTCCACCCCGAGGGCCCGCGCCTGGCGGCGGAATCGGGCGATCGTGTCGCGGTCGGCAGCCGGCATCGTGCGCAGGATGCCCACCTCCCCGTGCAGCATCATCTCGGCCGCGGCGATCCCGGTCATCAACGAGATCTGCGCGTTCCAGTCCTCGGCCGGCGCCAGCGGCCGGAAGCCCACCACATAGCGCCCCCCGTCGGTCAGCGTGACCTCCTGCTCGGGCATCGGCAGGCTGGCCCCCCCGCGCCCGCGTTCCAAGGCGATCCGGCGTTCCCCCACCTCCTTGAGCAGGAGCAGGCGCCCGTCGTCGCGTCTCCCGTCGACCGCCTCCTGCACCTGGTCATAGTCGAGGCGGTCCCGACTGCGCACCATGGCGCGGTAGACCTCGGCCGCGGTCACCTCTCCGTCGGCGTCGAGCGTGAGGTCCCAGAGGTAGGCAGGACGCACCTGCCCGGGCAGCAGGCTGGCGGCCCCCTCGCTGAGCGACGCGGGGTGCAGGGGATTGCGCTGGTCCGGGCTGTAGATCGTCTGCCCGCGGCGCCTGGCCTCCTCGTCGATCGCACCCCCGGGGGTGACGAAGGCCGGCACATCAGCGATGGCGTAGCGCACGCGGTAGCCATCGCCCGTGCGCTCCAGGTGCATCGCCTGGTCGAGATCCTTCGAACCGGGCGGGTCGACGGTGAAGAACGCCAGTCCGGTCTCGTCACGATCCGGCAGGTCCGGTGCGCTCGCCACCCGCTCGGCCTCGGCGAGCACCTCGGGCGGGAACTCGTCCGGCACCTTGAGCTCCGCCCGCACGGCAGCGAACGCCGCATCGAGCTCTCCGGCGTCAACCCCCTTGTCGTCGCGTGGGTCGCTGTGCACCTGGATGCGTCGACTCGCCATGGGGCAACCCTAGAGGAGCGCCCTGCCCGGACGCGGCATACAGTCTGGACGTGCTGATCCTCCTGCCGCCCTCGGAGTCGAAGACGGGCCGTCGACGGGGCAACCCGGTGGACCTGAAGAAGCTCAGTTTTCCCGAGCTCACACCGGTCCGGGAGCAGGTCATGGATGCGCTCGAGCAGGTCAGCCGCCGGGCGGACGCTCCCGCCCTCCTCGGGGTCAGCGCCAACCTGCGCGACGAGATCGACCACAACCTCGAGCTGCACGAGGCGCCGGCGCTCCCGGCGAGCCGCCTCTACACCGGCGTGCTCTACGACGCCCTCGACCACACGAGTCTCGACACCGCGGCCAAGCGACGCGCGAACCGGTGGCTGCTCGTCGCGTCCGCACTCTTCGGCGTCCTGCGGCTCACCGACCCGGTGCCGCCCTACCGCCTGTCGATGGCCGTCAACCTCGGCGACCTGGGTCCCCTCGCCTCGGTCTGGCGGGAACCGCTCGCCGAGGTGCTGCCGGCGGCGGCCGGCAGCGGCGTCATCGTCGACTGCCGTTCGAGCACGTATGCCGCGGCCTGGACTCCGCACGACGGCCTCGCGCAGCGGTGGGTCCAGATCAGGGTGCCCGGGGCCACCCACATGGCCAAGCACACCCGGGGCCTGGTCGCCCGGCACCTCTGCCAGGTCGGCCAACCGGCTCGCAACCCGGAGGCTCTTGAGCGCCTCCTCTCCCCCGCGTTCACGACACTCCTCACGCCTTCTCCGCGCCCGGGGCGGCCCTGGATCCTCGACGCCACCGCGGCCTGAGCCAGCAGGCCGATGGACGCCGCTCTGCTGGCCGAGCGCGTCGGCCCGGTCCTCGCGTTCCTCGTCGCGGTCACCATCGTCGCCGAGATCTCCGACGAGGCGGGGGTTTTCGACGTGGCCGCGCACTGGGCGGCCCGAGCAGGACGTCACCGTCGCTGGCGCCTGTGGGCCCTCGTGGTGGCACTGGCCTGCGTGAGCACCATGGTGCTCAGTCTCGACACGACGGCGGTGCTGCTCACGCCGGTGGTCATCACGCTGGCCCGCCAGGTGGGAATGTCCGCCGCGCCGTTCGTCATGGCCACCGTCTGGTTGGCCAACACCGCCTCGCTCCTGCTGCCGGTGTCCAACCTCACGAACCTGTTGGCATTGCACCAGTTCCACGCGTTGGGAGTGGACTTCGCGGCATACGTCTCCTTGATGTGGCGCCCGGCGCTGGCCGCGATCGCCGCCACCGTGGTCGTCCTGGCAACGCTGCACCGCAGCCACCTGCGCGGGCAGTATGCCGTCGAGCCACCTGCGGAGCCCCACGACCGGGTGCTCCTGCTGGGAGCCGCTGCGGTCTGTCTCGCGCTCGGCCCGGTCTTCGCGACGGGCATCGTCCCCGCCGTCCCGGCCGGGGCGGCGGCGGTGCTGCTGCTCCTGCTGGCCACCTGGCGGGATCGGACACTCCTGCGGCGGATCTCGGTGCCCTGGGCCACGGTGGTCGGGGTCTGCGTGCTCTTCGTGGTGATCGACGTGGCCGGGCGGCACGGGCTGACCGACCTGCTGCGCGACTGGGCCGGGACCGGCGCCGGTGGGGCCGACCTGCTCCGCGTCG
>NZ_VOHR01000124.1 GCF_009192725.1 Segeticoccus rhizosphaerae | reverse complement strand
AGGGCCCGCTGCGCTGACCGGGGGGCGGCCAGCGCCTGCCCGGCCACCAGGCCGGAGAAGGGTCCGGCGAGCAGCGCGCCACCGGCCGCTGCCTTGAGGAAGGTCCGTCGTTCGACTGTCATGGATCGATCTCCCGCTGACTCGGCCCCGAGCGATGATCCGGCCGACCCTAGCGGGCTCCTTGCCCCGTAGCCACCCCTCCAGGCCTTCGTCCTTCAGGCTCCACCACGGCCAGGCGCCTCTTCATCACCGGACGCAGCCGCACGACCCGTGACATCGCTGGGAGACTGGGCGCGTGCCCGTCAACCCGCCACGCAACGACCCGCCGCCGGCCACCGCGGTGGTGCTCTGTGGCGGCGCGTCACGCCGGATGGGCGGGGCGGACAAGACGGCGCTGCCGTTTGCCGGCACCACCGTGCTGGACCACCTCCTCGACTCGCTGCCCGCGGACTGGCCGGTCGTCTGCGTCGGTGAGGCACGGCATACGCAGCGCTCCGTCACGTGGACCCGCGAATCACCACCGGGCGGAGGGCCGGTGGCCGGTATGGCGGCCGGCCTGGCGCTCGTCGCCACTCCCCTGGTGCTGCTTCTCGCCGGAGACCTGCCGTTCGCCGGTCCCGCCGCCGCCCACCTCGCGCTGGTTGCTGGGAAAAGGAGAGCTATTTCGCCCCCTTTCCCAGCAACCAGCGCGGTGGTGGCGACCGATGAGGAGGGTCGCGCACAGCCGCTGCTCGGGGCCTACCGGACCGAGGCCCTGCGCCGAGCCGTCCCGGACGAGCCCGGCGGAGCGCGCCTGATGGGGGTCCTCGAGCACCTCGGGGTCGAGTTCGTGCCGCTCGACGATCGGGCGTGCCTCGACGTCGACACTCCCGAATCCCTGGCCCGTGCCACGCAACTGGCCGCCCGGTCCTGAGCCCGGGGGAGCCAGGCCGACCTGGGACGAGCACCTCGCAGGTTCGCCCTCCGGCACCCGGCGACGTGCCGGCGCGGAGAGCGCAGCCTAGGGTCGGACCATGAAGGCGATCACCATCCCGACCCCCGGCGGCCCCGACGCGCTCGTGCTCGATGAGGTGGCGCCCCCGGTGCCGGGGAATTCCGAGGTGCTCATCGACGTGGCCGCCGCCGGAGTCAACCGCGCCGATCTGCTGCAGCGCCAAGGGTTCTACGACCCACCTCCCGGTGAGTCCCCCTACCCCGGGCTCGAGGTCAGCGGCACCATCCGTGCGCTCGGCAGTGAGGTGACGGGCTGGCAGGTCGGAGACCAGGTGTGTGCCCTGCTGTCCGGTGGTGGGTATGCCGAGCAGGTCGCCGCACCCGTCGGCCAGGTGCTGCCCGTGCCTGAGGGCGTCTCCCTCCAGAACGCAGCCGCCCTGCCGGAAGTCGTCTGCACGGTCTGGTCCAACGTCTTCATGACGGCCAACCTCCAGCCCGGGGAGATCCTGCTGGTCCACGGCGGATCCAGTGGCATCGGCACGATGGCGATCCAGCTGGCGCGCGAGATCGGCGCCCAGATCGCCGTCACCGCGGGCTCGCAGGCCAAGCTCGACGCCTGCCGGGAGCTCGGGGCCGAGATCCTGATCAACTACAAGGAGCAGGACTTCGTCGAGGTGCTGCGGGACGCCACGGACGGCCACGGAGCCGACGTGGTGCTCGACAACATCGGGGCGAAATACCTCGCGCGCAACCTGGCCGCCCTCGGCGCGAACGGCCGTCTGCTCGTCATCGGGATGCAGGGCGGCGCCAAGGCCGAGCTCGACCTGGGTGCGCTGTTGCGCAAGCGCGCCGCTGTCATCGCCACGTCGCTGCGGGCGCGGCCGCGCGACGAGAAGGCGACGATCGTGAGCGCGGTCCGCGAACACGTCTGGCCACTGGTCTCCGGCGGTCTCGTCCACCCGGTCGTCCACACCACGTTCCCCCTTGCCCAGGCGCCCGCGGCCCATCGCACCCTCGACGAGAGCCAGCACATCGGCAAGGTCCTCCTCCTGCCCTGATCGTGCAGGTGGGGCGGCCCGCCTGTTGACGACCGGCGACATACTCGGTATACATCTCTTCACCAGCAACAATACCGGGTATGCACGGACGTGGAGAGGTCGCCGCATGTCGATCAGACAAGGACTGCTCGCCCTGCTGGCGCAGGAGCCGATGTATGGCGCGCGGCTGCGCAGTGAGTTCGAGGACCGCACCGGCGGCACCTGGCCGCTGAACGTCGGGCAGGTCTACACGACCCTGACCCGGCTCGAGCGGGACGGGTTGGTCGAGGTGTCGGGCCGGCCCGACGCCGAGGGCCGCATCGCCTACCGGCTGACCGACGCCGGCCGCGCCGAGGTGACCCGCTGGTGGTCCACGCCGGTGGACCGTGACAGCACCCCTCGCGACGAGCTGGCCATCAAGCTGGCGTTGGCGGTGACCGTGCCGGGGGTCGACGTGCAGCGGGTGGTCCAGACCCAGCGGACCGCGACGCTGCGCCACCTGCAGGACCTGACCCGGCTCAAGTCGAGGAACGACCCGGCCGGGGTCCCTCGGCACGAGCTGGCGTGGCAGCTGGTGCTGGAGAACCTGGTCTACGCCGCGGAGGGCGAGGTGCGCTGGCTCGACCACGTCGAGGCCAGCCTGGCCCGCGCCGCCGTCGGCCGGCGCGAGGAGACCAGACAGCGGGACGTTCGCGAGGCTGATCGGGGCGACGGCGCTGACGCGAGCGCGGAGGGTCACCCCGGGACGAGTGAGGGCGGCCGGGAGGCACACGGCATACCGGCCACTTCGCGAAGGAGGCGGCGATGAGCGCCTCCGCGGGCGCGCCGTTGCTCGAGCTGATCCGGGTGTCTCGCGTGCACGGCGAGGGCGCCACCGAGGTGCACGCCCTGACCGACGTCTCGCTCCAGGTCGGTGTGGGCGAGCTCGTGGCCGTGATGGGGCCCAGCGGGTCGGGCAAGTCCACGCTGCTCAACCTGGCCGGCGGCCTCGACCGACCGACGACCGGGCAGGTGCGCATCGACGGCCGCGACGTCGCCGGGCTGTCCCACCGAGGGCTGGCCGAGCTGAGGCGCCGCAAGGTCGGGTTCGTCTTCCAGGACCTCAACCTCATCCCGTCACTGACCGCCGCCGAGAACGCCGCGCTCCCGCTCGAGCTCGACGGCGTCGGCGTCAGGCAGGCCAGGGCGTCGGCTCTGGAGTCCCTGGGGTCGGTCGGCGTGGCCGAGCTCGCCGACCGGTTCCCCGAGGAGATGTCCGGCGGGCAGCAGCAGCGGGTCGCCATCGCCCGCGCCTTGGTCGGCGAGCGACGACTGGTGCTGGCCGACGAGCCGACCGGTGCCCTCGACTCGCACACCGGCGAGTCGGTGCTGCGGGTGCTGCGAGCGCGGTGCGACGAGGGCGCCTCCGGACTGCTGGTGACCCACGAGGCCCGGCACGCGGCCTGGGCCGACCGGGTGGTGTTCCTCCGGGACGGCGTGGTGGTCGACACGACCGGCGCGCCTCCCGCCGCGGAGGAGCTGCTCGACCACCCCTCGGGGGTCTGACGTGGACGAGACCGACGCCGGCGCCGCGGGACGCAGGGGATCGCGCGGCGCCGGTGCCTTCGGACACTGGTATGCCGGGTGGCGCAGCGCCCTGCGGCTGGCCCGCCGTGACGCCAGCAAGCACCGCGGCCGTGGCGCGCTCGTCGTGCTGCTCGTCGGGCTGCCGGTGCTGCTGATCAGCGCCGGCCTTACGGCCTTCGCCACCGACGACGTCAACCCGGTCGAGTCCCTCCCCCGCGTGATGGGGCAGGCCCAGGCGGTGGTCTCACTGTCCGACGCCGGCGTCGCCGCGCAGCGCGTCCTGCAGGGCCCCTACCCCATGGACGGGGGTTACGGCACTGCCGGGCCCGCCGAGCGCGAGCCCGGCGTGCCCAAGAGAGCCCCGTGGACGCGCGAGCGGGTGCAGCGTCTCACCGGGGGCACCGTGCTCTCCACCACCACGACCGTGGTCCGCGCCGAGGTCGGTGACCGCCAGGTCCACGCGGCAGCCCTGCTGGTCGACGGTCGCCAGCCGGTGACCCGCGGTATGGCGTCACTCACCTCGGGCCGGTGGCCCCGCACCGCCGACGAGGTCGTCGTCACCCCAGAGGGAGCGGCCGCCGGCCTGCCCACCAGTGGCACCATCACCCTGGCGGCCCGTGGACGCCCGACCAAGGTGACCGTGGTCGGCACGGGCACCGGCTGGGCGACCGCCACGGCGCACGCCGACCTCGTCGCCCTGCCGGCGGCGGAGGAGGCGTGGGAGGCGCCCGCCGACCGCCCCCAGTCCTTCCTCATCGCCCGGTCGCAGCCGGTCACGTGGTCGGGCGTGAAGCAGCTCAATGCGCACGGCCTGCTGGTGGAGAGCCGTGCGGTCTTCGAGCACCCGCAGGAGGCGCAGGCCGATCCTGACGTCCCCCCGGCAGAGAGCGAATCCGACATCGTCGTGGCCGGGATCGTGGCGCTGCTCGTCGTGGGGATCCTGCTGGAGACCGTGCTGCTGGCCGGGCCGGCCTTCGCAGTCAGCGCGTCACGTCAGCGCAGATCCCTCGCACTGATCGCCTCCAACGGGGCCCCCAGGGCCCAGATCAGACGCTACGTGCTCGCGCAGGCCGTGCTGCTCGGCGTGTTCGCGGCCGTGGTGGGCGCGTTCCTCGGCGTCGTTGCCGGTCTGCTGGCCATCCGCTGGTGGGCGGCCTCGAGCCACGCGATGAACGCACCGGGACCGGTCGACATACCGGTCTGGGAGGTGCTCGGCGTCGGCGCCTGCGCCAGCGTCGCCTCGCTGGCCGCGGCCTATCTCCCGGCGAGGGGAGCGAGCCGGCTCGACCTGATCGGCGTGCTGCGAGGCCAGGGCGTGACAGCCCGCCCGGTGCCCCGCGGGCTGCCCGTGATCGGTCTGGTCCTCGCCGGGATCGGTGGCGCCGTGCTGGCGATGAACATCGCGAACGACGGGCACGAGGCGGGCATCGCGATCGGCGCGATCGTGCTCGTCGCCGGCGCGCTGATGCTCATCCCCTGGCTGCTGTCGTGCGTCGGCCGTCTCGGACGTCGACTCCCCCTGCCGCTGCGGATGGCCACACGTGACGTCGGCCGCCAGCGCGGGCGGGGCGCACCCGCCGTGGCCGCCGTCATGGTCGCGGTGACCGCGCTCACCGTCCTCGCCATCGCCAACACCAGCGACCAGGCACAGGCGCGCCGCGACTACCAGCCACAGGCCCCCATGGGTGACGGCCTGGTGCACGGTGGTGGACCCGGGTGGCCCTCGGCGGTGGCCGCGGTGGTGCACCGGCAGGCCCCCGCGCTCGACGTGACCCCGGTCCGCCGGGTCGGCATCAGCCAGTGGTTCGATCCGATGTCCACCAGCCCCGACTCGCACCTGCCGACCTCCACCACCGTCGTCCGGTTGCAGAAGGCCTCCTGCGCCGTGTCACCGCCTGGGGCCCGCGGCAAGTCACCGGTCGTCCCCGGCTACGGCTCGGTCGGCCGCTGCACGGCGCTCGGCTCCGACCGCCATGACCGGCGCGCCTCCATCGGTGTCGTCGACCTGCGCTCGGCCCGCGACCTGCTCCACCTGACCGACTCCCAGGTCGACGTGCTGGCGCGCGGCGGCATCCTCGTCGCCCCCGGCCGTGAGGCGGTCCACGACGAGCACGCCACCGTCCTGGCCGGCACGCGCCGGGTCACCGAGTACGGCCAGGCCGTCGGCAGCCTCCGCGATCCCCGGGTGGACCGCATCGCGGCCGCCACGGTGAGCACAGCGACGCTCGACCGGTTCGGCCTGGCGGGCGACACGGGGGCGCTCGTGACACCGGCCACCGCGGCGTCCCACCACTGGCCGACCTTCACCGACGCGCTGCAGCTGCATGACCCCGGTGGGCCCGTCTCCTCCGGCGACGAGGACGCGATCACCCAGCACCTGCCGCAGAACGCCTTCCTGCAGGTCGAGCGTGGCTTCCAGAGCAACCTGGCCCTGCTCTACTCGCTGCTGTTCGGCGTCTTCGGCACCCTGGTGCTCGTCGCCACGCTGATCTCGACCGCCTTGGCGCAGGCGGAGGGACGCGCCGACCTGGGCACGCTCGCCGCCGTCGGGGCCACGAAGCGACTGCGCCGCGCCGTCGCGGGCTCGCAGGCCTTCGTCGTTGCGCTGGTCGGCAGCCTGCTCGGGCTGGTCGTCGGGTTCGTCCCGGGCGTTGCGCTCGCCTGGCCACTCACGGTCGAACATATGGGCTCCTACGACCCGGCGACCGGGAACACGACGCTTGCGGACGCCGGGGCGGCGGCACCGGTCATCGACATCCCGTGGCTGGTGCTCGCCGCGGTGGTGATCGGTGTGCCGGTGCTGGCCGCACTTCTGGCGGCGGCCGCCATACGGAAGTCACCCGAGGTGACCCGCCGGGCCGCCTGACGCGTGCCCCGCCCCCTGCACACCAGCGACTGTCGCACCGCGCGGGACACCCCTGACCGCCTCGGATCGTTGTTGCGGCCCGGTTGCCATCCGCAATGGACGTGTCACGAAGATCGGGCGGGGTAGAGGGAAGCATGGGCGCAGGGTTGGCCAGACAACCTACGGTCCCGTAACCTACGTAGACGTAGGTGTCGTATCGGAGAGGACCTGCCATGACCAAGACCTGGAGCCAGACCGACCTGCTGCGCGAGATGAACCAGGTCGTGGAGGGTGAGCTGAACCGCCACCTGTCCATCGCCAAGGAGTGGTTCCCGCACGACTACATCCCCTGGAGCGACGGCCGCAACTACGACGGGCTGATGCAGGGGGAGAAGTGGAGTCCCGAGGACTCCGGCATCTCCGACGTCGCCCGCTCCGCGCTGATCGTCAACCTGCTCACCGAGGACAACCTCCCGAGCTACCACCACGAGATCGCCACCATCTTCGGTCGCGACGACGCCTGGGGCGCGTGGGTCCACCGGTGGACCGCGGAGGAGGGCCGGCACGGCATCGCGATGCGCGACTACATGCTGGTCAAGCGGCTCTGCGACCCGGTCGAGCTCGAGCGGTTCCGGATGAAGCACATGTCGGAGGGCTACGAGTCGGCGCACTCCGGTGAGCTGCTGCACTCGCTGGCCTACGTGTCGTTCCAGGAGCTCGCGACGCGGGTGTCCCACCGCAACACGGGCAAGTTCACCGCGGACCCGATGGCCGACAAGCTGCTCGCCCGCATCGCCGCCGACGAGAACCTGCACATGGTCTTCTACCGCAACCTGCTCGGTGCGGCCCTGCAGATCGACCCCGACCAGACGATGCAGGCCATCCTCGAGGTGGTCAAGCAGTTCCAGATGCCCGGCACCGGGATCCCCGGATTCCAGCGCAAGGCCGTCGAGATGGCGGTCGCCGGCATCTACGACCTGCGCCAGCACAAGGACAGCGTCCTCGACCCGGTCCTGCGTTTCTGGAACGTCTTCGAGCTGGAGAACCTCTCCCCCGAGGGCGAGCAGGCGCGCACCGAGCTCGCGGCGTTCATGGACGACCTGGAGAAGCAGGCGCTGCGGTTCGAGGACAAGCGCGACATGCTCAAGGCCCGTATGGCGTCCCGCTGAGTCGGTCACGCCTCTGATCGACAACCCTCCCGCCTTGCGAGAAGGCAGTCGGGGTGCAGGATAGGGACATGACCCAGTCGCAACAGGAGCCCGAGAAGCGGCCAGCTCACGCGTCCGACGAGCCAACCGGTGACGATGCCCAGCGCGTCGTCATCGTCACCGAGGGCGGCATGGGCGTGGCCGACAGCACGTCGTCCGACTCCGACGAGTCGCGGCGAGGCGAGTCCGACGACGACCGGGGGAATCCCACGGACCTGGTCGAGCAGCCGGCCAAGGTGATGCGGATCGGGTCGATGATCAAGCAGCTGCTCGACGAGGTGCGCAACGCGCCGCTCGACGAGGCCGGCCGGGCCCGCCTCGCCGAGATCCACCGCCGCTCGATCGCGGAGCTCAAGGACGGCCTCGCGCCCGAGCTGACCGAGGAGCTCGACCGGATCGCCCTGCCCTTCACGGAAGAGGCGCCGTCGGAGCCGGAGCTGCGGATCGCGCAGGCCCAGCTGGTCGGCTGGCTCGAGGGCCTCTTCCACGGCATCCAGACGGCGATCATGGCCCAGCAGATGGCAGCGCAGGCCCAGCTGCAGGGGATGCGGCGTGCCCTGCCGCCCGGACACCCCGCGGCCCAGGGTCAACACATGGTTCCCGGCCAGGCTCCGCAGGGTGGCCCCCACGCCGCCGACGGCGGCCCCACCGGCCAGTACCTCTGACCCGCCGCAATCCGCCCGCTTCCCGCTAGCTGCTGGGAGGGGGCGTCACGGGTGACGCCGCCTTCTCCCAGCAGCTAGCGGTGCAGGTGGTAGGCGATCCGCAGCGCCACGAGGATCACCAGCAGGACCAGCACGATGATCCGGATGCGACGACGGCTCATGCCAGTGATCCTGTCACCGAGTGGCCGGGACGCAGGAGCTGACGCGGCTGGAAGAGCCGCAGCGGGTGCTCATCCTCACGACCGACGACACCGAAGCCGACATCCTGGGGGCGGTGGAGGCGGGCGCTGCCGGCTACCTGCTCAAGGACGCCCGGCCGGCAGCTCAGGAGCGCCCAGCCGCGACGGTCACGGTGTGGTGGCGATCACCGGCACGGACGACCTCGACCAACCGTTCGTCCCTGCCGACCCACGCGCCGTCCCAGACCACGCACCGCTCGATCCGGCCCTCGACCACGGCACCCTCTCCGACCACGCTGCGACCGCCGGAGGCGTCGAGGTTGGCGGTGAGGTAGTCCGCCGGCGTCCCGCAGTCGATCGCCGTCCCGGCGAACGGCACCACCTCGAGCCGCCCCTCGCATTCCGCCTGCCGCCACAGCACCTCGTACAGTCCGCTCGGCTCGTCGGTGAGCTGGCGGACCATGGCCCACGGCAGCAGGCAGGCACCCACATAGCGCATCGTGCCGAAGTCGGCCGGCCGGCCGGAGTCGATCCCGAGGAGTCGGCACGACGAGCGGTCCCAACCGTCGACCAGCACGTCCAGGTCCCCGCGCAGCCAGGCATCGGCGTTGGTCACGAAGACGTCCCGCCCGGCGATCCACTGACGCAGTGCCCCCAGCGCGCCGGCGGTCCCGAGCTCCTCGGGCTCCTCCACCGAGAGGTGGACCCGGTCGGCGAGGTGGTCAGCGAGTCGGGCCGCGTGGTGGTGCGCGTTGACCGCGAGGTGGGCTGGGCCGGTGCCGGTGTATGACGTGAGCCTCGCCAGCGCGTGGTCGACGAGCGGCACCCCGGCCACGGGACACAGCGCCTTGGGCCGCAGCTGCGTGAGCGGTCGCAGCCGGGTGCCGAGGCCTGCCGCCAGGACCACCCCCGCCAGGCCCGAGGGCCTCACCGCCCCGGTTGGTCCGGGGTGGAGACCAGCCGGCCACGTTGGTCGGCCTCGTCATGCGGTCGGGCGAGGACCTCCAGGATCCGGGCTGTCGAGTCGTCCACCTCGGGCACCTGGTCGGGTCGCATCCACCGGTAGGCCTTCGCCTCGCCCCCCACGACGACGGCGGGCCGGTGCGACAACTCCATCCGGAAGACGACGTCCACGCGCAGCACGTCGGGGTGGACCTCGGTCGCGACCGGTTCGCCGAGCTCGACCACCAGCCCGGTCTCCTCGGCGATCTCGCGCACCACGCCCTGGGCCGGGGTCTCACCGCGGTCCAGCAGGCCGCCGGGCAAGCTCCAGCCGATCCGGTGCGGCTGCCGGAGGAAGAGCACCTCGCCGTTGTGCGAGATGGCGCACACGCCCCCGACGGTGTAGCCGGGTGTACCCATCCGCACCAGGAACCGGCGGACCACGGGCGGCAGGCCACGGAACGCCAGCAGGGCCGCCGTGTAGGCCTTTCGACGCACGACGCGCAGGAGCGACATACCCAGACCCTATGTGGTGCGGGGGGACGGCTCTGTCCAGAGCACCGCCCCGCCGCGCTGACGTGGTTCGTCAACGCGACGGCGCGGGTCGGTCGCGCCGTCGCTCAGGCGGTGGCGCGGCTGGAGTGCCGAACCTTCGGGAGGGCGAAGATGATGACGAGCAGACCTGCAGCCACGGCGAAACCGCCGCCGACCTGTCCGAGGCTGAACGCCGGGAACCCGCCGCCCGCGGACGAGCCACCCGGAGCCTGGGGGCCGGCTCCGCCTGCTGCGCCCGAAGGCCCTGCGGTGGCGGTTGCCGTCGCGGT
>NZ_VOHR01000123.1 GCF_009192725.1 Segeticoccus rhizosphaerae | reverse complement strand
GGCGAGCCCAGTCGCGGCGTGCCGGGTTCGGCCGCCGCCAGGGCCGCGGGGGAGAAGCTGACCGAGCTGGCCGACACGCTCGAGCCGCTGCTCGTCTACGCCTGGCGCCGGCACCTGTCGGCCGCGATCGCGCGCATGGTGGCGGATGCCGAGCCCTCGGCCGACCACGAGGGCGTCTTCCGCGTCGTCGGCTTCGCCGACCTGGTTTCCTTCACCGCGCTGGTGCGCCGGCTGTCCGAGCACCAGCTGGTGCAGGTGGTCCAGCGGTTCGAGGCGCTCGCGTCGGAGGTCATCGCGGCCCACGGCGGGCGTGTCATCAAGACGGTGGGCGACGAGGTCCTCTACGTGACGATCGGCACGCCCCCTGCCGCCGCGATCGCCCTCGATCTCGTGGACGCCATCAAGGAGGACGACATCCTGCCGAAGGTGCGGGTGGGTATGGCGAGTGGTCAGGTGGTCTCGCGACTCGGCGACGTCTTCGGCACCACGGTCAACCGGGCCAGCCGCCTCACGGCGGTGGCCAGGCCGAACACCGTGGTGGTTGACGACGCGGTGGCCACCGCGTTGTCGAGCGTGTCCGGCTTCGAGATGGCGCAGCTGCCGCCGCGTACGCTCCGGGGACTGGGGCGCATCACACCGTGGCGGCTGCAGCGCGCCGGGGCGTCCGGCCGACGGGGCCGGAGCGACTCTGGATCGGCGACGACGACGTGAGGACTGAATGAGCCAGACCGGCGCGACCCGCAACTCGACATACGAGAAGAGGCACAGATGAGCAAGGAGAGCCATGAGGCGACCGGGTCGCTGGTGAGCGTCACCCGGCACGGCAAGGACGGGCACGTCGCCGAGCTCGCACTGGACCGCCCCGAGGCCATGAACGCGGTGTCGACGGCCATGGCCCGGGCGATCGGCAAGGCCACCGCGGCGCTGGCCGCGGATGACGGCGTTCGGTGCGTCATCCTCACCAGCACCAGCCCGAAGGCGTTCTGTGTCGGGGCGGACCTCAAGGAGCGCAACACGTTCACCGACGCCGACCTGATGCGGCAGCGTCCGGTCGCGCGGGCGGCATACACCGGCGTGCTGAACCTCCCCGTGCCGGCGATTGCCGTGGTGGAGGGCTTCGCGCTCGGCGGCGGGCTGGAGCTCGCGCTCTCCTGCGATCTGGTCATCGCCGGTTCGCGCGCCGTCGTCGGCCTGCCCGAGGTCTCGGTCGGTGTCATCCCCGGCGGCGGCGGCACCCAGCTGCTCACCCGTCGCATCGGCTGGTCCCGGGCGGCGGGCATGGTCTTCACCGCACGCCGGCTCGAGGCCGACGAGGCGGCCCGTCTCGGCGTCGTCGACGAGGTGGTCGAGCCCGGGACGGGGCGAGAGCGGGCGCTCGAGCTGGCCGCCCAGATCGCCCGCAACTCCCCGGTGGGACTGCGGCAGGCCAAACGCGCCATGCGACTCGGCGCGGATGTCGACCTCGCCACGGGCCTCGAGGTGGAGGACGGGTGCTGGCGCGCCACCGCCTTCTCGGCCGACCGGGCCGAAGGCGTGGCCGCGTTCGCCGAGAAGCGCACCCCGCAGTGGCCCGGGCGGTGAGGGCTGATGACGATGTGGCAACACGTGTGGCGACACCCGGAGGAGATCGCGGTGCGGATGCGGCCGACCTCTACGATGACCTCATGACCCGAGTGCTGCTCGCCGAGGACGATCCCGCGATCTCCGAACCCCTTGCCCGCGCGTTGCGGCGCGAGGGCTACGAGGTCGACGTGCGGGCAGACGGCCGCGAGGCTCTCGAGGGCGCCACCCAGAACCCCGACATGGTCGTCCTCGACCTCGGTCTGCCGCACATCGACGGGCTCGAGGTCTGCCGGCGGATGCGCGCGGACGGCCGGACCTTCCCGGTGCTGATCCTCACCGCGCGTGCCGACGAGGTGGACACCGTTGTGGGCCTGGACGCCGGGGCCGACGACTACGTCACCAAGCCGTTCCGCCTGGCCGAGCTGCTCGCCAGGGTGCGCGCCATGCTGCGGCGCAGCCCGCACGAGACCACCGAGGGCCCCGAGGAGGTCGTGCGGCTCGACCCGGATGCGCGGCGCGCGTTCTTCGAGGGCGAGGAGCTGCAGCTGACCGCCAAGGAGTTCGACCTTCTGCGCGTGCTGATCCGCGAGCAGGGCAAGGTCGTCTCCCGCGAGCAGCTCATGCGCGAGATCTGGGAGACCGCCTGGTTCGGGTCCACCAAGACCCTGGACATGCACATCTCGGTGTTGCGCCGCAAGCTCGGCGACGACGCCGCGCAGCCACGGTTCATCACCACCGTGCGCGGCGTCGGGTTCCGGTTCGAGCCGAACGAACGAGACTGACGGTTGCGCCGACGCCTGATCCGTTCCACGCTGCTCGCCGTCGTCCTGTCGGTGCTGATCCTCGGCGTGCCGATCTTCGCCCTGGCTGCCTGGCACCTGGAGCGGGTGGACCGGCCCCTTCGGGCCAGCACGGTGAGCTGGCCGATCCTGCTCCTGGCGGTGTTGGTGCTGTCGGTGCTGGCGGTCGTCGCCGGCGTCCTGGTCGCGACCAACCAGTCGCGGCGTCTGGCCGAGCCGATGACCCAGCTGGCCGAGATGGCCGAGAAGCTGGGCGCCGGGCAGTCGCGCACCCCCGCGATGCGCAGCGGGGTGGAGGAGATCGATCGCGTCTCACAGGTCCTGGAGAGACGGGCCAAGGAGCTGGCCGCTTCACTGGCCTCCGAACGCGAGTTCGCGGCCGACGCCTCCCACCAGCTGCGCACCCCGCTCACGGCGCTGTTGATGCGGATCGAGGAGATCGGCGCGACCGACGACCTGGAGGTGGTGCGCGAGGAGGCGAACATCGCGATCGCGCAGGTGGAGCGGCTGACCGGTGTCGTGGACGACCTGCTCACCCGCACCCGCCGCGGGCGTGAGGACGAGTCGACCGCCGTGTCCCTGGACTCGGTCATCGCTGCGCTGCAGCGCGAGTGGCAGCCGGCCTTCGAGCAGGCGCGGCGCAGCGTCCGCGTGGGTGGCGCCCGTGGCCTGCAGGTGCAGGCCAACCGCTCCTCGCTCTCGCAGGTTCTGTCCACCCTGCTGGAGAACTCGCTGGTGCACGGAAAGGGGACGGTGGACGTGCACGCGCGGCGCGCCGGTCCCTCCGTGGTGGTCGAGGTGGGAGACCAGGGACCGGGCGTGCCCGCCGCGCTGGCCCCGCACATCTTCGAGCGGTCGGTCAGCAGCGGCAAGAGCACCGGGCTGGGGCTGGCGCTGGCCCGCGACCTCGCCGAGGCCGACGGCGGCCGGCTGGAGCTGATCCAGGCTCAGCCGGTCATCTTCGCGTTCTTCGTGTCCGAGGCGCCCGGGACGTGAGGGCCCTCGGCGAGAGCGACGCCGGGGAACACAAAGGTGCGATAGGCCCAGAACCGGAACAGGGTCCCGAGCACGAGCCCCACGCCGTTGCCGCTGATGTTGTCGGCCAGCTGGCTGTGCAGGTCCAGTACATAGCGGGAGAACCCGAGGCACAGGACCGCGATGATCATCCCCACGACGTTGAAGGTGACGAAGAGCACCAGCTCGTGACCGACCGCGGGACGCCGGCGGTGGCGGAAGGTCCAGTAGCGGTTGCCGAGCCACGCCACCAGCGTCGCCGCGGCCACCGAGCAGATTTTGGCGCGCAGCGGGGTGTCGTGCAGGATCCCCTCGGTCGTCTCGTAACCGAGCATGTTCTTGAAGTGCGGCCCGAAGACCAGGAAGTTGTAACCGACGGTGTCCACGATGAAGGCCACGAAGCCGACGATGCCGAACTTGGCCACCTCGCGGACGAGGACGTCCAGGGTGTCACGCAGGCGCTGGAACAGCCCGGGGTCGTCGGCAGCCACCACCCGAGCCTAACCGTGGTGGGTTTCAACCACCCGGTGTCTGCCCGGTAGTGTCGCGGGAGTGACTTCCCCGCAGCGCGCCCCAGGTGGGTTCCCGGTCGTCGGCATCATCGGCGGTGGACAACTGGCCCGGATGTGCCAGCCCCCCGCGGTCGGACTCGGTGTCACCCTCTCGGTCCTGGCGGAGGCCCCCGACGCCTCGGCGGCGCTCGTCGTCCCGTCGTCGCCGGTGGGTGAGCACACCGACGCGGACGCGGTCCGGACGTTCGCCCGCGACTGCGACGTGGTGACCTTCGACCACGAGCACGTGCCGGCATCCGTGTTGTCCGCGCTGGAGGCCGACGGCGCCATCCTGCACCCCTCACCGGCCAGCCTGGTCTTCGCCCAGGACAAGCTCGCGATGCGCCGTCGTCTGACGGCTCTCGACATCGCTTGCCCGCGCTGGGCCCAGGTGCGCGACGCCGGCGAGCTGAAGGCGTTCGGTGACAGGGTCGGGTGGCCGGTCGTGGTCAAGACACCACGGGGAGGGTATGACGGCAAGGGAGTTCGCGCCGTCGGCTCGCCGCAGGAGGCCTCCGACTGGTTCGACCTCGTGGTGCGTGACAGCCGCGACGGCGGGCTGCTCTCGGACGGGTTGCTCGCGGAGGAGAGGGTGCCGTTCGTGCGCGAGCTCGCCGTGCTCGTCGCGCGCAGTCCTTCCGGCCAGGCGGCTGCCTGGCCGGTCGTCGAGACCGTGCAGACCGACGGGGTCTGCACGGAGGTCCTCGCACCGGCGCCCGACCTGGACGGTGAGCTGTCCGCTGCGGCCACCCGGGCGGCCCTGCGGATCGCCGGCGAACTCGGTGTCACCGGTGTGATGGCCGTCGAGATGTTCGAGGTGGCCGACGAGAAGACGAGCCAGCCGTCATACGCGGTCAACGAGCTGGCGCTGCGGCCGCACAACAGCGGCCACTGGACCATCGACGGCGCCGTGACCAGCCAGTTCGAGCAGCACCTGCGCGCGGTACTCGACCTGCCACTGGGGGCGACCACGACCCGGGACCGCTGGACCGTCATGGCCAACGTGCTCGGCGGCGACTACGACGAGCTCTACCCGGCCTATCGGCACGTCATGGCGCGCGACCCCGGGGTCAAGGTGCACCTCTACGGGAAGGGTGTGCGGCCGGGACGCAAGATCGGGCACGTCACCGTCAGCGGTTCCGACCTCGCCGACCTGCGCGAGCGCGCGCGGCACGCGGCCGACTACATCGCGGGAGTGATCACTGAATGAGTGAAGAGGGCACCGGGCTGCCTGAGGCGCCTGTCGTCGGCCTGGTGATGGGCAGCGACAGCGACTGGCCTGTGATGGAAGACGCCGCAAAGGCGTTGGAGGAGTTCGGAATCGGCTACGAGGCCGACGTGGTGTCGGCTCACCGGATGCCGCAGGAGATGATCGACTACGGTCGGTCCGCTGCGGGGCGCGGGTTGCGCGTGCTCATCGCCGGCGCCGGAGGGGCGGCCCATCTGCCGGGCATGCTCGCGGCCGTGACGCCCCTGCCGGTGATCGGTGTCCCGGTGCCGCTGAAGCACCTGGACGGGATGGACTCGCTTCTGTCGATCGTGCAGATGCCGGGCGGCGTGCCCGTCGCCACCGTCTCGATCGGGGGTGCGCGCAACGCCGGGTTGCTCGCGGTGCGGATCCTCGCGTCCGGTACCGGCGAAGAGGCCGCGCAGCTGCGCGAGGCGATGGAGGACTTCCAGGGCCGGCTGCGTGAACAGGCCCACGCCAAGGGTGCCCGGCTGCGCTCGCGCACCCAGAGCTGACCGACAGCCCACGGCTCCTCCGCACGCCGTGCGGATCGGCGAACGGCGGCTCAGAGCCGCGGGAACTCGATCATGGGGCAGGTGTCCATGACCACGTCGAGCCCGGCCGCCTCGGCGCGTGTTGCGGCGGACTCGTCAACGACCCCGAGCTGCAGCCACAGGGCGCCGATACCGAGGCGCTCCCGTTGGGCGATGGCTTCGTCCACGACCGCCCCGACCCGCGAGGAGTTGACGAAGCAGTCGACCACGGCGACCCGCTCACCGTCGGGCAGGTCGCTCAGCGAGCGGTAACCGGTCTCGCCGAAGACCTCCTCGGCACGGGGGTGGACGGGGATGACGCGATGACCAAGAGCCTGCGTCATCCACTGAGCCACTCCGTGCGCCGTTCGGTGTGGGTCGGTGGAGAGCCCGACGACCGCCCAGGTCGCGGGCGTGGTCAGCAACCGCCGGATGACGGCAGGGTCGTTGGTGTGGGCCGTGACGATGCTGTTCATGCTCTGATCATCGTCCTCGCCGTGGTGGACCTTGCCCTCAGGTGTCCAGGACGGGTCGTCCGAGGGCCCGGAAGGTCCACCCCGCGTCACGCCACCGGGCGACGTCGAGGTTGTTGAACCCATCGATGAGAACGGGGTTCCGGACGACCTTGGCGAGAGCTGCGGCGTCGAAGTCCCTGTACTCCGGCCATCCGGTCAGGTGCAGCACGACGTCGGCCTCGCGACACGCCTCTTCGATGTCCTCGGCGTAGTCGAGGTCGGGGAAGGCCTTGCGGGCATTGGGCAGGGCCTTGGGGTCGGTCACGGTCACCGTGGCGCCGAGCCGACGGATCGCCTCGGCGATGTGCAGCGCGGGCGAGTCCCGGATGTCGTCGCTGAACGGCTTGAACGCCGCCCCGAGGACGGCGACCCGCTTGCCGACGAACGACCCGTCACACTCCTCACGGGCCAGGTCGACCATCCGCGCGCGACGCCGCTGGTTGATGGAGTCGACCTCCTTGAGGAAGCTCAGTGCCGGTTCGGCGCCGAGCTCCCCGGCGCGCGCCATGAACGCCCGGATGTCCTTGGGCAGGCATCCGCCGCCGAAGCCGATGCCAGCGCGCAGGAACTTGCGTCCGATGCGGTCGTCGATCCCGATCGCGTCGGCGAGGGCGATGACGTCGGCCCCGGCCGCCTCGCACACCTCCGACATCGCGTTGATGAACGAGATCTTGGTCGCGAGGAAAGAGTTGGCCGCGGCCTTCACCAACTCGGCCGTCGCGTAGTCCATCACCAACCGAGGGATACCGGTGGCCAGGGGGGTGGCATAGACCTCGTCGAGCCGTGCCGTGTCCGCCCCGGCCCCCTGGCCCTGCACGCCATAGACGATGCGGTCCGGGGCGACCGTGTCCTGCACGGCGAACCCCTCGCGCAGGAACTCGGGGTTCCAGACCAGATGGACGGCCTCGCCCGCCGGCGCGATCTCCTTGAGCCGCAATGCGATTCGGGCGGCCGTGCCGACCGGCACGGTGGACTTGCCCACCACCAGGGCGGGACGCTCGAGCACTCGGGCCAGCCCCTCGACCGTTGCGTCCACGAAGGTGAGGTCCGCGGCATACTCGCCCTTGCGTTGCGGGGTGCCCACGCAGATGAAGTGCACGTCGGCGTCCGCCGCCGCGGCGTAGTCGGTGCCGAACGTCAGCCGGCCGGTGGGGAGGACCTTGGCGAGCAGGTCGTCGAGGCCGGGCTCGTAGAACGGCGTGCGTCCCGCGGCGAGCTCGTCGGCCCGCTCCGGCATGCTCGTGTCGATGGCCACGACGGTGTGGCCGAGGTCGGCCATACAGGCGGCGTGGACGGCTCCGAGGGGACCGAGGCCGATGACAGAAATGGCGAGGGGCATGTCGAGACAGTAACGTCTGCACAGTCCGTGCACCGAGAGGAAGACACACATGCGCTTCGGAATGTTCCTGCCGCAGGGATGGCGGATGGACCTTGTCGGCATCGATCCCGCACAGCACTGGGGAGTGATGGCCGGCCTCGCGAACCGGCTGGACGAGCAGCCCGAGTGGGAGTCTGTCTGGGTCTACGACCACTTCCACACCGTGCCGCGAGCCTCGGAGCACGCCACCCACGAGGCGTGGTCGGTGATGGCGGCGCTGGCGGCGAGCACGTCACGGGTCCGGCTCGGCCAGATGTGCACCTGCATGAGCTACCGCAACCCGGCCTACCTGGCCAAGGTCGCCGCCACCATCGACGTGATCTCGGAGGGCCGGGTCGAGATGGGGATCGGCGGCGGGTGGTACGAACACGAGTGGCGCGCCTACGGATACGGCTTCCCGTCGGCCGGTGAGCGGCTCGGCCGCCTGCGCGAGGGCGTGCAGATCTTCCGGGACATGTGGACGACCGGCTCGGCGACCCTCGACGGGGAGCACTACCAGGTCGACGGTGCGCTGTGCGCGCCCAGGCCGCTGCAGGGCACCACCTACCCGGGGTCCGCGCGCAACGGCATACCCACCTGGATCTGCGGCGGTGGCGAGCGCAAGACCCTGCGGATCGCGGCCGAGTTCGCCGACTACACCAACTTCGACGGGACACCGGACGTCTTCGCCCACAAGAGCGAGGTGCTCAAGCGGCACTGCGACGACGTGGGGCGCGACTTCGGCGACATCACCCGCTCGGCCGACTACAACGTGGTCATCGGCGAGAACGACGCCGAGGTGAAGGACCGGCTGGCGTGGGCGCGCGACCACTACCTCAAGGCGGGCATGTCGGAGGAGGTCGCGGACAAGCAGTACGAGGCGCTCGCGTCCGGCCCGGCTGTCGGCACGCCGGACCAGATCGTGGAGGCGCTGCAGGGCCTGCGTGACGCCGGACTCGACTACGCGATCACCTACTTCCTCGAGGCGGCCTACGACACCTCCGGGATCGCGATGTTCGAGGACCGGGTCATCCCCGAACTGTCCTGAGCGGCGACGACGAGCGGCGAGGATGGAGCGGAGCGACACGCCGCCGAGGAGCGCGCGGGTGAAGCATGAGACTCACGGCATACCGGCTCCCGCTGCAGCGAACTCGCCGGTAACATCGGTGCCGTGACCGCATCGGAATTTGACCTGTATGCCCTCTCCGAAGACCACGAGGCGCTGCGCGAGGCCGTGCGCCACGTGGCCGAGGACAAGATCGCGCCGCACGCCGCGGAGGTGGACGAGAAGAGCGAGTTCCCGCAGGCCGCGTATGACGCGCTGCGGGCCTCCGACTTCCACGCGCCGCACATCGCCGAGGAGTATGACGGGGTGGGCGCCGACGCGCTGGCGACCTGCATCGTGATCGAGGAGGTGGCGCGCGCCTGCGCGTCGTCGTCGCTGATTCCGGCGGTGAACAAGCTCGGCACCATGCCGCTGATCCTCGCGGCGTCCGACGAGGTCAAGGCGAAGTACCTCCCGCCGGTGGCGGCCGGTGAGGCGATGTTCTCCTACGGGCTGTCCGAACGGGAGGCCGGCAGCGACACGGCGGGGATGAGGTGCCGTGCGCTCGAGCAGCCGGACGGGTCGTTCGTGCTCAACGGCCAGAAGTCGTGGATCACCAACGCTGGTGTGTCCCAGTTCTACACGGTGCTGGCGGTCACCGATCCCGATGGTCCGCGCGGGCGCAACGTCACGGCGTTCGTCGTGGAGAAGGACGACGAGGGCTTCGGCTTCGGCGAGAAGGAGCACAAGCTCGGCATCAAGGGCAGCCCGACGCGTGAGCTGCACTTCGACGACTGCCGCATCCCCGGCGACCGGATGGTGGGGTCACCCGGTGAGGGGCTCAAGATCGCTCTGCGGACGCTCGACCACACCCGCGTGACGATCGGCGCCCAGGCTGTCGGGATCGCGCAGGGCGCACTGGATTTCGCGCTCGGCTACGTCAAGGAGCGCAAGCAGTTCGGCAAGGCGATCGCCGACTTCCAGGGCTTGCAGTTCATGCTCGCCGACATGGCGATGAAGCTCGAGGCGGCCCGGCAGATGGTCTACGTCGCGGCCAGCAAGTCCGAGCGTGGCGACGCCGACCTGCCGTTCTTCGGCGCGGCAGCGAAGTGCTTCGCCTCGGACGTGGCGATGGAGGTCACGACCGACGCGGTGCAGCTGCTCGGCGGCTACGGCTACACCAAGGACTTCCCGGTCGAGCGGATGATGCGCGACGCCAAGATCACCCAGATCTACGAGGGGACCAACCAGATCCAGCGGGTGGTCATGGCCCGACAGCTGCTCAAGGGCTGACCCCTCTCCACGCCTTCCGGCACGGGCCCCCGGTGCTCACGCCGGGCCGCTTTGCTCACCCAGGGCCGCTCCCCGCGGCGCCAGAACCGGTCTGAATCGAGCAAAGCGGCCTGAGGTGAGCACGGTCAGCGGACGACCATGCGGTGGCCGGCGTCGATCCGCCGGGTCCAGCCGCGCGCGTCGAGGTGCTCCAGCAGGGGTATGACGACCCGTCGCGTCGTCGACATCGCCTGCCGCGCCGCGCTGGTCGTGAAGGGCTGGGGGAGCGCGGCCAGCACGCGCATGGCTCGCGCCGGCCCGCTGGGCAGCAGCACGACGCCGTCGGCG
>NZ_VOHR01000122.1 GCF_009192725.1 Segeticoccus rhizosphaerae | reverse complement strand
GCTGGGCAGGAGCCGTGCGACAGCCGGCCGCGGCCGCGCTCATCGGTGCGACAGCGGCCGCGATCGCGCTCAGCGGGCCGGCTCGAGGCGCTCGCTGCCTGCGAAGTCCTCTGCGTCCGTGTCGACCCCGGTGGGGTCCCACCGGATCACGGCCAGCGACAGGAAACCGAGCAGCGGGAAGATCGCGATCAGCCAGAAGACCCCGGAGCCCATGGACGTGGCGAGGATCGGGAAGAAGAACAGGGACACGACCGAGAAGAGCCGCTTGGTGCCCTCGGTGAAGCCGACGCCGGTGCCGCGCAGGCTCGTGGGGTAGCTGAGCGTCGCGTAGGCCATCTGGGTCGCGCCCGGCCCGCCGGCCTGCGCGAAGATGAAGACGGCGAGCATGATCACGGCGATGCCGAGCACGGCGCCGGTCGGGACACCGATCACCGCCAGCACCACCAGCGAGGCCGTCTGCAACCCGAACCCGACCAGCGTCAGTGAGCGGGCGCCGGCCCGGCTCACCAGGGCGACCCCGAGCAGACCGCCCACCACGCCGAAGCCGATGTTGATCACCAGCGACGACACGATCGTGGTCAGCTCGCCCTGGTGGAAGAGGTTCGCGATGATCAGCGGGGTGCCGTAGGCCACCGCGTTGTAGCCGAACGTGGAGAACACCGCGATGGCGAGCGCGGCCAGGGTCCGCACACGGTACTGCGGCGACCACAGCCTGGTGAGCGCTGCGCGGCGGGACCGCAGCGACGGGCGGGAGCTGGTCGCGGCGACGTCCGGCGCCAGCTCGGCGTCGATGCCGTAGGTGCTGCGCAGGATGTCGGCGGCGCCACGCAGGTCGCCCTGCCCGGCCAGCCACTGCGGTGACTCCTTGAGGTAGCGCCGCCGGACGACCAGCACCACGAGAGCGGGCACTGCGCCGAAGCCGACGACGTAGCGCCACAGGTGCGCCTGGCTGGAATCGGGCAGGGCGAGAAACAGCACCAGCACCACCAGGTAGCCGAACCCGGTGGCCGCGTACCAGGCCGGGGACCAGCCGTTCACCCGCTGGCTGCGGTTGCCCCGTCCGCGCAACGAGGAGAACTCGGCGAGGAACGCCATGGCGACCGGCATGTCCAGCCCGACCCCGATGCCCATCAGGAAGCGGAAGACGATGAGGGTCCAGACGTCCGGCGCCAGCGCGCAGCCGATCGCTGCGACGACGAAGAACACCATGTCGGCCATGAACAGCCGGTAGCGACCGATCCGGTCGACCAGCACGCCGCCGGACAGCGCGCCGAGGGCTGCGCCCACCATGATGGCGGCGTTGACGACTCCCGTCATGGTGCCGCTCAGCCCGAACTGCCGCTTGATCTCGGTGATCCCGAACGCGATCGAGGAGAAGTCGTAGGCGTCCATGAAGACACCGCCGAACGCGAGCAGCACCACCATCGCCGCACCCCGGCGCGGCGTGGCGTGGTGCGCGACGGCACGGGCGACGTCGGCAGCGGATCGGATGACGAGGGGCTCACCCGCCGGGATCGCCGGCGCGGTGGGGACGGATGAAGGCATAACCGGAGGTTAGGAGCCCTCGCCCTTTCCGTGATGAGTGGTCCAGATAGTGACCGTCCGGCTCAGCCACCGGCTCGCAGCGGGGTCCGCCGCCATGGATGTCTTGCGCGGACGGCCCAGCTCGCGGTTATTCCGTTGACCGACACCGTCGTGCTTGCCTAGCGTCGAAGTGCCGCTCCGGCCCCCGCACCGCACGCGGTCTACTCGAGGGACAGGCATGACGACGACAGAACGACGCGAACAGCATGACCACCGACCTACTCGCGAGCTCGAGCTGGTGCTCGACTCGCCGCTGCGCCGACGCATCCTGGCCACGCTCGCCGGGGTGGACCGGGCCGACTTCGCGTTCGTCCGTGACGCCGTCGAGGTCTCCGGCTCGGTGCTGTCGAGGCAGGTGGCGATGCTCTCCCGCGCGGGCCTGGTGACCACGAGCCGCGGCACGATCGCCCGGCGCCGAGGCGTCTGGCTCTCGCTCACCACCAGGGGCAGCCGGGCCCTTCAGGACCACTGGGCGCAAGCCCTGCGCTCCGACGCCTGAGGCCGTCGGTGTGGGTCAGACCGGGGGCACGCCGCGACGACGCTCGCTGAAGCCGCGGTCGCGGCGCGCGGCGTAGCGCAGCCGGTGCAGCAGCTCGCCACGGAGCGCGTCGGCCTCCACGACACCGTCGAGCACCAGGTCGGAGAGGAGCCGCTCGAGGTCGACGTCCTGTTCGTACTCGGCGCGCTTGTCCTGGATGAACTGCTCGCGCTCCGCCGGGTCCTCGATCGCGTTGATCTTGTTGGCATACACGGCGTTGACGGCCGCCTCGGGACCCATCACCGCGATGCGGGCGGTCGGCAGTGCCAGCGTCGCGTCCGGACCGAAGCCCGGCCCGGCCATCGCGTAGAGCCCGGCGCCGTAGGCCTTCCGCACCACGACGCAGAACTGCGGCACCGTCGCCTCGGAGACCGCGGTGACCATCTTCGCGCCGTGCCGGATGATGCCGCCGCGCTCGACCTCCGAGCCGATCATGAAACCAGGCACGTCGGCGAGGTAGATGAGCGGGATGTTGAACGCGTCACACAACCAGATGAAGCGGGCGGCCTTGTCGGCGCTGTCGGTGAACAGCACACCTCCCTTGACCGCCGAGTTGTTGGCGACGAGGCCGACGGTCTCCCCGGCCATCCGCCCGAAGCCGACGACCAGCTCGGGGGCGAACAGCGGTTTGATCTCGAAGAACGAGTCGGCGTCCACCAGCCCGTCGATCACCTCGTGGACGTCGAACGGTGTGCTCTCCCGCTCGGGCACCGTGGTCGGAGTCAGCTCCTGGGCCGGCTCCTCGGGCACGTATGACGGAGGGGCACCCCGCCAGTTCGACGGCACGTAGGAGAAGTAGAGCCTGGCGAGCTCGACCGCCTCGGTGTCGTCCTCCGCCAGCAGGTCACCGCATCCGGAGACCGAGCAGTGCATGCGGGCGCCGCCCATGTCCTCGAGCGAGACCTTCTCGCCCACCACCATCTCGGCCATCCGCGGACTGCCGAGGTACATCGACGCGTTTCCGTCGACCATGATCACCAGGTCGGTGAAGGCGGGGATGTAGGCACCCCCGGCCGCGGACGGCCCGAAGAGACAACAGATCTGGGGCACCTTGCCCGACAGCGCCACCTGGTTGTGGAAGATCCGCCCGGCGCCCCGGCGGCCCGGGAAGAGCTGGACCTGGTCGGTGATGCGCGCGCCGGCGGAGTCGATGAACCAGAAGACCGGCAGCTCCTCGCGCAGCGCCGCCTCGGTGGCGCGGATGATCTTCTCAACCGTGCGAGCACCCCACGAACCGGCCTTGACGGTCGGGTCGTTGGCCACGACGATCGCCGGTCGGCCGTCGACCGTCCCCCGCCCGGTCACCACACCGTCGGCAGGCAGCCCGGACGCCATGGCGTTGGCGAAGCGGCCGTCCTCGACGAACGAGCCCTCGTCGAAGAGCAGCGCGATCCGGTCCCGGACGTAGAGCTTGCCCTGCGCGTCGAGCTTGGCGCGGGCCTTGTCGGTGAGCGTCTCGGACGCCAGGTGCGCCGCGGTGAGCCGGGCCCGCACGTCCGCGACCTTCGGGTCACCACCCTGCGTCGGTCCGGAGAACGGCGCGGGCCCCGAAGCGGATCGGGAGGTGGGGTGACTCGTCATACCGACGTCTCCTGTCGTGACCAGGTGGAGTTCATGCGCAGCTCACGCTTGGGGCAGTCCGAGGCCACGGGCGATGACCATGCGCTGGACCTCGCTCGTGCCCTCACCGATCTCGAGGATCTTCGCATCACGGTAGAACCGCGCCACCGGGAACTCCTCCATGAAACCGTTGCCGCCGAAGACCTGGGTGGCGATGCGGGTCGCGGTCACGGCCGCCTCGGTGGAGTAGACCTTGCAGATCGCGGCCGCCTGCTTGACCTCCCGCACCGAGCGGCGACCGGCGGTGAGCTCGTCCTTGAGCCACGCCGCCTTGTAGGTCAGCAGCCGCGACGCCTCGACCATCACGGCCAGGTCCGCGAGCGGGAAGGCAACCCCCTGGTTGGCCCCGATCGGCTTGCCGAACGCGATCCGGCTTCCCGCATAGTCGGTCGTCGCCTCGAGGCACGCCTGCGCCAGGCCGACCGCGAGCGCGCTGATCGCGATGCGGCCGTCATCGAGGGTCTTGAGGAACTGCCTGAAGCCGGATCCCTGCTCGCCCAGGAGGTTTGCGGCCGGCACGCGGCAGTCGTCGAAGCTCAGCCCGTGGGTGTCGGACACGTGCCAGCCGAGCTTTTCGTAGCCCGGCTCGACCGTGAACCCGGGCGTCCCGGCCGGCACCATGATGGCGCTCAGCTGCGGCGACCCGTCCACGTTCTCGCCCGTCTTCGCGGTGACGGTGACCACGGACGTGATGTCGGTGCCGGAGTTGGTGATGAAGGCCTTGGCCCCGTTGATCACCCACTCGTCGCCGTCCAACCGGGCGCGCGTCCTGGTCGCGGCGGCGTCGGAGCCGGCCTCCGGCTCGGTCAGCCCGAATCCGGCGAGCGCACGACCGGCGACGAGGTCGGGCAGCCACTGCTGCTTCTGCTCCGCCGAGCCGTAGGTGAGGATCGGGTTGATGCCGAGGCCCACGCCGGCCGAGAGGGTGATGCCGATCGACTGGTCGACCCGGCCGAGCTCCTCGATGGCGAGGCACTGGTAGGTGAACGCACCCTCGGCGAGTCCGGCGCCGCCATACTCCTCCGGCGCGACCAGCCCGAAGAGCCCGAGCTCGCCCATCTTGGGGACCAGCTCGGTCGGGAAGTAGTGCTTGCGGTCCCAGTCGGCGATGTGCGGGGCGATCTCGGCCTCGGCGAACTCGCGGACCAGCCTGCGGAAGTCCTCGTGGTCCTGGGAGAGCTCGAACATGGTGGGCCTTTCTGGAGGACGCAGTCTCTCGGAACGGTTGACGTTGACGTCAACGTAAGGCAAGGATAGCGCCATGACAAGCCGGACGACCGCCCCCACCGACGCGCTGCCCGACGAGCCCGCGCGGGAGTGGACGATCGCCGAGGTGGCGCAGGAGTTCGGGGTCACCCACCGCACGGTCCGCCACTACGAGGAGCTCGGCCTGATCTCGCCGGAGCGGCGCGGCACCCGGCGCGTCTACCACCGCCGAGACCGCACCCGGCTCGCCCTGGTCCTGCGCGGCAGGCGCCTCGGGTTCCCCCTCGAGGAGATCAGCAGGATCGTCAACATGTATGACGAGCCGCCGGGTGAGCAGGGCCAGCTCGCCTACCTGCTCGGCCAGATCACCGACCGTCGCCGGGACCTCGAGCAACGCAGGCGCGACATCGAGGACTCGCTGCAGGAGCTGGACGAGCTCGAGCGGCGCTGCCGGCGAGACCTGAGCGCGCTGGAGCCGGCCAGCCCCTAGGGTGTGCCCCGCAACCGTGGGACCCGGGCCGCGGAGACCACGACCGGTGGCTCCCGCGGGAGGCGCTAGGCTCCGACACCATGGCGCCCATCAGCACTGTCCTCATCGCCAACCGCGGCGAGATCGCCGTCCGCATCGCCCGCGCGTGCAAGGACAGCGGCCTTGCTTCCGTTGCGGTGTATGCCGACCCGGACCGCGACGCGCTGCACGTCAAGGTCGCCGACGAGGCCTACGCGCTGGGCGGCACGACCCCGGCCGACTCCTACCTGGTGCAGGAGAAGCTGCTCGACATCGCCCGGCGCGCCGGCGCCGACGCGGTGCACCCCGGTTACGGGTTCCTCTCCGAGAACGCATCGTTCGCGCGGGCGGTGATCGAGGCCGGGCTGGTCTGGATCGGCCCTCCGCCCGAGGCGATCGACGCCCTCGGCGACAAGGTGCAGGCCCGGCACATCGCTGCCAAGGCCAACGCTCCCCTGGTGCCCGGCACCGCCGACCCAGTCTCGGGCTCCGACGAGGTCGTCGCCTTCGCCGAGGAACACGGCCTGCCCATCGCCATCAAGGCCGCCTTCGGTGGCGGCGGCCGTGGCCTCAAGGTCGCCCGCACCCTCGAGGAGGTGCCCGAGCTCTACGACTCCGCGGTCCGTGAGGCGGTGGCGGCGTTCGGCCGCGGCGAGTGCTTCGTCGAGCGCTACCTGGACAAGCCGCGGCACGTCGAGACCCAGTGCCTGGCCGACACGCACGGCAACGTGGTGGTCGTCTCCACCCGCGATTGCTCGCTGCAGCGACGGCACCAGAAGCTGGTCGAGGAGGCGCCCGCGCCGTTCCTGTCGGACGAGCAGCACGCCGAGCTGGTGCGGGCGTCGAAGGCGATCCTGTCCGAGGCCGGCTACGTGGGGGCCGGCACCTGTGAGTTCCTCGTGGGCCAGGACGGCACGATCTCGTTCCTCGAGGTCAACACCCGCCTGCAGGTCGAGCACCCCGTCACCGAGGAGGTAACCGGGGTCGACCTGGTACGTGAGCAGTTCCGCGTCGCGAACGGTGAGCCGCTCGGCTACGACGACCCCGAACCGATCGGGCACAGCTTCGAGTTCCGCATCAACGGCGAGGACCCGGGGCGAGGGTTCCTGCCGGCACCCGGCGTCGTCTCCGTCTTCCGTCCCCCCTCGGGCCCGGGCGTGCGCCTCGACTCGGGCGTCGAGGCCGGCGACGTCATCTCGGGCGCCTTCGATTCGATGCTGGCCAAGCTCATCGTCACGGGCCGTGACCGCACCGAGGCGCTCGAGCGCTCTCGCCGGGCGCTGGACGAGTTCGTCGTCGAGGGCATGCCCACGGTGTTGCCCTTCCACCGCGCCGTCGTCTCGGACGAGGCCTTCGCCCCCGCCGACGCGGAGCAGCCCTTCTCGACGCACACCCGGTGGATCGAGACCGAGTTCGACAACACGATCGAGCCGTATGCCGGGCCGGTCGCCGACTCGCCGGACCAGGACGAGGAGCGCCAGCGGGTCGTCGTCGAGGTCGGTGGCAAGAGGCTCGAGGTGGTGCTGCCCGGCGGCTTCGCGCTCGGCGCAGTTGGAGGGAGCGCAGCGGTGAATCGGCAGCGGGCGCCGCGACGCTCGAGCCGCTCCAAGGGCGGGACCCAGGCGTCCGGCGACTCGCTGACCGCCCCCATGCAGGGCACGATCGTCAAGATCGCCGTCGAGGACGGACAGTCCGTCGAACAGGGTGACCTGGTGGTCGTCCTCGAGGCGATGAAGATGGAGCAGCCGATCAACGCGCACAAGGCCGGCACCATCTCGGGCCTGACCGCCTCCGTCGGCGAGACCGTGACCAACGGCGCCGTCATCGCAGACATCAAGGACTGACGCCGCACCGCCGGCCCCACTGTTCCTACACTGGGTAGGTGCTCATGACCCTCGCCGCCGCCGGCCAGCAACCTCAACAGGGGCTCTCGTGGATCAATGTCGCGATCCTCGTGCTGGTGATCGCCGTGTGCTGGCCGCTGCTGCAAAGGATCCGCAAGAAGGCCCGCGACTCGAGGCGGGCCCGCTGGGCTCGTGAAGATGCCGAGCACGAGGCACGGTTGCGCAACCACCCGGAGCCGTCCGATCCACGAAAGCTGCCCGGCGACCCCGACTGACCCGGCGTTCCCCCCGACGCTGCGAAAGATCCCCGCGCTCGACTGACGTGCAGTCGTTCCCGAGCAGCGCGCCGACGCCCGCTGCCGGGTGCAGCCACGGCCACCGGCACACCGCAGCTCGCGCTGGCGCTACCCCCCGACACGCCGAGGACACGCCGGTATGGCAGCCACTCGCCATACCAGTGCCAGCGCGACGTGCGATCTGCAGAGGTGAGCCAGGCGTTGTGTCCTGTCGGTGGCTAGTCCTCCTCGAGGGAGTGCAGCTTGCGCGCGGCCTCGGCGATGGAGCCGGACAGCGACGGGTAGATGGTGAAGGTGCTGGCCAGCTGGTCCACCGTCAGCCGGTTCTGCACGGCGAGCGCGACCGGGAAGATCAGCTCGGAGGCCCGCGGAGAGACCACCACCCCACCCACCACGATGCTGGTGCCGGTGCGAGCGAACAGCTTCACGAACCCGTCCTGGACGTTCTGCATCTTGGCGCGCGGGTTCGTCGCCAGCGGCAGCATGACCGCCTGGGCCTCGACGACACCCTCGTCGATGTCCTTCTGGGAGAAGCCGACCGTCGCGATCTCCGGGTCCGTGAAGATGTTGGCGCTGATGGCCCGCCGGTTGAGCGGTGCGACCGCGTCACCGAGGGCGTGGGCCATCGCGATCCGTCCCTGCATCGCCGCCACCGACGCCAGGGGAACGACACCGGTGCAGTCGCCCGCGGCGTAGATGCCCTGCCTCGAGGTGCGTGACACCCGGTCGACGCGCAGGTGGCCGGACTCGCGCAGGTCGACACCGGCCTCCTCGAGCCCGAGTCCCGCCGTGGCGGGGATCGACCCGACCGCGAGCAGCGCGTGCGACCCGTCGACCGTGCGGCCGTCGACGAGGGTGACGGTGACCCCGTCGGGGGTGCGCTCGACCCCGGCGGCGCGGGAGCGGTTCATGACCTGCATGCCGCGACGGCGGAACACGTTCTCGATCACGGTCGCGGCGTCGGCATCCTCACCGGGCAGGACCCGGTCGCGGGAGGAGACGAGGACGACCTCGCTGCCGAGCCCGAGGTAGGCGTGCGCGAGCTCGGCGCCGGTCACCCCGGAGCCCACGACGATCAGCTTGGTGGGCAGCTCCTTCAGCGCATAGATCTGTTGCCAGGTGAGGATCCGCTCGCCGTCCGGCCTCGCGGTGTCCATCACGCGGGGGGTGGACCCCGTCGCCACCAGCACGACATCGGCGGCGAGGTCCTCCTCGGTCCCGTCGGCGCACTCGACGTGCACCAGGTCCGGCGCGGTGAGCCGCCCCACGCCACGGCACACCCGCACCCCGTCGGACGCGAGGCGCTCGCCGATGTCGCGGCTCTGGGCAGCAGCCAGGTCGAGGATCCGGGCGTTGACGTCGGCCATGTGGGCCATCGCCGTCTCTCCCGGAGCCTCGTGGAACCCCACCCCGAGCTCCCGGGCAGCGGTGAACCGGGAGAGGAAGTCCGAGGTCGAGATCAGGGCCTTGCTCGGGACGCAGTCCGTGAGCACGGACGCTCCCCCGAGACCGTCCCGGTCCACCACGGTGACCGTCGCGCCGAGCTGGGCAGCGACCAGCGCGGCTTCGTAGCCCCCTGGTCCGCCCCCGAGGACGACCACTGACTTCTGCGGATCATTCACGGGGTCATCCAACCACCACCAGCGCGCCGTGACGGCACCCCGTCAGCCCGCCCACGTGCCGTCCGGCCGGACCGGTGGGGGGCTTGCGGGCCGGCGAGTCGGGTGTGGGCTCCACGGATACGATGCGCTGCGTGACCGACCCCACGGAAGACACCCCGGAACTCGACCGACCCGACATCGACCCCTTCGAGGTGGCCCGCGCGGCGGCCGCGGTGATCGCAGAGCGCAGCGGCACCGACCACCACGACATCGCCCTGGTCCTCGGCTCCGGCTGGGGGCAGACCGGTGACCTGGTCGGCGAGACCGTCGCCACCATCGACAACGCGGACGTGCCGGGCTTCGCGGCCGCTGCGGTCGCGGGGCACTGCGGTGTCATGCGCTCGGTGACGGTCGGCGACACCGGGCGTCGCGCGCTCGTCTTCGGCACCCGCACCCACTTCTATGAGGGCCGCGGGGTCAGGGCGGTGGCGCACGGAGTGCGGACGGCCGCCGCGGCGGGGTGCTCCACCATCGTGCTGACCAACGGCTGCGGCGGGCTCAACCCCGCATGGGGGCCAGGCACGCCGGTGCTGATCCGGGACCACCTCAACCTCACGGCGGCCTCACCCATCGAGGGCGCCCACTTCGTCGACCTGACCGACCTCTACACACCACGGCTGCGCGAGCTCGCCCGCGAGGTGGACCCCGACCTGGATGAGGGTGTCTACGTGCAGTTCCGCGGCCCGCACTACGAGACGCCGGCCGAGGTGGCGATGGCCAAGGTGCTCGGTGGCGACCTGGTCGGCATGTCCACGACGCTCGAGGCGATCGCCGCCCGCGAGAGCGGCCTGGAGGTCCTCGGCATCTCCCTCGTCACCAATCTCGCCGCCGGGATCTCCGAGCAGGCGCTGTCGCACGATGAGGTCATCGAGGCGGGAGCCGCCGCTGCCGACCGGTGCGGCCGGCTGCTGGCGCAGATCGTCCGCCGGGCAGTGGCATGACGGCGGCGGACCGCGGGGACGACCTGCTCGAGCAGGCGGCTGCGTGGCTGG
>NZ_VOHR01000121.1 GCF_009192725.1 Segeticoccus rhizosphaerae | reverse complement strand
AGACGGTGCGCCGGCCGCTGCGGCGCGCCGCCGGGCGGCGCTGGCGGGCAACGCGATCGGCGCAGTGCTGCTCAGCCCTGCGGGGCGGCACGGGCTGTTGGGACTCCTCGGCGCCGCGTGCCTCACCCTCGGTGGGTTCGCAGCCGGCGCCAAGCCGCGGACCGGCTCCTACTTCGACTGGAACCACCTGTCAGGTGCGACGTCCGGGCTGACCCAGGGCATCTCGACCTGGCTGGTCTGGGTCGGCGTGCTGGTGATGGTGCTCGCCTGGGTGCGGCTGGGCCGGGCGGTGCTCGCGGGGGGCGTCTCCCTCGGATCGGCCCGCTGGACGGTCGCGTTGTGGGTGGCGCCGATGCTGCTCGCCCTGCCGATGTTCAGCCGGGACGCCTACGCCTACCTGGCCCAGGGTGCGCTGCTGCGCGACGGCTTCGATCCCTATGTCGTGGGGCCCGCGGCCGATCCCGGGCCGTTGACCCGGAGCGTCAGCCCGGTGTGGCGATCCACCACCGCTCCCTACGGGCCCGCCTTCCTGCTGCTCGCCCGCGGTATCACCACGGTCACTGGCGACCACGTCGCGCTCGGCACCTACGTCATGCGGCTGGCGTTGCTGCCCGGGCTGGTGCTCATGGTGTGGGCGCTGCCGCGGATCGCCCGGCGCCTCGGCGGCGACCCGGTGCTCGCGGTCTGGCTCGGCGTGCTCAACCCCCTCGTCCTGGTGCACCTGGTGGCCGGCACGCACAACGACCTGCCGATGCTCGGACTGCTGCTCGCCGGGCTGCTCCTCGTGCTCGAGCGGCGGCACCTGCCGGGCGTCGCTGTGATCACGCTGGCGCTCGCGGTCAAGGCCACCGCGGTCGTCGCGCTGCCCTTCGTGGTCTGGATCTGGATGGCGCACGAACGCGAGCGCGCGCGGTCCGACGGGCGTCCGGAGCCGCACCGGTGGCCGTTGTTCCTGCGCACCACCGGGGCCGGACTGGTCGTCGGCGCAGCGGTGTTCGCGGCGCTGTCCCTCGCGGCCGGCGTGGGCCTCGGCTGGATCACGGCGCTGTCCGGCTCGTCGCAGACCGTCAACTGGCTCAGCCTGCCGAGCGCCGTCGCGCAACTGGTCACCGGCGTCGCCTTGTGGTTCGCGCCGCTGTCGCTGACCAACGTGCTGCCGGTGAGCAGGACGGTCGGCGCGGTCCTCCTGGTGGCGCTGCTCCTGGCCATCTGGTTCCGCGCCCGCCCCCGCGGACGTCCTGCGGTGTGGTCGCCTCGGCCACCACACCGCAGGACGTCCGGGGATGTGCAGACCGCGGTCAGGGGCATCGTCGCGGCGTTGGTCGTGCTGGTCCTGCTCTCGCCGGTCGCGCTGCCGTGGTACTACTCCTGGTCGCTCGCGGTCGCGGCCGGTCTCGCCCTGTCGCGGCGCACCCTCGTGTTGGTCGTGGGCCTGTCGACCTGGCTGATGCTGGTCTACCAGCCGGCCGGTGACACCGCCCTCTACATCTGGCCGCAGGTGCTGGGCGCCGTGGCGGCCGGCCTGCTCGCCGCGTGGCTCCTGGTCCGCGACATGGCCCAAGACGTGGCACAAGGCGTGACCCACGACCGCCACCTGTGAGGAATCGTCGTGGGTCTGCGACAGCGGCCTGCCGCAAGCGCCACGATCACTGCCCAGGAGGGGTGGGTCGCGATCCTTCCGCTCATGGGCCCCGAGCGGCACACTGGGCGGATGAGCCACCACGACGCGGTCCCCGTCCCCGACCTCCGCCTGCGGCTGTCCACCAGCCGGTTGCTCGGAGACGCCTCCACGCGCGGCCTGCAGCGCTGGGCGGTCGAGGCAATGCCCGCAGATGGTGCCGAGCCGATCGGCACCATCTCGGTGCTCTCGGTCGATCTGCGCGAGTGCGAGGATCCCTGGGACGCCCTGGACTCCTCCAACGACGACATCGCCCACATCGGGGACGTCGTCTTCGACGTCAACACCGGCCAGTTGGCCGAGGGGCTCGCCAGCCGGCTGCACGACACCGGCGACCGCGTGCTCGTCCTCGACCGGGTCGAGCTGGTGCCGGCCTGGCAGGGCAAGGGGGTGGCCGCGCTGCTCATCGCCGAGACGCTGGAGCTGATGCGCACCGGCTGCCGCGCCGCGCTCTGCCTGCCGGGGCCGCTCGACCGGGGTGCCGAGGAGGACTACGAGGCCGGCTACGACGAAGCCGTGCGCCGGATGACCAAGGTCTGGTCTCGGGTCGGCTTCCGCCCGTTCGCCGAGGGCGTCTGGCTGCTCGAGCCGCGGCTCGGCACGCTGGACGAGACCCTCGCCTCACTGCGCGAGGCCCACGGGCTGCTCCCCGTCCGGCAGACCGCCTGACCGCCGACTCCCCGTGCGTCGCGGGCGGCGCCTGCGTCCCGTAGAATGCGGCACAGGCGATCGAGCCGTCATCAGCGGCGAGCCTCCGGAAGAACGGGACCACACGGCATACGGGCCGATCCTCAGTAGAACCGGACGGGTGGGCCCCGTCAGCGGCCTTCGACCAAGAGCGGCCGTATGCCGTGCGCTCGAGCGAGCGGGCGGGTGCGGCAAGCGAGGTGGTACCGCGGTGCCGCCGGGCCGGACTTCACCGGTCGGCGACGTCGTCCTCGTGACCCTGACGGCACGAGTGACGCGACGGAGATGCACGCATGACCTATCCGAAGGTCGACTTCCTCTCGGCGGACGAGCGGGGCGAGGGCACCGAGAGGGCCGGGGTCGTCCCCAGCCCCCGTTTCCCGGAGATCGAGGAGCGGGTCCTGCGCTACTGGGACGAGGACGGCACCTTCGTCGCCTCGGTCGAGCAGCGGGACGCGGGGCGCAACGGTGACAACGAGTTCGTCTTCTACGACGGACCGCCGTTCGCCAACGGCCTGCCGCACTACGGGCACCTGCTGACCGGCTACGTCAAGGACATCGTGCCGCGCTACCAGACGATGCGCGGCCGGCGCGTCGAGCGCCGGTTCGGCTGGGACACCCACGGGCTCCCGGCCGAGCTCGAGGCGATGCGGCAGCTCGGGCTCAAGACCACCGACGAGATCCACGAGCTGGGCATCGAGAAGTTCAACGCCGCCTGCCGCGAGTCGGTGCTGCGCTACACCGACGAGTGGCAGGACTACGTGCGCCGGCAGGGCCGGTGGGTGGACTTCGAGCACGACTACAAGACGATGAACCCCGACTACATGGAGTCGGTGATCTGGGCCTTCAAGTCGCTCTACGACAAGGGTCACGTCTACGAGGGCTTCCGTGTGCTGCCCTACTGCTGGAACGACGAGACGCCGCTGTCCAACCACGAGCTGCGGATGGACGAGGACGTCTACCGGATGCGGCAGGACCCCGCGGTCACGGTCGGCTACCTGCTCGACTCCACCGGCGCGGACGAGGTGCTCGACGGCGCCCGCGTCCTGATCTGGACCACCACCCCGTGGACCCTTCCCAGCAACCTCGCGGTCATGGTGGGCTCCGACATCGACTACGTCGTCGTCGAGGGGGCCGTGCCGGGGACCGACGGGACGGCGCGCTACCTCCTCGCGGAGGCGCGGCTCGCGGCATACTCGCGCGAGCTCGGCGACGCCCCGGTGGTGCTCGGCCGCTACAAGGGCACGGACCTGCTGGGACGCACCTACACACCGCCGTTCTCCTACTTCGCCGGCCACGCGGGCGCCTTCCGCATCGTGGCGGCCGACGACGCGGTCACCACCACGGACGGCACCGGCGTGGTGCACACGGCCGGCGCCTTCGGTGAGGTCGACAAGGAGGTCACCGACCGGGAGGGCATCGAGGCGGTGATGCCGGTCGGCAAGGACGGCCGCTTCACCGAGCCGGTCGACGAGTACGCCGGGATGCTGGTCTTCGACGCCAACCCGCACATCATCGATCACCTGCGTGCGGCCACCCGGGGCGTGGGGGAGACCGGGTCCGTCTCGCCCGGGACGGTGCTGCTGCGGCGCGAGACCTACGACCACTCCTATCCGCACTGCTGGCGGTGCCGCGAACCGTTGATCTACAAGGGTGTCTCGTCCTGGTTCGTGGAGGTGACCGCCTTCAAGGACCGGATGCTCGCGCTCAACGAGCAGATCACCTGGGTCCCCGAGCACATCAAGCACGGTCAGTTCGGCAAGTGGCTCGAGGGCGCCCGCGACTGGTCGATCACCCGCAACCGGTTCTGGGGCAGCCCGGTGCCGGTGTGGAAGAGCGACGACCCGGCGTATCCCCGGATCGACGTCTACGGTTCCTTCGCCGAGCTGGAGCGCGACTTCGGCGAGATCCCCACGCGCGTGGATGAGCGCGGCGAGCGGGTGCCGGACCTGCACCGACCCAACATCGACCAGCTCACCCGGCCCAATCCCGATGACCCGACGGGCAACTCGACCATGCGGCGGGTTGAGGACGTGCTCGACGTCTGGTTCGACTCGGGGTCGATGAGCTACGCGCAGGTGCACTACCCGTTCGAGCACGCCGACTGGTTCGAGCACCACTTCCCGGCCGACTTCATCGTCGAGTACACCCCGCAGACCCGGGGCTGGTTCTACACGCTGCACATCCTCGCCACGGCGCTGTTCGACCGCCCGGCGTTCTCGACCTGCATGTGCCACGGCAACGTGCTCGGCGAGGACGGGCGCAAGATGTCCAAGAGCCTGCGCAACTATCCCGACGTGCGCGAGGTCTTCGACCGCGACGGGGCCGACGCGATGCGCTGGTTCCTGATGAACAGTCCGGTGCTGCGGGGCGGCAACCTCAGTGTCACCGAGCAGGGGATCCGCGAGGGCGTGCGGCAGGTCATGCTGCCGCTGTGGAGTGCCTGGTCGTTCTTCGGGATGTATGCCAACGCCGCCGGGGGACCGGACGGCGAGGGTTACGAAGCACGCTGGTCCACCGAGTCGGACGACGTGCTCGACCGCTACCTGCTCGCCAAGCTGCATGACTTCGTCGAGGAGGCGCGGGACCGGCTCGACGTCTATGACGTGGCCTCGGCGTGCGAGGCCATCCGCGCCTTCCTCGACGTGCTGACCAACTGGTACATCCGACGCTCGCGCGACCGCTTCTGGAACGTGCGCCGCGATGGCCTCGGGGCATTCGACACGCTCTACACCACGCTCGAGGTCGTGACCCGTGTTGCTGCTCCGTTGCTGCCGTTCACCACGGAGGAGATCTGGCGCGGCCTGACCGGTGGCCGTTCGGTGCACCTGACCGACTGGCCGGAGGTGTCCGACCTTCCTGCCGACGACGGCCTGGTGGCTGCGATGGACCGGGCCCGCGAGGTGTGCTCGGTGGCCAGCAGCCTGCGCAAGGCCGCGAACCTGCGCGTCCGGCTGCCGTTGCAGGACCTCACCGTGGTCGTGCCGGAGGCACAGGCTCTGGAGGACTTCGGCGCGATCATCGCCGAGGAGGTCAACGTCCGCACCGTGACACTGGTCGACCTCGCCGCGGCTCGTGCGTCCGACTTCGGGATCAGCCAGCGACTGGTGGTCAACGCCCGCGCGGCCGGCCCGCGACTCGGCCGCGACGTCCAGCAGGCGATCAAGGGCGCCAAGTCCGGCGACTGGGCGGTCGCCGACGACGGCACGGTCACCGCGGGCGGACTGGCCCTCGTCGAGGGCGAATACACCCTCGACACCATCGTGGAGCAGGACACCGCGACCGCAGGCAGGGCGACCCACCTTCTCCCGGGTGGTGGCTTCGTCGTCCTCGACACCGAGGTCACGCCCGAGCTGGCGCAGGAAGGTCTGGCGCGTGACGTCATACGGGCCGTGCAGCAGGCGCGCCGCGACGCCGGCCTGGACATCAGTGACCGGATCAGCCTGACCGTCACCGGCGACGACGACGTCTGGCAGGCGACAGTCGCCCACCAGCAGCTGATCATGAGCGAGACGCTCGCGGTCCAGTTCGGGTCGGCGGGAGCCGATCACGCCCTGCCGCCGGCCGCGACCGACGGGGCGACGGTTGCCACCGTCGGGGAGGGACAGCAGGTGCAGATCCAGGTGAAGAAGCGGTGATCAGCGACGGCGACCGCCGAGGCTCGGGCCGCGGCGACGACAGCGGCGACGATGCGGAGCGGAGCGGAGAGCCTGCCGCGGAGGAGCCGAGGCAGGAAGACTCCGTGGTGATCCGCGGGGCGACCGGCGACGATCTGCAGGGGGTGCTGTCGGTGGGGCACCGCACCTGGCCGGCCACCTACTACAGCATCGCCGGCGAGGACTACGTCCAGGCCGGACTGGCCAAGTGGTGGTCGGCTGACGCGACGATCCCCGCGATCCGCGCGGGGCGCGTGACGGTGGCCGAGCTCGACGGCGAGATCGTCGGCATGGCGAGCGTCGGCCCGGGCAAGCACCACCTGGTCCTCTGGAAGCTCTACGTCCTGCCCGAGCACCAGGCCAAGGGCGTTGGCTCGCGGCTCATCGAGGCCGTGATGGCCAAGGCGGCCGAGGACCACGACGAGATCCAGCTCTCCTACATCGACGGCAACACCGACGCCGAACGCTTCTACCGAGCCAAGGGATTCGTCGAGTTCACTCGTGAGGCCGGTGGTGGCGGCGTCCCGGACGACATCTGGATGCGGAAGGTGCTGCGCGACGCCTCGGACGACGACGACCCGGGCCTCGAGGAGGCACGCGCATGAGCCCGAGCGGACGTCCGGACTCCGCCCAGCAGGCTGCCGCCGAGCAACTTGCGGTGCGGAAGCGGCTGCGGGAGGTGAGCGAGGCCCTGCTGGCCAGGGCTCCCGAGAACGACGTCGAGCCGTCACTGGACCAGATCCGGCAGGTCATGGAGCTGCTGGGCGACCCGCAGCGCGCCTTCCCGGTGATCCACCTCACCGGCACCAACGGCAAGACCTCGACGACCCGCATGATCGAGCGGCTGCTGCGTGAGCTGGGCCTGTCGACCGGACGCTTCACCTCGCCGCACCTGCACGACCTCAGGGAGCGGATCGCGTTGTCGGGCGAGCCGATCGGGCCCGAGGCCTTCATCGCTGCCTATGACGACGTGGCGCCCTTCCTCGAGATCGTCGATGCGCTGTCACGCGAGGCCGGACGGCCGCGGATGAACTACTTCCAGGCGATGGTCGCCCTGGCGTATGCCGCGTTCGCCGACGCCCCTGTCGACGTGGCCGTGGTGGAGGTCGGTCTGGGCGGTGCCTGGGACGCCACCAACGTCGCTGACGGCCAGGTCGCCGTGATGACGCCGGTCGCCCTCGACCACCAGCGCCTCCTCGGCTCGACGGTCGAGGAGATCGCCACCGAGAAGAGCGGCATCATCAAGCCCGGTGCCATCGGGGTGGTCGGAGTGCAGGAGCCCGAAGTGGTCCAGATCGTCCGGGACCGGGCCGAGGAGGTCGGGGCCGACCTGCGCTTCGAGGGCGAGCAGTTCGGGCTGCTTAGCCACGACGTCGCGGTAGGTGGGCAGCTGATCTCGGTGCGTGGTCTGGCGGGCGACTACCCCGACCTCCTCCTGCCGGTGCACGGGACGCACCAGGCGCACAACGCGGCCATCGCCCTCGCGGCGGTCGAGGCGTTCGTCGGTGGTGGCGAGCAGCCGCTCGACCTCGAGGTGGTCCGGGCCGGATTCGCCGGGGTCACCTCGCCCGGGAGGCTGGAGATCGTCCGCCGCTCGCCCACCGTCATGGTCGATGCCGCGCACAACCCGGCGGGCGCGGTCTCGCTGCGTGACGCCCTCAACGAGGCATTCACGTTCACCAAGGTCGTCGGGCTCGTCGCGATCCTCGCCGACAAGGAGGCGGGCGAGATCCTCGAGATCCTCGAACCGGTCCTGGACGAGGTCGTCGTCACCCGCACCTCCTCGCCTCGCGCCACCGACCCCGCGGTCCTCGGGCGGATCGCGGCCGAGATCTTCGGCGAGGACCGCGTCACCGTCGTGCCCGACCTCTCCGAGGCGCTCGACACCGCCGCCGGGATGGCCGACGCCGGCGGCGTGGCCGGGGGCGTGCTGGCGACGGGGTCGGTGGTCACCGCCGCAGAGGTCCGGATGTTGCTCGGGGTGACCACGACGTGAAGGGGCTCGTCTTCTACGGCGTGCCGGGCAAGATGGCTCGGCGGTTTGCCGCCATGGTCATCGCCAGCCAGGCCTTCGCGGTGTTCCTGTGCGCGGTGGTGGCCTACGGGCTGGCCTCCGTCCAGGGCGACGACCGGTCGGGCACGTGGCTCGCGGTCGGGTCGGTGGTGGCGGTGCTGTGCATCCTCGACGCCGGCCTGATGCGGCGGCCCTGGGGGGTCACGATCGGCTGGCTGCTCCAGGTCGTCACGTTCCTCGCGGCGCTGGTCGTGGGCGGCATGATCATCGTGGCCGTCATCTTCCTGGCGCTGTGGGTGACCGCCCTCGTCCAAGGACGCAAGATGGAGGACCTGACCCAGGCCCACCTGCGCGCCCACCCGGTCGACGAGGACCAGCAGGGCGGGGGCGCGGGCTCGGACACGGATGCTCCTGCCGACCGGGGTGACGCACCGGACCGGTGACGGCGGCGGCCGACCGCCCTCGGTGGGCGGGCGGCATACCCTTCGATGTCCCTCGATAGGGTCTGGCCTGTGACGACATCGACGACGCCCGAACGCTCCCTCGTCCTGGTCAAGCCGGACGGTTTCCAACGGGGCCTGTCCGGCGAGGTCCTGCGCCGGATCGAGGCGAAGGGCTACACGCTCGTGGACCTGGCGATCTTCACGCCCGACCGTGAGCGCCTCGCCCAGCACTACGCCGAGCACGAGGGCAAGCCGTTCTACGAGCCCTTGCTCGAGTTCATGAGCAGCGGCCCGGTGACCGCGGCGATCATCGAGGGGGAGCGGTGCATCGAGGGTTTCCGCGCCCTCGCGGGGGCCACCGATCCGACGGCTGCGCTGCCCGGAACCATCCGCGGCGACCTCGGCCGCGACTGGGGCCTCGCCGTGCAGCAGAACATCGTGCACGGCTCCGACTCGTCGGAGTCGGCCAAGCGCGAGATCGACATCTGGTTCGGCCACCAGGCCTGACGCTGTCGCGCTCCCGGACCTCCCCAGCGACTCCGGGGCCACAGGTCAGCTGGTCTCGTCCGCCTCGGCGTCGTCGAGACCGGCGATGACCAGCTCGAGCAGCGCGGCCAGCTCCTCACGCTGATCGCGTGACAAGGGGCCGAGCACGTCCGACTCGACCATGTTGGCCTCCTGGATGGCGGCCTTGAAGGTCTCCCAGCCACGATGGGTCAACGAGACCAGGACCCGGGTGCGGTTCTCGGGGTCGGCGGCGCGGTCGATCAGGCCCCGCTCGGTCATCCGGTCCAGTCGGTGCGTCATCGACGAGGGGGCCACGCTGGTGGCCTCGGCGAGCTGGGTGGGCGTGAGCGCGGCGCCCTCCTCCGCGGTCGCCAGGTTGGCGAGCACCGCCCACTCGCCGGCGGACAGGTCCAGGTCGACCAGCTGGCGCGCATACCACTGGCCCAGCTTGCGCTGCAGGCTCTGCACCGCGGTGATGACGCGCTGCACGGACTCGTCGCCACCCGCTGCCACGTAGGCGGCCACGTCGGCGCGGTAGCGCTGGTGCGCGGACCTGCCCGCGCGTCTGCCGGATCCCGGACGAGTGGTCATGGGCACCATGTTGCCATGCTAATATTTCGGAGTCGAAATATTCGATATCCAACACTCCCGTTTCGAACTCTGATGGAGGCGTGGTGAAGCGCGCACACCTGCTGGTCCTGGCGTCCACCGTGAGCATGATCGGTTGGGGCACGGTGCTGCCCTATCAGTACGCCTACGCCGCGAACACCCGCGGCTGGGGCGGTTTCGTCGCCGCAGCGGCCTCCAGCCTGTTCTCGATCGGCGCGCTGGTCGCGGCGCCGGTCGGCGGCCGCCTGGCCGACCGGATGTCCCCGGTGCGCGTCGCGGTCGTCGCACGGGTGCTGGCCTGCGTCGTCAGCCTGGCGCTCGTCGTGGCCGGCACTCCGCTGACCTTCCTGCTCGGCATGCTGGCCTTCGGGCTCGCGATCACGGCAGCGGCCCCGGCACAGCAGGTGCTCGTGCTGCGCTGGTCGTCCGGTGCCGACCGCCGTCGCGTCTTCGCGCTGGTCTTCAGCGGGCAGGCGCTCGGCATGGCGATCGGCGCGTTCGCGGCCGGCTACATGGTGGACCTGGACCAGGTGCACGGCATGTGGCCCGCGTTCGTGACCGCCTCCGCGGGGTTCGGGGTCTCCGGCCTGCTGCTCGCGGTGGCGGGTCGAGGCGTCGACGCATCCGTCCCGCCCGTGCCCGAGTCGCCGGCCCAGCAGGGCAGCACCGGACTGGCGCTGCGGGCCATCTGGGCCACGCCGGC
>NZ_VOHR01000120.1 GCF_009192725.1 Segeticoccus rhizosphaerae | reverse complement strand
CTGCCGGCCCCGCCCAGGCGTCGCTCGACCTGCGGCGTCGGCCCGACGGCGACACCGTCGTCGAGCCGGTCGTCACGCTGGAGGGTGCGGTCCTGGCCGCCGGCGCGGTGCAGTTCATGGGGCGTCCCGCCCACGGGTTCTTCGTGGAGGGCTCGGACGAGCTGGGCGCCGGACGGCTGGTCAGCCCGGGCGCCCTGCTGCTCTGCCGGCTCGACCGTCCGGCCACCGGCGAGGTCTCCCGGTTGCTCTATGACGGGCGCCGCATCGACATCCCCGCCTCCGACCTGGGGCGGTTCCTGCAGAAGTACTACCCGGCACTGCGGCAGGCGCTGCGGGTGGCGTCGTCGGACGAGACCGTGCAGCTGCCCGAGATCCGGCCGCCTCGGCTCGCCCTGACCGCCACCTACGCGGAGGACCACCACGTCAGCCTCGACTGGGAGTTCGCCTACACCGTGGGCGAGGACGTCGCGCGGGTCCCGCTGCACGGTCCGGCCAAGGCGATCGCTGCCCGTGACCGGAAGACCGAACAGGCCCTGCTCGACGGACTGGACCTGCCCTCCGACCGGCTGCCGCAGCTGGTCACCAACGTGACCGGCCAGCCGGCCCTCGTGCCACGGGTCCGACTCAGCGGGCTCAACACCGCGGTCTTCACCGAGGACGTGCTCCCGGCTCTGCAGGAGCGAGACGACCTGCTGGTGGAGGTCGTCGGCACCCCGCAGGACTACCGCTTCACCGACTCGGCGCCACTGATCTCGGTGTCGACCACCGACTCCCGGGACGACGCCGACTGGTTCGACCTCGGCGTGATGGTCACGGTCGACGGTGAGCAGATGCCGTTGGTGCCCCTGTTCACCGCGCTGGCCCGCGGCGAGAGCCACCTGCTGCTGGACAGCGGCACCTGGTTGCGGATCGACCGGCCCGAGCTGCAGCAGCTGCGCGAGCTGATCGAGGAAGCCCGCGAGCTGCAGGACCGCGAGTCCGACGGGCTGCGGATCAGCAGCTACCAGGCCGGGTTCTGGGAGGAGCTGGTCGCCCTCGGGGTGGTCGACTCGCAGAGTCGTCGGTGGGACAGCACCGTGCAGGGGCTGCTCGAGATCGACCAGGTCGCCCCACCACCCGACCCAGCAGGTCTGGAGGCGGAGCTGCGTCCCTACCAGCGCGAGGGCTACCACTGGCTGAGCTTCCTGCACGACCACGAGCTCGGCGGCATCCTCGCCGACGACATGGGCCTGGGCAAGACGGTGCAGACGCTGGCGATGGCGCTGCGCGCCTTCGAGTCGGAGAAGCCGCCGTCGCCCTTCCTCGTGGTGGCACCGACGAGCGTGGTCTCGGGCTGGGCTCACGAGGCCGCCCGGTTCGCACCGACCCTGCGGGTGGCGACGGTGACCGAGACGTCGCGCAAGCGCCGCACCAGCCTGGCGGAGCACGTCGGCGACGCGCAGGTGGTGGTCACGTCATACGCGCTGTTGCGGCTCGACTACGACGCCTACGCCGAGCTGCCGTGGGGCGCCCTGATCCTCGACGAGGCGCAGTTCGTCAAGAACCACCAGTCCAAGGTCCACCAGTGCGCGCGCCGGTTGCCGGCGCCGTTCAAGCTGGCGATCACGGGCACGCCGCTCGAGAACAACCTGATGGAGCTGTGGTCCCTGTTGTCGGTCACGGCGCCGGGGCTCTTCCCCAACCCGCAACGTTTCACCGATCTGTTCGCCCGGCCGATCGAGCGTGGCACCGACCCTGACCGGCTGGACACCCTGCGCCGGCGGATCCGCCCCCTGATGCGGCGACGGCGCAAGGAGCAGGTCGTCGCCGAGCTGCCGCCCAAGCAGGAGCAGGTCCTCGAGGTCCCGCTCAACGCGCACCACCGGCGGATCTACCAGACCCACCTGCAGCGCGAGCGGGCCAAGATCCTCGGCCTGATCGACGACATGGCGGGGAACCGCTTCGCGATCTTCCGGTCGCTCACCCTGTTGCGACAGCTCGCCCTGGCTCCCGAGCTGATCGACCAGGACTACGTCGGTGTGCGCTCGAGCAAGGTGGATGCGCTGCTCGAACAGCTCGAGGAGGTCGTCAGCGAGGGGCACCGCGCCCTGGTCTTCAGCCAGTTCACCGGCTTCCTCGGGCTCGTGCGGCGACGGCTCGAAGCGGAGGGGATCGCCTACGCCTACCTCGACGGCTCCACCCGGCACCGCGGCGAGGTGATCGAGGGCTTCAAGTCGGGTGAGGCGCCGGTGTTCCTGATCAGCCTCAAGGCGGGCGGCTTCGGGCTCAACCTCACCGAAGCCGACTACTGCTTCGTCATGGACCCGTGGTGGAACCCCGCCGCCGAGGCGCAGGCCGTCGACCGTGCGCACCGGATCGGCCAGGAGCGCACGGTCATGGTCTATCGCCTCGTCTCCACCGAGACGATCGAGGAGAAGGTCATGGACCTCAAGGCGCGCAAGATGGGCCTGTTCACCCAGGTCATGGACGGCGACCCGCTGCTCGCCGCGCCCCTGTCGGCCGACGACATCAAGGGCCTGTTCGAGCACTGACTGCCCGCATGCCGGGTTGGCCCGACGCGCTTTGCTCAGTTGAGACCGCTCCGGCCGCGCTCGAAACCGGTTTGAAGGGAGCAAAGGCAGCCGGGAAGGCGGGTCAGCGGGGCGGGAGGACGGCCAGCCCGGCCGGGTCGACGGTCAGGCGGACCCGCTGGCCGGTCTCGAACCGTTCGTCGAGGCCGGCCACTCCCGCCAGGGCCCCGAGCCCCTCCACCTCGACGGTGATCCGCATGGTGTCGCGGGCCGCCGAGACCGACTCCACGACGCCCCCGAGCTCACCTGCCGGGTCGACCCTCACCGCGGACCTCCGGACGGCAACCTGCAGGCCCTCAGACGTCCCGGCATCCGGCGTGTTCACCTGTGGTTGGGCGGGATCCGGCCCAGCGCTGCGGCGTCCGCCGGACAGTGACAGCAGGCGTATGGCGGCCGGTCCGGTCAGCACTGTCGCGTAGCCGAGGAACCGCGCCACGTCCGCGTCCGCCGGGTTGCGCCAGACCTCGACCGTCGGCCCGTCCTGCACCAGCTGGCCGGCGCGCATCACGGCCATCCGGTCGGCCACGGTGAAGGCCTCGTCGTGGTCGTGGGTCACGAGCAGGGTCGTCGTCTTGGTCTCGGTGAGGATCCGGCGCAGGTCGTTCGCGAGGCGCTCCCGCAGCGACCGGTCCAGCGCCGACAACGGTTCGTCGAGGAGCAACAGCCGGGGTTCGGCCGCCAGGGAGCGCGCGAGGGCGACCCGTTGCTGCTCGCCACCGGACAGCGTCGCGGGCCTGCGATCTTCGTATCCGGGCAGCCCGACCAGCTCGAGTAGCTCGCGCACGCGCCTGCGCAGCCGGGACCGGCCGATCCCCTGCAACCGCAAGGCGTAGCCGACGTTGCCGGCCACCGACTGGTGGGTGAAGAGCTGCCCGTCCTGGAACATCAGGGCGAAGCCACGCCTGTACGTCGGCACTCCCGCCAGGTCCTGCCCGTCGAAGACGACGCTGCCGGAGTCGAGGACCTCGAGGCCGGCGATGGCCCGCAACAGGGTGGACTTGCCGCAGCCCGACGGTCCGAGGACTGCGAGGACGTCCCCGGACCGCAGTGCGAGGTGGACGTGGTCGACCGCGCTGGTCGTGCCGAAGCGCACGCTCGCGTCACGGACCACGAGTCCGTCTCGCTCCGTCTCCGAGGTGGCCATCATCAGAAGGATCCCATCGATCCGACGCGCAGCCTCTCGACCAGGCCCATCAGCGCGACCGTCACGGCGCTGAGGATGACCGAGGCGGCGAGCGCCATCCCGAAGTTCTCCGCGCCCGGGCGGGAGATGAGGCCGTAGATGACGACCGGCAGAGTCGGCCGGTCCGGCCGCGCCAGGAAGCTGGTCGCGCCGAACTCCCCCAGGGACACGGCGAAGGCGAACCCGGTCGCGGCCAGCAGCGGCCGCCATACGATCGGGACGTCCACGGTGAGCACCGCACGCAGCGGCGACGCGCCCAGCGCCGCCGCGGCCTGACGCAGCCGGTCGTCGATCGAGCGGAGCACCGGCACCAGGGTGCGGACCACCAGCGGCAGCGCCACCATGGCCTGCGCGATGGGGACCAGCACCGCGGAGGTACGCAGGTCGAGAGGCGGCCGGTTCAAGGTGATGAGGAAGCCGAAACCGACTGTCACTGCGGAGATCCCGAGCGGCACCATGAAGACACCGTCCATCGTCGCGATCACGCGCCTGCCCCATGCGGAGCGCGCCCGGCGCGACACGATGATCGACACGATGAGCCCGAGGACGACGGCGATGAGGGTGGCGTCCACGGCGGTGCGCCACGAGTTGTCCAGCGCGGTCCAGACCGGCACCACCAGTGCGTCTCCCGACCCCGTGGTGCCGAGGTTGCGGTAGTTCGCCAGGCCCCAGCCGTCGCCCACCTGGAGCGAACGGGCGACGAGGGTCACGAGGGGCAACGCGACGAACACCAGCACCAAGCCGGTCAGCGCCAGTGCCGTCAGGTCGCCCCGGTGTGGACGGCGCAGCCCACTGAGCAGGGAGGTCCGCGGCATCGCTCGTTCGCGGTGGGTGCGAGCCGCCCCTGCCACGAAGAGGATGGCGACCACGGCGAGGAGTTGCACGATGGACAGCACCGCCGCAGCCCTCAGGTCAAGGAACTGCGTGGTGAGGATGTAGATCTCGGTCTCGATCGTGCCGTAGCGCAGCCCCCCGAGCGTCAACACCACCCCGAAGGCGGTGGAGCAGAAGAGGAACACGATGGTGGCAGCCGAGGTGATGGCCGGGGTCAACGCCGGCAGCGTGACCGTGCGGAACACCCGCCAGGGCGAGGCGCCGAGGGCCGCCGCCGACTCCTCGGCCCGCGGGTCCAAACCCTCCCAGACTCCGCCCACCGTGCGGACCACCACCGCCAGGTTGAAGAAGACGAGCGCGGCGAGGATCGCGGCCCAGCTGCCGTCCAGGCCGAGGAAACCGAGCGGTCCCCCGGCCGCCAGCAGGGTGCGGAAGGCGACCCCGACCACCACGGTCGGCAGCACGAACGGCATGACCACCAGTGCCCGCAGCAGGCGGCGGCCGGGGAGCGACAGCCGGTAGAGCGTGTAGGCGACCGGCAGGCCCAGCACGGTGGTGAAGGCGGTGCCGGCCAATGCCATCCACAGGGTGAACCACAGGATGCGCAGCGTGCGGCCACGGCCGAGCACCTCACCGATGCCGCCCAGGTCCCAGGCGCCATCGCTCTGGAGGCCGCGCCCGACCATGCCCGCGACCGGCAGGACGAAGAAGATGGCGAGGAAGACGACCGGCACCAGCGCCAGCCCCACCAGGCCGGCCTTCGCGCCCCATCCAGAACGGCTCAAGGTCAGCCGGTGGCGATCTCTGACCACTGCTCGAGCCAGGCCCGACGGTCCTTGGCGATCTTCTTCGGTGCGACCGTGAAGGGGTGCTTCGCGACCTTGGCCCACTTGGCCCACAGCGGCGGGAGGCTCACCGAGTCGTTGACGGGGTAGACGTACATGTTGTCGGGGACCGTCTTCTGGAATGTCGGGCTCACGAGGAAGTCGACCAGCGCGGCCGCGCCGGCGGGGTTCTTCGCGCCCTTGAGGACCCCGGCATACTCGATCTGGCGGAAGCAGGTGTCGAGCAGGGCACTGGTGGTCGGCTTGTCACCGCCCTTCGGGATCGTGAACGGCGGCGACGACGCATACGACAGCACGATGGGGCGACTGCCCTTGCCCTCGCCGCCGGAGAAGTCGACCGAGTAGGCGTCGGACCAGCCCTGGGTGATCCTGGTCCCGTTGGCCATCAGCTTCTTCCAGTAGTCCTGCCACCCCTGCTCGCCGTACTTGCCGATCGTGGCGAGCAGGAACGCCAGGCCCGGTGAGGACGTGGCGGCACCCGGCGTGACGAAGAGGTTCTTGTAAGCCGGCTTGGTCAGGTCGTCCAGCGTCTTCGGCGGGTTGATGCCCTTCTTGGCAAACCACCGGTCGTCGATGTTGACGCACACGTCGCCGTAGTCGACCGGCGTCAGCTGCCTCGCCGCCTTCGGGTCGGGCAGTGCGAACGGGGCCATCCCGGCCGGCGGGTTCGTCGGCGTGTGGTCGGAGAGGACACCCGCGTCCACCGCGCGCGACGCGAACGTGTTGTCGATGCCGAAGACGGCGTCACCGAGCGGCGAGTCCTTGGTCAGCACCAGCTTGTTGGTCAGCTCGCCGGCGTCACCGTTCTTGCGCACCTCGACCTGGTAGCCAGTCTGCTTGGTGAACGCTTCGAGTGTCTTCTTCGGCGCCACGAAGGAGTCGTGGGTCACGAGCACCACGGTGCCCTTGGCGTGCCCCGAGGACGGCGTGCCCTGGGTGGAGCCCGCCGCGGTCGAGGCCGGTGACGACGACGGTTCGCCGCTCGAGAGCGAGCAGGCGGACAGCGCGAGCGTGAGTGTGCCGGCCAGCGCCAGCGACACCCGGTGGTTGATGGGGTTCATGCATCCTCCTGTGCTTCAAGGAGGGGTTCCCCACGCAGGCCGGGGCTCCGGTCCTTCGTGGGGTTCGAGACTCGACTTCCTCCACCGGTACTAACCGGATCAGGTTCGAGGGTCTGCGGTCGGTCCGCACTCTCAGCGCTTCATGGCGCTCCCCTGTCGTTCTGCTGAACAGTGTAGACCGTTCCCATCAACTGGCTCCCCGGCCTTCGCCGTGGCAGGCTCAGGTGCGAGAAGCACATCCGACTCTGGGAGGTATGCCGTGGGTTCACTGGTCTGGAAGGTGCTGGGCACGGGGGGCGCGATCCTCGCCGGGATCCTCGCGAGAAAGGTCACCGTGACCGGTTGGAAGGTGGCCACCGGCAACGAGCCACCGGCCAACCCGGAGGACCCTGAGGTGGAGTGGAAGGAAGCGCTGGCCTTCGCCATGTTCTCCGGCGCCGTGGTCGGACTCGCGCGCCTGCTGACGACCAAGAAGGCCGCCGACTTCTACAACAGGTCCGCCGGCCACCTGCCCAAGGACCTGCAGAAGAAGATCGACAAGTCCAACGCCCAGCCGACGGTCTGAGGGAGCACCGGGCGGCGCCGACACCGCCGCGGCTCCTGCGCGAAGGAGCTGCGGCAACGGGACTCAGGACCAGTCGGCGCCCCGCCCGTCGAACTCCTCGAAGACCAGCCATGTGCGGGTCGCCTTGACCCCCGGGACTCCTTGGATCTGCTCGAGCACCACGTCCCGCAGGGCGGCGTTGTCGGGTGCGCGCACCTGCACCAGGGCGTCGAACTCCGCGCCGACCAAGGCGATGTGGTCGACGAAGGGCAGTTCGCGCAGCCGCGCTGACACGTCGCGCCAGGCGTTCTGCTCGATGGAGACGCTGACGTAGGCCGAGGTGGCCAGGCCGGCGCGTTCGGCGCTGATCCGGGCCGTGAAGCCGGTGATCACGCCGTCGGTGCGCAGTCGCTCGAGGCGGGCGTAGGTGTTGGCACGCGAGATGTGCAGGCGCTCCGCCAGGGCGCGCACCGAGAGGCGCCCGTCCCTCGCCAGCTCGGCCACCATCTGTCGATCCGCCTCGTCCAGGGGCCGGGCCGGATGTCCGGACGTGGGGGCCGGGCGGGGAGTTGGCTGAGACGTCTTGTCGTCCATCACGCTTCCATTCAACCAAACGTCTTGGCTTCTTGGCTGTTCTTGTGTCAACCATCTCGCGGGAGGGACGATGGCAGCTCGGGCGGCGTCCTGCCGCGCGCGCTGAACCGTGCCCACGTCCCGGAGGTTGGTCCTCGATGACGGCCCAGAAGGAATCGACCCACACCACCGATCCTCACGCTGCCGGGCTGGTGGCCAGCCTGCTCCCGTGCCCGGAGCCGGTGCAGTTCGTGGACGCGACCGGGCGCCGGGTGCCCGGTGGTGAGGGTGGGCGCGGTTATGCGCAACCCACCGCCGAGCAGCTGGTCGAGACGTGGCGGCGGATGGTGGTCGGTCGACGCTTCGACGTGCAGTCGACGGCGCTGACCAAGCAGGGGCGGCTGGCGGTCTACCCCTCCTCCCGCGGACAGGAGGCCTGCCAGGTCGGAGCCGTCATGGCGCTGCGTCCCGACGACTGGGTGTTCCCCACCTACCGCGACTCGGTCGCGCTGATCACGCGCGACATCGACCCCGTCGAGACCCTGACCCTGCTGCGCGGCGACGCCCACTGCGGCTACGACCCCATCGCCCGCCACACCGCGGCGCAGTGCACCCCGCTCGCCACCCAGTTGATCCACGCGGCCGGCGTCGCGCACGGCGAGGCCCGACGGGGACGGGACACGGTGGCGCTCGGGTTCATCGGCGACGGCGCGACCAGCGAGGGTGACTTCCACGAGGCCCTCAACTTCGCCGCCGTCTTCAACGCGCCGGTCGTGTTCTTCGTGCAGAACAACAAGTACGCCATCAGCGTGCCGCTCTCGAAACAGACCAAGGCACCGTCGCTGGCCTACAAGGGAATCGGCTACGGAGTGCCGTCCGAGCAGGTCGACGGCAACGACGCGATGGCGGTGCTTGCCGTGGTGAACCACGCCGTGCAGCGCGCGCGCGACGGCGGGGGACCCTTCCTCATCGAGGCGCACACCTACCGGCTCGACGCGCACACCAACGCCGACGACGCGACCCGCTATCGCGAGGCCGACGAGGTCACCGACTGGTTGACCCGCGACCCGATCGCACGGCTCGAGGCCTGGTTGCGCTCGGAGGGCCTGGTCGACGACGCCCGGGTCGAGGAGGTCACCGCCGAGGCGGAGGCGTTTGCCACGGCGTTGCGCGACCGGATGAACGCCGACCCCCAGGTCGACCCGATGTCGTTGTTCGACAACGTCTTCGCCGAGCCGACCCCCGAGCTGGTCGAGCAGCGCTACATGGTCGCGCAGGAGATCGCCGCCGAGCAGGAGGAGCAGGAATGACCACCCTGACGATGGCGCAGGCGCTCAACACCGCGCTGCGGGACGCCATCACGCAGGACGACGACGTCGTCGTCTTCGGGGAGGACGTCGGCACTCTCGGCGGCGTCTTCCGCATCACCGACGGGTTGACCCGCGACTTCGGCGAGGAGCGCTGCTTCGACACCCCCCTCGCGGAGTCGGGCATCGTGGGGTTCGCCGTCGGGATGTGCATGGCCGGCTTCCGCCCGGTCGTGGAGATGCAGTTCGACGCGTTCGGCTATCCCGCGTTCGAGCAGGTCGTGTCGCACGTCGCGAAGATGCGCAACCGCACCGCGGGCGCGGTGCAGCTCCCGATGGTCATCCGCTTCCCCTACGCCGGGGGCATCGGCGGCGTGGAGCACCACAGCGACTCGAGCGAGGCCTACTACGCGCACACCCCGGGCCTGAAGGTGGTCAGCCCGTCCACACCCGCCGACGCCTACGGGTTGCTGCGACAGGCGATCGAGGACCCCGACCCCGTGGTCTTCATGGAACCCAAGGCGCTCTACTGGGCCAAGGGCGAGGTGCAGACGCCGGGTCAGCCCCTCCCGTTCGGCCGCGCGGCCGTGCGGCGGGAAGGCACCGACGTGACGCTGATCGCCTACGGGCCCTCGGTGCCGGTCGCGCTCAAGGCCGCCGACGCAGCTCGCGAGGAGGGCTGGGACGTCGAGGTGGTGGACCTGCGGACGATCACGCCGTTCGATGACGACACGGTCGCACGGTCGGTGCGGCGCACCGGGCGCTGTGTCGTGGTCACCGAGTCGCACGGGTTCGCGGGTGTGGGAGCCGAGGTCGCCGCCCGCGTGCAGGAGCGCTGCTTCCACTCGCTCGCCGCGCCGGTGCTCCGAGTGAGCGGACTGGACATCCCTTACCCCGCACCGAAACTCGAGCACACCTACCTGCCCGGCGTCGACCGGGTCCTGGACGCCGTCGCCCGGCTGCAGTGGGACGACGAGCCGGACACCCGCTGGCTCGACAGCGCACGAGGAGGAGCTGCATGACCCACCCCACAAAGTTCTCCGCTGCGCTCCGACACTTCGCGGGGGCCCCGGCGTGAGCGAGCAGGTCTTCCGGCTACCGGACCTCGGCGAGGGACTGACCGAGGCGGAGATCATCGAGTGGCAGGTCGCCGAGGGCGACCAGGTCGTGGTCGACCAACACGTCGTGGTCGTCGAGACGGCGAAGGCGACGGTCGAGGTGCCTTGCCCGTATGCCGGGACCGTCCACACGCTGCACGGCGCGGTGGGCGACGTGGTCGAGGTCGGCAAGCCGCTGATCAGCGTGGCCGGGGACGCCACCGCCAGTTCGCAGCCGCCCACGGCCGACGAGCCGGTTGCAGACGAGCTCGCCGGTGCCGGGCAGTACCGCGAGGAGGAGCAGGCCGGGTCCGGTGCGGTGCTCGTCGGCTACGGCACGGCCGAG
>NZ_VOHR01000012.1 GCF_009192725.1 Segeticoccus rhizosphaerae | reverse complement strand
AGGTGGCCCCGGCCGTCCGGTTGCGTCGCGGCCGGGGGCACCCGCGGCACCCGCAGCACCACGGTGGAGCCGCCCAACCGGATCCGTTGTCCGGCCTCGACCCGGGCGGCGTTCCCTGAGGTGGCCCGCACGCCTGCCACAAAGGTGCCGTTGGTCGCACCACGGTCGAGCAGCTGTATGCCGTCGTGCCCCAGCTGCAGCTGCGCGTGCACCCTGGACAGGGACGGGTCGTGCAGCTGCAGCTCGCAGTCGGCGCTGCGACCCACGCGGGTGCGGCCGAGGGCCAGCGGCACGACCTGGCCGCTGTCGGGCCCCTCGACCACGTGCAGCTCGACGACCGTCCCAATGGGACGCTCCGTGGTCGACCCGGCATTCGTGAGGCACACGCCCTGGAGCAGGGGCGGCATGCCGAGTGTCGCATCGGGAGGGACAACGGAACCGGCCGCGTACCAGTCGGGCTCGGCGGCAAAGCCTTGGGGCAGGAGAGGAAGGAGCTCGCCCAGGGTGGCCCCCTCGGGCGCGGTGACGAGGAGATTCAGCGGATGACCGTCACCGCGCACGTCGACCACGGTCAACCTGAGCTCCATGACCGCGAGTATCGGGCGACGCGGCGCCACCGTGCCGAGCGGCTTGTGGATGACGGCGCGCGTCGCAAGGACACGGGGCGAGTTATCCACAGACGTTCAAGATTGCGTAAGGATCACTGCGGTTTCCTTTACTGTCGTGCAGCATCGACGCTTTGATCGGATCTGGTCAGGGGAACTGCGCCCCGGGGAGGCGGTCTGGGTGGACGCTGTCCGCACGGTGGAGCACGAGGTCCGCGAGCTGATCAGGCGACAGCGCCTCGACCCGGCGGACGACGCGGGCCTGCATGCGCTGGTGCGCGCTGCCGTGGCCGACTACGACGAGCGGTCCCTCCACGGCGGGCTGCCCGCCCTGCCCGACCTCGACGAGGCGGCTCGGACGGTCGTGCAGGCGGTCGCAGGCTTCGGGCCGCTGCAGCAGTACCTCGACGACCCCACGATCGAGGAGCTGTGGATCAACGAGCCGACCAAGGTCTTCGTCGCGAGGCAGGGCGTTGCCGAGCTCACGACCACGATCCTGACCGCCGAGCAGGTCCGTGACCTCGTGGAGCGGATGCTGAAGTCGTCGGGGCGCCGGGTCGACCTCAGCTCCCCGTTCGTCGACGCCACGCTGCCCGACGGGTCGCGCCTGCACGTCGTCATCCCCGACATCACCCGAGAGCACTGGCACGTCAACGTCCGCAAATTTGTCGTACGGGCGGACCACCTCGACGACCTGGTGCGGCTGGGAACGCTGACCGAGCAGGCCGCCGCCTTCCTTGCTGCCGCGGTCGCCAGCGGTCTGAACATCCTGGTCTCTGGCGGCACGCAATCAGGGAAGACGACGCTTCTGAACTGCCTGGCGTCGGCTATCCCCTCCACCGAGCGGGTGGTCACCTGCGAGGAGGTCTTCGAGCTCAAGCCACCGCTACGCGACGTGGCGGCGATGCAGTGCCGACAGCCGAGCCTGGAGGGCACCGGCGAGGTGCCGTTGCGGCGGCTGGTCAAGGAGGCGCTGCGGATGCGGCCCTCGCGCATCATCGTCGGCGAGGTCCGGCAGGCCGAGTGCCTCGACCTGCTGATCGCCCTCAACAGTGGCCTCCCCGGGATGTGCACCATCCACGCCAACAGCGCCCGCGAGGCCGTCGTCAAGATGTGCACCCTGCCGCTACTGGCAGGAGAAAACGTGAGCAGCCGTTTCGTGGTGCCGACGGTCGCCAGCGCCGTCGACCTCGTGGTGCACGTGGGGCTGGAACGGGATGGGCGCCGCAGGGTGCGCGAGATCGTCGCCGTGCCGGGGCGGGCCGAACGTGACGTGGTCGAGGTGGCCGAGCTGTTCGTGAGCCGGGAGGGCGCACTCGAGCGTGGCGACGGGTTCCCGCCCCACGAGGACCGGTTCGCGCAGGCGGGCTTCGACGTCACTGACCTGCTGGGGCGGTCCTGATGACGGGGAGCGCGCTCGGACTGCTCCTCGGCGTGGGCCTCTTCTGCATCTGGTGGTCCTGCTGGCCCCGGCCCGCCACGCGTCCGCGTCGCCGCCCGGGCCGGATCGTCCGCATCGGCGACGAGATCGCGCAGGCGGGCTTGGTCGGCCTGACGCCGCCGCAGCTGCTCGTGGGCTGTGTCGTGTGCGGCGGCGTCGTCTTCGTCGCCCTCGCCGCGCTCCTCGGGGTGCTGCCCGTCGCCGCGTGCTTCGCCGCCATCGCCGGGTATGCCCCGCTGGGCTACCTGCGCATGCGGGCCCGCAAGCGCAGGGCCGTGCTCCGCGAGCTGTGGCCCGACGTGGTGGACCACGTCGTCTCCGCGGTCAGGGCCGGTATGGCGCTCCCCGAGTCGCTCTCGCAGCTCGCCGTCCGCGGGCCGGTGGAGCTGCGTCCGGCGTTCGCGTCGTTCGCCGAGGACTACCGTGCCTCCGGCCGGTTCCAGGAGTGCCTCGACCGGCTCAAGCAGCGTCTCGGGGACCCGGTGGCCGACCGGATCATCGAGGCGTTGCGCGTGGCCCGTGACGTGGGAGGCAGCGACCTCGGGCGGTTGCTGCGCACCCTGTCGACCTTCCTGCGTGAGGACGCGCGGGTGCGTGCCGAGCTCGAGGCGCGCCAGAGCTGGACGGTCAATGCCGCCCGCCTCGCCCTGGCCGCGCCATGGATGGTCTTGGCACTGCTGGCAACCCGGAGTGAGTCCATCGAGGCCTACTCGCGGCCGGCGGGTGTCGTGATCTTGGTGGTCGGCGCCGTCCTGTCGGTCGTGGCCTACCAGGTCATGCGCCGGATCGGCCGTCTGCCGCAGGAGGCGAGGGTCCTGCGATGACGACGATGATGACGATGTTGGTGACGCCACGCACCGTCCTGCTGTCGGGCGCTGCGGAAGAGCCGGTCTGGTCCTGGGCCGGTGCCTTGCTCGGTGGCGTGGTGGCCCTGGGCGCGGTCCTCGTCGTCGCCGGTGTGCCCTGGCGGCGGGGCCCCGACCTCGAGGCGCGCCTCGCGCCCTACGTGAGTGATGCGCCGCGCCCCTCGCGGCTCCTCTTCGGGGCCGAGCACGGCTCGGGCACCCTCACCCGCCGTGCCCTGCACGCAGGTGCGGTCCGCCTCGGCCACCTCCTGGAGCGGGTGCTGGGCGGGTCTGCGTCGGTTCGGCGCAGGCTGGAGCGCGCGGCGGCACCGCTCGACGTCGAGGGCTTCCGGGCGGAGCAGGCGGTCTGGGGTGCGCTGTCCGGCGCGCTCGGCGTGTTGTTGGCGTCTGCGTTGTGGGTGCGCACGAGCGCCTCCCTGCCGGTCATGGTCGTTGTCGTGGTCGGAGCAGTCGCTCTCGGGGTGGTGGCCCGCGACCAGGCGCTGAGCCGGTCCGTGACGCGGCGCGAACACCGCATCAACAGCGAGTTCCCCGCCATCGCAGAGCTGTTGGCCCTGTCCGTCACGGCTGGAGAAGGCGCCGGGCCGGCGCTCGAGCGGGTAGCCCGGTTGTCGTCGGGTGAGCTCTCGAGCGAGCTCGAACGGTGCCTCGCGGACGCGCGTGCCGGAGCGAGTCTGCCGGTCGCGTTGCAGGGCCTGGCCGACCGCGCCGGCCTGCCCAGTCTGCGGCGGTTCGTCGACGGCATCGTCGTCGCCGTGGAGCGGGGGACACCCCTGGCCGAGGTGCTGCGTGCCCAGGCCCAGGACGCCCGCGAGGCGGGCCGCCAGTCGATCATCGAGGAGGGCGGCAAGAAGGAGATCCTCATGATGGTCCCCGTCGTCTTCCTGGTGCTGCCCGTCACCGTGCTCTTTGCCGTCTACCCGGGCTTCAGCATGCTGAGGCTCGCCCTGTGACCTTTCCCTGACCCTGGCACGAAGAATCGAGGAAGACGCATGACCACCTTGACCCGGACCCGTGATCGCCTGCTGCGTGCGACCTTCTCGGGGCGACACCGCCTCCGCGAGATGGCCGAACGACCTGACCGCGGCGATGTGCCGGGTTGGGTGCTCGTCACCTTGATGACCGCTGGGCTCGTGACGATGCTCTGGGCGTTGGCCGGACCCATGCTCGCCGACATCGTCCGCAACGCCCTCAGCTCGGTCAAGGGGCCGTGAGGACCGCTGTCCTGTCCCGAGGCCGCCACCAGGAGCGTGGTTCGGCCGTCTCGGAGTTTGCAATGGTGGCCGGCCTGCTCAGTCTCCTGTTCGTGGCCGCCCTGCAGCTCGGTCTGGCGTTGCACGTGCGCAACACGCTGATCGCGGACGCGGCTGAGGGCGCGCGTCGCGGAGCTCGGGCCGACAGCACCCCGGCCGAGGGTGCGGCTCGGGCCCGCGAGCTGATCCGGGCGGGTCTCGCCGACAGCTATGCATCCGACGTCACGGCTGGGCGCCGGGTCGTCGACGGTATGACGGTCGTCGAGGTGGAGATCCGCGCGCCCCTGCCGCTGGTGGGGACGTTCGGCCCGGGCGGAGGGCTGACCGTGCACGGCCATGCCCTCGTCGAGCAGCAGTGACAACGTTCGTCGGCGCCCGATGGCGCAGGCTGCTTTGCCAGCGTCGGGATGCCGGCAGCGTCGTGGTGGAGTTCATCGTCCTCGGCCTGATGATGAGCCTGCCCGTCTTCTACCTCGTCGTGACGCTGGCCCGGGTCCAGGCGGGCGCCTTCGCGGTGACCGCCGCGTCCCGGGAGGCCGGCCGCGCCTACGTCACCGCAGCCCACCAACACGCCGCCCCAGGACGTGCCGAGGCAGCCGCCGGGCTGGCCTTCGCCGACCAGGGCTTCGCCGATCGTGGACGGCTCGCGATCACCTGTGACAAGAGCCCGTGCCTGCAACCAGAGGGGCACGTCGAGGTGGTCGCCTCGCTCGAGGTGCCGCTGCCGCTGGTGCCCGACTTCCTCGGCGGTGTCCTGCCGACCAGCGTGTCCGTGTCGGCCGACCACGTCTCGACGGTCGACCGGTTCCGAGGCGGGTCATGACGCCTCGGATCACCTGCTGGTTCCGCGCCCGGGTCGGGTGGCTGGCCTCCGAGCCGGAACGCGGCCAGATCAGCGTCCTCATCATCGGCATGTGCGCCATCGCCCTCACCCTCGTGCTCGGGGGGATCGGCGTCACCGCCGCCCAGATCGCCCGCATCCACCTGATGGATGCCGCGGACGCGGCGGCTCTGGACGCCTCGGACGCGCTCGCCGAACGGCCCGCCTACCTCGGCGGAGTGTCGGACGGGGTCAGGATCAGTGATGCCTCGGTGCGTGAGGAGGCCGCATCGTCCTTGGCCGGCCAGCCGCTGCCGAAGGGCGTCTCGGCGTGGTCGCTCGCGCCGGGCACCGGCAGCCCAGACGGCAGGACTGCGGTGGTCCGGCTGCAGGGCCAGGCGACGATCCCGCTGCTGTCGCCGGTGCTGCGGGCTTTGGGCGGCGGCATCACGATCACCGTCGAGTCCCGCGCACGATCACAGATCGAGTGAGGCCACCGATCGGATCCAGGCGGCCGAATGGGCGGGCCGGGCGATGCGACGACCGTTGCGCCGGCTCGTGCGCGTCGGTCCACCCACCGGGAGGTGGCCGGAGATCGCGTAACCTCTCACCGTGGCCGTCGACTTTGCACAAGAGATCAAGGACCTACGCCAGACCATGGACCAGGTCCGTGAGGTGACCGACCTCGAGCACCTGCGTCAGCAGATCGCCGACCTGGAGAAGGCGTCCACTGCCCCCGACCTGTGGGACGACCAGGAGCACGCCCAGGAGGTCACCAGCAAGCTGTCACGGGCCAACGCCGAGCTGGAGCGCGTCACCGGCATGGACCAGCGGGTCGAGGACCTCGAGACGCTCGTCGAGATGGCCACCGAGGACGGCGGCGACGCCGAGACCCTGGCCGAAGCCCAGAACGAGCTGACCGCGTTGAAGAAGGCGGTCGGCGAGCTCGAGGTCCGCACCCTGCTGTCCGGCGAGTACGACCAGCGCGAGGCGGTCGTCACGATCCGCTCCGGGGCCGGCGGCGTGGACGCAGCGGACTTCGCCGAGATGCTCATGCGGATGTACCTGCGCTGGGCCGAGCGCCATGGTTACCCCACCTCGGTGCTGGACACGTCATACGCGGAGGAGGCCGGGCTGAAGTCGGCGACCTTCGAGGTCAAGGCGCCGTATGCGTTCGGCCACCTTTCGGTCGAGGCCGGCACCCACCGGCTGGTGCGCATCTCACCCTTCGACAACCAGGGGAGACGGCAGACGTCGTTCGCGGCGGTCGAGGTGGTCCCGCTGATCGAGCAGACCGACCACATCGAGATCCCCGACAACGAGATCAAGGTGGACGTGTTCCGTTCCTCGGGACCCGGTGGCCAGAGCGTCAACACGACCGACTCGGCAGTGCGTATGACGCACATCCCGACGGGCATCGTCGTGTCGATGCAGAACGAGAAGTCGCAGATCCAGAACCGCGCCGCCGCCCTGCGCGTCCTGCAGTCGCGGCTGCTGCTGCAGCGCAAGGCGGAGGAGGACGCAGCCCGCAAGGAGATGGCCGGCGACGTCAAGGCGAGCTGGGGGGACCAGATGCGCTCCTACGTGCTGCACCCCTACCAGATGGTCAAGGACCTGCGCACCGAGCACGAGGTCGGCAACACCAGCGCGGTCTTCGACGGGGAGATCGACGACTTCATCGAGTCGGGCATCCGCTGGAAGCTCGCCGCGAGCCGCGCCGAAGGCTGACCACGGGAGGACTGAGGCTGACTCGCCGCAACGCCGAGGGGCGAAGGTCCACGGGATCGCGGCGCGCCCGACGTACGCTCGACGGCGCAGCACCTGCCTGCCCCGACCTGACCCTCGCACGAGCGCGCCGGCCCACGGGCCGTCCTGCCCCCGAGCCTGCCAAAGGTGAGCGACCACCATGATCCTGTTCGACAACGTGACCAAGAAGTACTCGGTCAAGGACGCCCCGGCGCTCGACGGCGTTTCGGTCGAGATCGAGCGCGGCGAGTTCGTCTTCGTGGTCGGCACCTCGGGGTCCGGCAAGTCCACGATGATGCAGCTGATCATCCGCGAGCAGCTCGCCACGTCGGGGCAGGTCCTGGTCGCCGGTCGCGAGCTCTCCCGGCTCCCGACCCGCAAGGTCCCCGCGCTACGCCGCGAGATCGGCACGGTCTTCCAGGACTTCCGCCTGCTGCTCGGCAAGAACGTCTACCAGAACGTCGCCTTCGCCCTGCAGGTGCTCGGGAAGCCCCGCCACGCGATCAAGCAGCTCGTGCCGGAGACGCTCGAGCTGGTTGGGCTCGACGGCAAGGAGAAGCGGCTGCCGCACGAGCTCTCCGGTGGTGAGCAGCAGCGCGTGGCGATCGCCCGGGCCGTGGTCAACAAGCCGTCGATCCTGCTGGCCGACGAGCCGACCGGCAACCTCGACCCCGAGACCAGCGCCGACATCGTGCACGTGCTCGAACGGATCAATCGCACCGGCACGACCTTGGTGATGGCGACCCACGACACGAGCATCGTCGACAACTTCCGCCGCCGCGTGGTGGAGCTGCACAACGGCCGGCTCGTGCGCGACCAGGCACGTGGCGTCTACGCCCAGGCCGCAGACTGACGAGGGAAACTCATGCGACTCCAGTTCATGCTCAGCGAGATCTTCGGCGGCGTCCGCCGCAACAAGTCGATGGTGATCTCGGTCATCCTCGTCTCGATGGTCTCGCTGTTCTTCCTGGGCTCCGGCCTGCTCGCCCAGCGACAGGTCGACACAGCCAAGGGCTACTGGTACGACAAGATCCAGGTCTCGATCTTCTTGTGCACCAAGCAGTCCGACACACCGTCCTGCGCGACGGGCGCGGTCACGGACGGTCAGCGCGAGCAGCTGCGCTCCGAGCTCACCGACCTCGAGCCGCTGGTCAAGAAGGTCTACCACGAGACCTCGGCCCAGGCCTACGACCGGTTCAAGGAGCAGTTCCGCAACAGCCCGATCGTGGACAGCGTGCCCAAGGACTCGATCAACGAGAGCTTCCGGGTGCAGCTGTCCGACCCCACGAAGTATGACGTGGTCGCGAGCTCGTTCCAGGGCGCGCCGGGCGTGGAGAGCGTCGAGGACCAGCGCGGGCTGCTCGACAAGTTCTTCGCCTTCTTGAACATGCTGAGCCTGAGCGCCGTCGCGCTCGCCGCGGTCATGGTCGTCTGCTCGATCCTGCTGATCGTCACGACGATCCGGCAGACGGCGTTCAGCCGACGCCGGGAGACCAAGATCATGCGGTTGGTGGGCGCCTCGGCGTTCGTCATCCACCTGCCCTTCATCATCGAGACGATGCTGGCGACCGTCCTGGGGGCCGCCCTGTCCGTGGGCCTGCTCTGGACGATGGTCCACTACGGGATCTCCGGTTTCCTCACCGACAACCTGTCGGGTGCGTCGGGCGGACTGCTCAGCTTCATCGGCGTGGCAGACGTGTGGGCGATCGCGCCGTGGTTGTTCGGCGGTGCCGTGGTGCTCGCCGCCATGACGTCCTGGCTCACCCTGCGGCGCTACCTGCGGGTCTGACCCGGCATGTCCGACGTTTCCCGTGACGTCCCCCACCTCGGCTGTTACTGGTGGTACCAATGGTGCTCATGAGTTCGCCGCCCCGATCTGCCCTGCCCGGCGGGAACCGCTGGCGGGCCGCCGCGATCGGTGTCCTGACCGCATCGCTCCTGGCCACGACGGTGGCCCCAGCGGCGGCCGGCTCGAACGACCCGCGAGAGCGCAAGCACCAGGTCGACCGCAAGATCACCCAGCAGAAGCATGATCTGGATGAGACGTCCTCGGCCCTGACCAAGGCGTATGCCGACCTGCGCCGGACCAAGGGCGAGGTCGCCACCGCACGCAAGAAGCTGACCCGCGCCGAGGCCGCCGTGCGAGCCGCCGACGAGAAGAACCGGGAGACGGGCCGACGGCTGGAGGTCGCCCAGGCCGACGAGGCCAAGGCCACCGAGGCGCTCGAGCAGACCGCCGCGGACCGCAGGCAGACGCAGGCCGTGGTCGGCGACATCGCCAGGCACACCTACCAACGAGGTGGCCTGGGGTCGCTGTCGCTCACCCTTCAGGCGCTGACCGGTGGATCCGACCCGGTGGCCCGGATGTCGCTCGCCAACACCGTGCTGCGTTACCAGAAGAACACGCTGCACCGGCTCTCGACGGAGGGCGCCGAGCGGCGTGCCCAGGAGAGCCACCTGTCCGCCGTGCGCCGTGAGGTCGCCCACCTCAAGGCCAAGGCCGAGGCCGGCCTGCTCGCCGCCAAGCAGGCCCGGGGCGAGGCCGAGCGCGCCAAGCGGGCCGTGGAGCGGACCCTCGCCAAACAGCGTTCCCGGGCCCGCGCGTTCGAGGCCCAGAAGAAGCGAGAGCGCGCACAACTGAAGTCGATGCAGCGTCAGTCGCACAAGCTCGAGCAGATCCTCAAGGCCCGGGCCGAGGCCGCTCGCGAGCGAGCCGCCAAACGCCGGGCCGCCAAGGCCCGCGCGGTGGCACGAGCTCGAGCTGCGCACTCACGCACGAGCACCTCCAGGAGCGTCAACCCCGCCCCGCGCCGCGGCGGATTCCTCAGCTACCCCCTGAACGCACCGACCTCGTCCCCGTTCGGCTACCGCTTCCACCCGATCCTGCACATCATGCTGCTCCACGCAGGGCAGGACTTCGCCGCCGCCTGTGGCACGCCGGTGCACGCGGCAGCCAGCGGCACGGTCATCGACGCGGGCTGGCGCGGTCCTTCCGGACAGCGGGTCACCGTGGACCACGGCCTCGTCCGGGGTGTCGACCTGGCCAGCGCCTACTACCACCTGAGCAGGATCGTGGTCTACAGCGGCCACGTCCAGCGCGGCCAGCTGCTCGGCTACTCCGGCACCACCGGCCGCTCGACAGGCTGCCACCTGCACTTCGAAACCCGCGAGAACGGCGTCCCGGTCGACCCGATGAAGTGGCTGTAATTTTGGCCGCGGCTCCTCGGCGGCACAGTCCCTTCGCTCCCTTCTCGCCGCTGGTCGTCGCTGCGGAATCGTCGCCGCGCGTCGTCGATCGTCGTCGCGGCGGCACCAAATCCGGTGGACGCAGCAGGTACCGTTACCGCTGAGGTGAGCACATGGCATACGGCCGAACGCACCACCGCGGAACCCACCGGGCGCCACGGAGGTCTCACCGCAGATTCCCGGACGACACGAAGGGGGCCACGGTGGCCAAGGAGCGCGGGCGCAAGCTCATCGCGAGCAACCGCAAGGCTCGCCACGACTACTTCATCGAGGACACGTTCGAGGCCGGCCTGGTGCTGATGGGCACCGAGGTGAAGTCGCTGCGGATGGGCCGTGCGTCGCTCATCGACGGCTACGCCACCGAGCGCGACGGCGAGCTGTGGCTGGAGGGTGTCCACATCCCCGAGTACCTCCAGGGCAACTGGACCAACCACACGGCGCGCCGCCGGCGCAAGCTGCTGCTGCACCGCGACGAGATAGCCAAGCTGATCAGCAAGAGCCGCGACTCCGGGCACACCATCGTGCCGTTGTCGCTCTACTTCAAGGACGGCCGGGCCAAGGTCGAGCTCGCGCTGGCCAAGGGCAAGAAGCACTACGACAAGCGACAGGCGTTGCGCGAGCGGCAGGACCACCGCGAAGCGGAGCGCGCCATGACGCACCGGACGGAGCGGTGACCGCGGTGCCGTTGCGGGGGGCACCGGGGGTGCGGCGCGCCCTGTTGGCCGTCGTTGCCGCGCTGGCTCTGATGGTCGGGCTGCCGGCCGGGTCGGCTCACGCCGCAGGACCGGGAGAGCGGATCCTGTCGTTCGACGCGCACTACCAGGTCAATGCCGACGGCTCGATGGACGTCACCGAGACGCTGAAGTGGCAGTTCGGCCCCGGGACGCACCACGGAATCAAGCGCTACATCATCACCCGGCAGGGCTACCAGAACGAGCAGGCTCGGTTCCGCACCTACCGGCTGAGCGACGAGAGTGCCTCCAGCCCGACCGGCGCGCCCAGCGACATCACGACGTCCGAGTCCGGCGCCCACACCATCCTGCGCATCGGAGACCCCGACCGGACCGTCGACGGCACCCAGACGTATGTCGTGAAGTACCACCTCGCGCACGTCGTCAACCACATCACCGACGCTGGCGACCACGTCGAGCTCTTCTGGAACGTCACCGGCAACGAGACGAGCATCCCCACCGACCAGGTCTCGGTCACCGTGCACGGACCCGGTGCGGTCAGCAAGGCCGCCTGCTACTACGGCGAGCGGGGGAGCGCCGACAAGTGCCAAGCCAGTGCCGGTCAGCAGGCGACCTTCTCGGCACAAGGGCTCGGCGCCTACGACGGCGTCACCATCGTGGCCGCCATGCCGACGAAGGCCTTTACCGACACCGCGCCCGAGCTCGTCGAGGGCAACTCCGACACGCTCGCCCCGGTGCCGTTCGGCGACATGTCGAAGGGCACGGCGCGAGCGCTGACCCTGCTGGGCGGCGGGGCGGGAGTCCTCATCCCCGCCCTGGCGGCGGCGCTCATGGGGGTGCTGGTCTGGCGGCGCGGTCGCGACGAGCAGTTCGCCGGCCTCACCCCCGGGCTGGTGCCCGTCAAGGGCGAGACCGCCCCGGTGGTGCGTGGGTCAGCCCCCACGGTGGCGGTCCAGTTCCAGCCGCCGCCGGGCGTGCGGGCCGGCCTGCTGGGCACGATCATCGACGAGGAGGCGGGCACGATCGACGTGAGCGCCACGGTGATCGACCTCGCGGTGCGCGGATTCCTGCAGATCGAGGAGATCAAGTCCGGTGGCCTCGGTGCGCTGGTGGGCCGGACCGACTGGAAGCTCACCCGGTTGCAGCCGCCTCCCGGGGAGGATCTGCTGCCCTATGAGTCGACCGTGCTCGAGGGGCTCTTCAAGGACCAGAACCCGGTCAACCTGTCCGACCTCAAGAACGAGTTCCACACGACGCTCGACTCGGCGAAGACGCAGCTCTATGACGAGACCGTGCGCCGTGGTTGGTTCCGTAGGTCGCCGGACGCGCAACGCCGTGGGTGGATGATGCTCGGTTCGGCGATCCTCATCGCCGGGGTGGCGTGCTTGTTCTACTGGGGTTTCAAGAGCGGTGGCCTCGATGACCGCGGCGGCATCAGCCTCGGCGTGCCGTCGGGCGTGATCCTCGGCCTCGGACTCATCCTGGCCGGTTTCATCATCAGGCTGCTCGGCAAGCGGATGGCCTCACGCACCGCCGTCGGCAGCGCGATCCTCACGCAGTCGGAGGGCTTCCGGCAGTACCTCGTCACGGCTGAGGCCAACCAGATCCGGTTCGAGGAGGCGCAGGACATCTTCAGCCGTTACCTGCCCTTCGCCATCGTCTTCGGGGTGGCCGATCGGTGGGCCAAGGTCTTCGGCGACGTCGCGGAGGCCGCCGCCGACGCGGGGCATCCACTGATGATGCCGGCGTGGTACGTCTTCGCCGGCAACCCCAACTTCGGCGGTTTCGCTGGTATCGCCCAGGGCGTCGACAGCTTCTCCTCCATGGCGAGCGGCACCTTCACGAGCACGCCCGGCTCCTCCGGAGGCAGCGGATTCTCCGGTGGCGGGGGCTTCTCCGGTGGTGGCGGAGGAGGCGGCGGCTCGAGCTCCTGGTGAGGTCGCCTTCAGCAGGCTCGTGGTGGGGCCGGGCTCAGCCGGTCGGCGTGACGACGAGCAGTAGGTCTCCGCCCTCCACCTGTTGCTGGCCGGTGATGGCGAGTCGCTGGATGGTGCCGGCGACGGGGGTGGTGATCGCGGCTTCCATCTTCATCGCCTCGATGGTGGCGACCGAGGCGCCGGCCTCGACCGTGTCGCCCTGGGCGACCGAGAGGGAGACGACGCCACCGAACGGGGCGGCGATCTGGCCGGGCGCGGTGGGGTCGGCTCGTTCGGTGGGCACCGCGTCGACGGCGATGGACTCGTCGCGCACCTGCACCGGTCGCAGCTGTCCGCCGACCGTGCACATGACGGTGCGCATTCCCCGCTGGTCGGGCTCGCTGATCGACTGCACCCCGACCAGCAGGCGCTTGCCCGGTTCGAGGTCGACCGCGTGCTCGGCTCCGACAGTCAGCCCGTGCAGGAAGTCGCGGGTGCTGACCACGGACAGGTCGGAGTACTGCTCGCGGGACTGGACGAACGCTGCGGCCGGGCCGGGGAAGAGCAGCCGGTTCAGGGTGGGGCGGGGGTCACGGGCCAGGGCGTCCCGGTCGTCGGGGCCGAGGTGGGCGATGACGGGTTTGGTGGTGCGGCCCTGGAGCGCCTTGGTGCGGAACGGCTCCGGCCAGCCTCCCGGGGGGTCGCCGAGGTCGCCGCGCAGGAAGCCGATGACCGAGTCGGGGATGTCGTACTTGGTCGGGTCGGCCTCGAAGTCGGAGGGGTCGGCGCCGGCGCCGACCAGGGCGAGGGCCAGGTCTCCGACCACCTTGGAGCTGGGGGTCACCTTGACGAGGTTGCCCAGGATGCGGTTGGCGGCGGCATACATGTCCTCGATGGCCTCGAAGCGGTCGCCGAGCCCGAGCGCGATCGCCTGCTGGCGCAGGTTGGACAGCTGGCCGCCGGGGATCTCGTGGGTGTAGACGCGGCCGGTGGGGGAGGCCAGGCCGGACTCGAACGGCCGGTAGAGCGCCCGCACGGCCTCCCAGTAGGGCTCGAGGTCGCAGACCGCCTGCAGGTCCAGGCCGGTGGCGCGGTCGGTGTTGTCGGTGGCGGCGACCAGCGCCGACATCGACGGCTGGCTGGTGGTGCCGGACATCGGTGCGCTGGCGACGTCGACCGCGTCCACGCCGGCTTCGAGCGCGGCCAGCAGGGTGGCGAGCTGGCCGCCGGGGGTGTCGTGGGTGTGCAGGTGGACCGGCAGGTCGAACCGGTCTCGCAGCGCGGTGACCAGGGTGTGGGCCGCGGGCGCGCGCAGCAGGCCGGCCATGTCCTTGATCGCCAGCACGTGTGCGCCGGCCTTGACGATGCGTTCGGCCAGCGCGAGGTAGTAGTCGAGGGTGTAGAGCTGTTCGGCGGGGCTGGCCAGGTCGCCGGTGTAGCACAGGGCGACCTCGGCCACCGCGGTGCCGGTCTCGCGCACCGCCGCGATGGCCGGCTGCATCTGGTCGATGTCGTTGAGGGCGTCGAAGATCCGGAAGATGTCGACGCCGGTGCGGGCCGCCTCGTGGACGAAGGCGTCGGTGACTTCCGTCGGGTAGGGCGTGTAGCCCACCGTGTTGCGCCCGCGCAGCAGCATCTGCAGCGGGACGTTCGGCATCGCCTCGCGCAGCGCCGCCAGGCGCTCCCACGGGTCCTCGGCCAGGAAGCGCAGCGCCACGTCGTAGGTCGCTCCTCCCCAGGCCTCGACACTGAGCAGCTGCGGGGTCATCCGGGCCACGTGGCCGGCGACGTGCACCAGGTCGCGGGTGCGCACCCGGGTGGCCAGCAGGGACTGGTGCGCGTCGCGGAACGTCGTCTCGGTGACCGCCAGCGCCGTCCGGGCGCGCAGCTGCCGGGCGAACTGCTCGGGTCCGACCCGCAGCAGCAGCTCACGCGAACCGGGCGGCGGTGGGGCGTCCAGGTCGGTCGCGGGCAGCTTGGTGACGGGCGCGACCGAGTCGGGCGCCGGGCCGTACGGCTGGTTGACGGTGACGTGCGCGAGGTAGGTCAGCAGGCGGGTGCCGCGGTCGGCGGGCACCCGCGCGTCCAGCAGGTGGGGGCGCTGCTCGATGAACGAGGTGGACAGCCGGCCGGCGAGGAAGTCGGGCTCGTCCAGGAGGGACTGCAGGAAGGGGATGTTGGTCGAGACGCCGCGAATCCTGAACTCGGCCAGGGCTCGTCGCGCGCGTCGCACCGCGGTGGCGAAGTCGCGGCCGCGGCAGGTCAGCTTGACCAGCATCGAGTCGAAGTGCGCGCCGATCTCGGCGCCGACGAAAACGGTGCCGCCGTCGAGGCGCACGCCGGCGCCGCCGGCCGAACGGTAGACGCTGATGTGTCCGGTGTCGGGGCGGAACCCGTTGGCCGGGTCCTCGGTCGTGATCCGGCACTGCAGCGCCGCGCCCCGCAGCCGGATCCGGTCCTGCGTCAGGCCCAGGTCGGCCAGCGACGAACCGGACGCGATCTGCATCTGCGCGCTGACCAGGTCGACATCGGTGACCTCCTCGGTGACCGTGTGCTCCACCTGGATCCGCGGGTTCATCTCGATGAAAACGTAGCGGCCGTCCGGCGACAGGAGGAACTCGACGGTGCCGGCGTTGACGTAGCCGATCTGACCGGCGAAGGCCAGCGCGTCCGCACACATCTGCTCGCGCAACGCCGGATCGAGACCCGGCGCCGGCGCGATCTCGACCACCTTCTGGTGGCGGCGCTGCACCGAGCAGTCCCGCTCGAACAGGTGGACCGCGTGGCCGTCGCCGTCCGCCAGCACCTGCACCTCGATGTGCCGGGGCTCGACCACCGCCTCCTCCAGGAAGACCGTGGCGTCACCGAACGCCGACTCGGCCTCACGCATCGCCGCCTCCAGCGACTCCCGCAACGCCTCGGCGCGCTCGACCCGGCGCATCCCGCGCCCGCCACCGCCCGCAACAGCCTTCACGAAAAGCGGGTAGCCCAAACCGTCCGCCGCCTCGACCAGCCCGTCGATGTCATCGCTCGGAGCCACGCTGCGCAGCGTGGGCAGCCTCGCCCGCCTCGCGGCCTCGATGGCATGCGCCTTGTTGCCGGTCAGGTGCAACACCTCCGCCGGCGGACCGACGAACGCGATACCCGCGGCGGCACACGCCTCGGCCAGGTCCGGGTTCTCCGACAGGAAGCCGTAACCCGGGTAGACCGCGTCCGCGCCCGACTCCACAGCCACCCGCACGATCTCGGACGGGTCCAGGTAGGCGCGCACCGGACGACCCGGTTCACCGATCTCATACGCCTCGTCCGCCTTGAGCCGGTGCTCGCTGTTGCGGTCCTCATACGGAAAAACCGCCACCGTCTGCGCGCCCAGCTCCGTCGCGGCACGGAACGCACGGACAGCAATCTCACCACGGTTGGCAACCAAGACCTTGCGAAACACGAGCAGCCTCCGGTGTTCGGGGTCGTATGCCGCGAGCGTAGCGAGCCGGGCAAGTTCCCCAAGCCGTCCAACCACCATGCGAAACGCCGGTGCAGGACGCGGTTCGCGACGAGTGGCACACCCCGCGACGAGTGGCACACCCCGCGACGAGCGGCACACCCCGCGGCGAACGGCACACGTAGAGCTGTGCTGTTCGTCGGCAACTGTGCCGCTCGTCCCCAGGGGGCCTTCAGTCGACGCTCCCGGGAGCGACTGCTCACATCGTCCGTCGACACCACGCGGTGCCGCCGAGACGGCGGTGCCGGGCCGGTTCCCCCGAGGGACCGGCCGGGCACCAGCGAGGACGGTCAGCCGACGGGCGCGGGCTCCAGCTCCTCGCGGGCGGCGAGGGTCTGGTGCCGCACGGTCAGGCCGACGAAGATCAGCAGCGCTGCGAAGAGGATCATCCCGGCAGCGACCATGAAGCCCTGGGTCGAGGCGTAGGTCTGCGCCTGCAGCGCGATCTGGTGTTGCGCCGCGGCCAGCTGGTTGCTGGTCGGCGTGCCGCCGGCCGGCACGTGGGCCTGCGCGGCGGTGGCCAGCTCGGCGGCCTTGTCCTTGAAGGCGCTCGTGAAGACGGTGGTCAGCGCGGCGAGTCCGATCGCGCCGCCGATCTGCTGCATCGTGTTGAGCGCCGCCGAGGCTGCCCCGGAGTCTTCGTCCTTCACGCCGGCCACCGCGGTCAGGGTCATCGGCACGAAGGTGAGGCCGAGACCGAAGGAGAGCACCACGACCCACGGCAGCAGCCCGGTGACGTAGCTGCTGCCCGTCGTCAGGTGGGTGAAGCCCCACATGCCGACGGTTGCGAGCAGGGCTCCGGGTCCCGAGATCCACCGCGGGTCGACTCGGCTGGCCAGGCTCGACGCCAACGCGGCGGCGGCCACCATGCCGAAGCTGAACGGCAGGAAGGCGAAACCGGACTTCAGCGGCGAGTAGCCCAGGACCTGCTGGATGAACAGGCCGAGGAAGTAGAACATCGCGAAGAGGCCCGCGCCCACAAACAGCATCGCCAGCAGGCTCACGCCACGGGTGCGGTCGGTGAGGATGCGGATCGGCAGCAGCGCGTGCGGGTTCGAACGCTCCAGGAACACGAAGACCGTCAACAGGATGGCACCGGCGAGCAACGAACCGATGGTGACGGGGTCGCTCCACCCGGCGGGGGTGGCGGCGTGGGTGAGCCCGTAGACGATGCCGACCAGGCCGGCGGTGCCGGTGAGGGCGCCGCGCAGGTCGAATCTTCCTTCGTGGCGGTCGGACTCGGCCAGGTAGCGCGGTGCGAGGAAGGCCACGAAAAGGCCCACCGGTACGTTGACGAAGAAGGTGAGCCGCCAGTCGAGCTCGGTCAGTGCCCCGCCCAGGATGAGGCCGACGGCAGCGCCGGCTCCGGACATCGCGGCATACACGCCCATCGCGCGGTTGCGTTCCTTGCCCGCGGGGAAGGTGGTGGTGATCAGGGCGAGGGCGGCGGGCGACGCGATCGCGGCTCCGGCGCCCTGCACGACGCGGGAGGCCAGCAGCATCGTCTCGTTGACGGCGAGCCCGCCCACCAGCGAGGCGCCGGCGAACAGCAGCACGCCGACGACGAACATCCGCCGTCGGCCGAGGATGTCGCCGAGCCTGCCCCCGAGAAGCAGCAGGCTGCCCAGGGCGAGGGCGTAGGCGTTGACCACCCACGACAGGCCGCTCTGGCTGAACCCGAGCGCGGACTGGATGTGGGGGAGGGCGATGTTCACGATGGTGCCGTCGAGCACGATCATGAGCTGGGCGCCACCGATGACGGCGAGCGCGATGCCGAGACCACGCGGTTTGGCCGCGGGAGCCTCGGGGAGGTCCGCCGGAAGGGCGGTGACGGTGGACATGGGCGTGGCCAAGCCTTTCTGGTTCAAGGGGATTCAGAGTGCGCCGCGTGAGGAGCGCACCGGGTTCAGGGCGTGCGGTATGGCGGTCGGTCCGGCTGTGGGTGCACGGCGCCGGGGCCGCGGGCGGGTGGGGGAGAGGTGGGCGGCAGCGAGCTCAGTCGTCGCGCCGGGTGGCCCGACAGGCGGGCAGGACGATGGCGTCGACCAGGGAGGCGATGTCCTCCGGGGTCAGGTACTTCTTGAAGACGAACTCCTCGTGCGTGCACAAGGCGGGCAGCACCTTGGCCAGCTGCTCCAGGTCCGCGCCGGGGCCGACCTCGCCCCGGTCGCGAGCCCGTTCGAAGACCTCGAGAGCTTGCGCCATCTTCGGTCCGATGAACTGTTCGTGGAACGCCTTGAACAGCTCCGGGTCGCGATGCAGCGCCGGGATGATCGCGCCGATCAACGCTGAAAGGTCCTCGCTCAGACCGCCCGGGACACAGGCGAGTTCGAGCAGGTCGCCGCGCAGGGTCCCGGTGTCGGGCACCTCCGCGGCCTCGCTGCACCTGGTGGCCACGAGGGCGTCGATCACCATCTCGGACTTGGTGGGCCAGCGGCGATACAGCGTTGCCTTGCTGGCCCGGACCGCGCCGGCCACGGCATCGAACGTGAGCTTGTCGTATCCGGACTCGATCAGCTCGGCGAGCACCGCACGATGGATCTCGGCCTCGCGCTCGCCCTCGACGCGGGGCCGCGTGCGGGTGGTGGTCGTCATGGTGAGGTCCTTCGCCGGTGTCTTTCCCTGCTCGTCCGTCCGAGGCCGGACGCTGTCCGTGGATGGAACGAAACTGTTTCGTTTCATCCACAGTACGCCCAACGTATGGCGCCGTCCACTTGATTCCCGGGTGGCCGAAAAAACACTCACGGGGTCACCGAGTCCACGCTGGTGCGCATGGGGACCTCGCGGACCAGCAGGGCCGCCACCAGACCCAGTGCCGCGGCCGCCGCGCCGACCCAGAAGACGCCCTGGATCCCGTGCGTCACGGCAAGTTGCAGTGCGTCCTGGACCTGGGTCGGGAGCTGGGGCACGACGGAGGGCGGCAACTGTGCACCGCCGGATGCGAGGTGTTGCCCCTCTGCGCCGAGCGACGCCTCGAGGCTGTCCCGGAGGCGCGCGGTGTAGAGCGATCCCATGATGGCGGTGCCGATCGACATACCCATCGTCTGCAGGAACTTGTTGGCGCCCATCGCCGCTCCCATGACGCGCAGCCCGACGCTGTTCTGCGCGATCAGCTGGCTGGGCTGCATGAGCGAGCCGAGGCCGAGGCCGAGGACGGCCATCATCGCGCCGGTCGCCAAGGTGCCCGTGTCGACGTGGAGTTGGGTGAACAGCGCCATCCCGAGTGTCAGGCCGCTCGCTCCCACGAGGGCGAAGGCGCGAGACCGGCCGGTGCGGGTCATCAGCTGCCCGACCGAGAACGAGGCGACCATCAGGCCCAGCATCATCGGCAGCAGGAGCACGCCGCTGCTCGTGGCGGACTCGCCCTGCACCAGCTGTTGGAACTGCGGCAGGTAGGCCGCGGCGCCCAGCATGGCCATCCCGCCGAGGAAGGTCAGCGCCCCGGAGAGAGTGAAGTTGCGGCTGCGGAAGATCTCCAGCGGCAGGATCGGCTCGTCGGTGCGCCCCTCGTGCCAGACGAAGGTGAGCAGGCCCAGCACCGTGACGGCACCGAGGCCGATCAGCTGCCAGGAACCCCAGCCGTATCGCGTGCCGGCCCAGGTGGCGAAGAGCACCGCCGAGCTGGCCCAGACCGCGAGGAGGCCCGCGCCGGTCCAGTCGATCACCGGCCGTCCCCTCTCGGGTCGAGCAGGCAGGTGCAGCGTCGCGACCACGACAGCCATGGCGAGGAGGCCGATCGGCAGGTTGATGTAGAAGATCCAGTGCCAGGAGGCGTGGTCGGTGATCCAACCGCCGACGAGCGGACCGCCGATCATGGCGATCGGCATCACCGCGCTCACGGCGCCGGTGTAGCGCCCGCGCTCCCGGGGTGAGACCAGCTCGGCGATGACGGCGATCACGCCGACCATGAGACCGCCCGCGCCCACGCCCTGCAGGGCCCGGAACCCGATCAGCTCGAGCATCGACTGCGAGAGCCCGGTGAGGGCGGAGCCGGTGAGGAACAGCCCGATGGAGACGAGCAGCGCGGGCTTGCGGCCGAACAGGTCGCCCAGCTTGCCCCACATGAGGCTGGTCACGGCCATCGCGAGGGTGTAGCTGGTCAGGACCCAGGACAGGTGGTCGAGCCCGCCGAGGTCGCCGACGATCGTGGGCAGGGCAGGGCCGACCACCGTGTTGTCGAGCATCGCGAGCAGGATGCACAGCAGCAGTCCGCTCATGATGATCCAGATCTCGCGGCTGCTGCGCGCGGGTGGAAGAGCGGTCGTGGGGCGCACCCTGGTGTCGACCGGTGTGCCGCCCTGACGGGTGGTGTCTGTGCTCATGCTCGTACTCCTCGAACGGTGCTTACTAGCCGACCGGCAAGTTTCTTACTTGACGAACGGTAAGTCGACCCCTAGCCGGTCGTCAAGTAGAATTCCTCAGCAGATACTCAGGACCGATGTCGAGGAGGGACGGTCGATGGCAGCAGCAGGTCAGTCACCAGCCGAGTCGAGCGCGGGCGATGCGGGAGAGGTCGTGCAGCGAGGGACCCGGCAACGGATCCTCGAGGTCTCACTGCGGTTGTTCACCGACCAGGGCTACGACGGCACCTCGCTGCGCCAGATCGCCGAGGAGCTGGGGGTCACCAAGGCGGCGCTCTACTACCACTTCCGCACCAAGGAGGAGATCCTCCAGAGCCTGATGGCCACGCTCCAGGAGGAGCTGCGGGCGCTGGCCGACTGGGCCGACGAGCAGGAGCCGGGACCGTCCACGCGGGAGGAGCTGCTGCACCGGGCCGTCGCCCTGGCGCTCGGCCCGGTGAGTTCGGTGATGCAGATGGCCCAGCAGAACCAGGCCGCGTTGCGGGAGCTGGAGTCGGAGCGCGAGCACGAGGCGCCCCCGATCGAGCTGTTCCAGCGCATCATCGCGCCGCTCGTGCCGCCCGGTGCCGGCTACGAGGAGACGGTTCGGGCTCGGGCCGCACTGTTCAGCGTCGTCGCCGGCACCGTGCTCACCCGCGACCTCGGCGCCGACATCGACGTCGAGGAGCGCCGGGCCGTGGCGCTGCGCATCGCCCACGACGTGCTGGGCGCCGAGGACTGACGCGGCAGGGTCGTCGCAGTCCTTCGCACCCGCAGCCGCGCCGCTCGGCGCCGTTCAGAGCCGGACGAGCATCTTGCCGGTGTTCCCGCCGGCGAGCAGGTCGCGGAAGGCGTCCACCGCGTGCTCCAGGCCGTCGACGACCGTCTCCCGCCACACGATCCTGCCGTCAGCGAGCCACTGCCCGACCTCGGCCTGGAAGTGCGGTTGCAGGTCGTTGTGATCGCCGACCAGGAAGCCCCGCAACGTGATTCGCTTGCCCACGAGCATGAAGAGGTTGCGCGGGCCGGGCGGCGGCTCGGTGGCGTTGTAGCTCGAGATGGCCCCGCAGAGCGCAGCCCGACCGTGCGTTCGCAGGCTCGAGATCGCGGCCTCGAGGTGGTCACCGCCGACGTTGTCGAAGTAGACGTCGATGCCGTGCGGAGCTGCTTCGCGCAGGCCGTCCCGGATCGGCGAGGCCTTGTAGTCGATCGCCGCGTCGACGCCGAGCTCGTCGCGCAGCCAGCGCACCTTGTCCGGCCCACCGGCGCTGCCGATGATCCGGCTGGCGCCCTTGAGCCGCGCGATCTGCACCACGAGCGAGCCGACCGCGCCAGCCGCGCCAGAGACGAAGACGGCGTCTCCCTCGGTGAACTCGGCGACCCGCGTGAGCCCGACGTAGGCGGTCAGGCCCGGCATGCCGAGCACGCCGAGGTAGGACTGGGCAGGGGCCAGCTGCGTGTCGACCCGCCGGGTCTTCGCGGCGTCCAAGAGGGCATGGCTGCGCCAGCCGGACCCGTGCAGCACCGTGTCGCCGACCTCGAGCTCCTCGTCTGAGCCGTCCCGGGCCTCCCCCGAGACCCGTTCGACGACGCCGACCGCGCCACCGTCCATCGGCTCGTCCAGGGCGAACGGGGCGACATACGACTTCACGTCGTTCATCCGGCCCCTCATGTAGGGGTCGACCGACAGGAAGGTGTTGCGCACCAGGACCTGTCCCTCGCCCGGTGCAGGCAGGGTGCTCGTATCCAGCGAGAAGTCGTCGTCGGTCGGTATGCCGTGGGGTCGCCGGACCAGGTGCCAGGCCTGCGCTGTGGTCGTCATGCCCCCAGTGTGGCTGTCTGGACCACTCCACCGGCGCCAAGGTCCTTGTGCCACCGCGCGCCGCCAGGGCCGCGAAGGGCCGGCGTGGAATCTGTGGGCGGCGTGAAGCGTTGAGCAGGTAGGCTGGGAGACGCCGGCACGGCATACGCCCGAAGCTCCCGGTGATTGACAACTGCACAGCGTGACGTGTTGCACCCCCATGGGGGTGATCGGTTTCGACGTTGGTCGTCTAGTCAGGGGAAGCGGGTCGAGGATGCAAGGTCATCTCGTCAACGCTCCTTGCAAACCAATAGGTGCCAATTCCAAGCGCACCGACTTCGCCCTCGCCGCCTGAGCGAGCTCCGAAGTCCGTCAGCCTGAGTTTGCTATTGGCTCAGTTCCTGGCGTCAGCTAGATAGCTTGCTGCGTGGTCATGTCGTGGGGCCACGCGGGACTCTTACGCGACTGGGCCCGTCAGCGGACGTGTGCGCGCGAGCGCTGGGGCCGAGAAAATCCATAGCGCACTGCACCCGGAGAAGCCCTGGTTTCGCGTCAACGGACGCGGGTTCGATTCCCGCCACCTCCACCACCCCTGCACCACGTCACGCACGCAGTCGACGAAGGGCCCGGCCAGCAGGTCGGGCCCTTCGTCGTGTCCGTATGCCGTGTCCGTGTGCGTGTGCTCATGCAAAGTCCCGGCCGCGCGTGCAGCGGCAGGTCGCCGCGTTCCTCGCCGGGCACACGGTCGAGCGATCGGTGCCGTGGTGGTGGCCGGTCGCCAGGGCGGCCGGTGCCGGGTGGCAGGCACCGGCGCTGCCGCTGGGCCTCAATCCGGTGTGGCGCGCACGCGGGGTGCGCGACACCGCCTTCGGTCAAGACGGCTGCGGCTCAGCCGGGTGACGGAGGAAAGCAGAGGCTCAGGCGTTCGAGCGCTTGGCCTCTTCCTCGGCGACCTGGGCCCGCACGTCATCCATGTCGAGACCGCGCACGCCTTCGATGACCTGCTCGAGCGCCGCCGGCGGCAGCGCCCCGGGCTGGGCGAACACCAGGATGCCCTCGCGGAAGGCCATCAACGTCGGAATCGAGGTGATGTTGGCGGCCGCGGCCAGGCCCTGCTCGGCCTCGGTGTCGACCTTGCCGAAGGTGATGTCGTCGTGCTTGGTCGCCGCCTGCTCGTAGACGGGGGCGAACTGCCGACACGGGCCACACCACGAGGCCCAGAAGTCCACCAGCACGATGTCCTGGTCGGTGATGGTCTTCTCGAAGGTCGCCTCGGTGAGGGCGGTGGTGGACATGGTCTGCCTTTCGGACGGGAAGGGGTATCGACCAGTACAAGGACCTGCGCCGGCCGGTCATTCCCCCCGTGACCCATGTGGCTGGAGAGGCTCGGGAGGCCAACGCCGGGTCAAGAGTCCGTGCGCGTCCCGTCATTCCCCTGCCGGCGAGCCGGGGTCGAACGTAGGCTCGTGGCTCAGGACGTCACGCAGCGCGGAGGGGTCGATGGGATCAGGGTCGGGAGCTCGCCGGGAGCCGGCACGCCGTTCCGGGAGCCGCCTGCGCACCACCTTGGCCTCCGCCGCAGCGGTGGCCTGTGTCGCCGCGTCCGCTGTGAGCAGCATCCCCCTCGAGGCCAGGGCCGCGGATGCTCCGGGGGCTCCGTCAGCTCGGGCGGCTCGGGTGGCGCAGACCAGCACCGGCCGTGCCGTCCCGGCGGCATTCGCGAGCCCGGCACCCGTCACTTCGTCGAGGCGAGCTCTGCTTTCCGAGCTCGCCGAGCAAGCAGCTCGTTCCGTCGATGTGGCGCCGAGCTGGGTGGACGCGGGACAACGGGCAGCCCGTGGTGGTGCACGAGTGGTCCGCCAGTTGAGCACCACGGTGCTCGAGGGAACCGCGCCGACCGACATCCCGTCCTCGGCCCTCGGTATCCCGGGCACCGTGCTCGCGGCCTACCACCAGGCGGCCGACGAGACGGCTCGCACGGACCCGACGTGTGGGGTCCCGTGGTGGCTGCTGGCCGGCATCGGCCGGATCGAGTCGGGGCACGCATCGGGCGGGCGGGTCGACAGCCACGGCAACACGCTCGGTCGCATTCTCGGGCCCCGGCTGGACGGTTCGATGGCGGGCAACGCGGTGATCCACGACAGCGACGGGGGTGCCTTCGACGGCGATCCGCACTACGACCGCGCAGTCGGCCCGATGCAGTTCCTGCCCGGTACCTGGGCCGGCGTCCGGGCCGACGGCAACGGTGACGGCATCGCCGACCCCAACAACGTGTATGACGCCACGCTCGGGGCCGCGCGCTACCTCTGCTCGGGTGGGGCGGACCTGCGCACTCCGTCAGGGCTGGCGTCGGCGGTGCTGCGCTACAACCACTCAATGGACTACGTGCGGTCCGTGCTCGGCTGGGGCCAGGCCTACCGCGACGGTGACGTCGCGCCGGTCGGCGCGGCGCCCGGTCGTGTCCCGGCAGCCGTGAACCCGCGCCAGGTGCCGGACGAGCCGCCCCAGAACCCTCAACGCACCGGGCGGAAGTCCCGTCCGGCGCCGAGCACGTCGCCAGCTCCGAAGCAGGACTCGCCTCCGGTGCTCGCGGACGGGCCCCGACGGCAGGCCGACTCCGACCAGCCGCCGGCGCCGCCCGCCTCGTCGGAACCGACGCCGACGCCGTCCTCGACGGTCGCCCCCACGAAGGCCCCCTCGAAGCAGGGCAGCACGAAGACCGGGAGTGATGAGCCGGCCGGCGGTGACAAGCCGAGCGGTGACCCGGGCGGTGACCCGACCGGCACCACGAAGCCGCCGAGCACCGACACCACGACGCCTTCCCCCAGCACGGACAGCCCGACCACGCCTCCGACCACGACCAGCACGCCGACCGACCCGCCGTCGGGCACCCCGACCGACCCCCCGACGACGCAGGACCCGACGCCGGTGCAGCCGGGGCAAGCCTGGTCGATCGACGCTCCGACGACATACCAGCCCACATCGTCGGGTGAGCTGGCGACTCCGGCCGGCACGGTCACCGTGACCCACCAAGCACTGGAGGCGGGGGCCACCGTGGAACGCGGCGGGGAACCGGCCACCCCTGCCGACGGCGCCCGCCTGTGGATCGTCTCCGTGCAGTTCAGCGGCGACGCGGCACCCGAGGCGCACACCTCGATCCGCGTCGGAGACGGTGAGCCGGTCTCGGTGCCGGCGACCGGCACGCAGTACCTGGCGGTGACGGTGCCCGCCGGTGTCGAGGTGTCCAGGGCATTGGTCGTCCTGACCGTGACATCCGACGACGGCAGCTGGAGTATCGATGCCGGCACCGGCGGGACAGCCACCGCCTGGGCGCACACCGGCGACGCGCCGGCCGACGTCCAGGTGGTCACCGCGGCCAGTGCGATGAAGGACGGCTACACCGCCGAGCTGCATGGCCTGCGTCTCGGCCAGGCGCACCGGGCGTCCTGGGAACCCGGCTACGGCACGGCCGAGGACGGCACGCAGTGGCTGGTCGTCCCCTACACGCTGGACTCGGCCACCCTCGGGCCGGACGGCTACGCGCAGTCCCGCTGGGCTCCGGGTGGCGTGATCGCAACGGTGAACGGGACAGCCTGTGTCGCGCAGGTCCCCGCCGGACAGGACGGACCGCTCGGAGCCGGGAGCGGTGCCCTCGTCTTCCGGGTGCCCGCGGGCATGACCACGGCCCAGGTCCGCATTGCACCGCAGGTCTCCGTGGTCGAGGACGGCTCCACGGTGAGCGAAGCGCCGGTGGCGACCTTCGAGACCGGGCTCGACTTCACCCTCGGCATCGGCTGATGGCCTGACCCGTCGAGCCCGAGCCGCGGGCAGGGCTCAGTGCACCCAGCGGAGCGCGTCCGCGATCTCCTCGTCGCTCGACTCGGCGAACAGCTCGATCTCGCTCTGGCGGACCGCCACGATGGACGCCACCAGATCAGGTCCGAACGCCCGAGTGAGTACCTCGTCGGCGCGAAACGCCTCGAGGGCAGTGCCGAGGCCGGTCGGCAGCCGCTCGATGCCACGCTCGGCCAGGGTCTCCTCGCCGAGTGCCGCAGGATCGACGTCGACGGGGTCGGGGAGCTCGGAGTGGTCCTCCAAACCGGCCAGCCCGGCGGCCATCAGGCCCGCGAACAGCAGGTAGGGGTTGGCCAGCAGGTCCACGCACTTGACCTCGAGGTTGGCTGCCCAGGGCGCCGACCCCTCTGACCCGGTCACCATCCGCAACGCCGCCTCCCTGTTCTCCAGGCCCCAGCAGGCGTAGTCACCGGCCCAGTGCGACGGCACCAGGCGCAGGTAGCTGGCGGGACTCGGGCAGCCGACCGCGAGCAACGCCGGGAGGCGTTGCAGCACACCGGCGGCGAAGCTCTCACCCTCAGCGGTGAGACCGCAGCGGCGGTCACCGCCGGACATCAGGTTGAGCCCGTCGCGCCACAGGCTCAGGTGCGCGTGGCCGCCGTTGCCGACCCCGGACACGTCGACCTTGGGAGAGAAGGAGGTTCGCAATCCGTGGCGCGCCCCGACCGCCCGGATCGTCGACCGCACGAGCACCGACGTGTCAGCCGCCGCGACGGGCGACTCGGAGGAGACGGCCACCTCCAGCTGCCCGGGGGCGTACTCGGGGTGGAACTGCTCGACCTCGATGCCTTCGTGTTCCAGCGAGGTGACCACGTCCCGGCAGTAGTCGCTGCCGGCGATGAGTCGTGACATCCCATAGCCGGAGCCCACGAAGCCCGGGCGGAACTCCTCGCCGGCACCGTCGGACACGACCCACTCGATCTCGACCGCGCAGCGGGCCGTGATGGCCTGCGCTGCGAGGGCCTCGGTGAGCCTCGCCAGGAGCAACCGGCTGCACTGGGGATGCGGCTCGCCCGACTGCAGGTATCGCTCTCCCGGGGCCCAGGCCCATCCGGGCTGTGCAGCCAGGGGGACGACCCGGTCGAGGTCCGGCACGATGCGCAGGTCGCCGACCGGCTCGGTGCGCTGGCCTGATCCGGCGATCCAGTCGTCGAACCGGAAGCGGTCGAAGCTCGTGGAGAAGCCCGCGCCCCAGCTCGCCAGCTGGGGAAGCCGTCGCAGCGGCACGGACTTGACCCGCGCGATGCCGGAGTTGTCGACGAACGTCGTCGCCACGACCTCGACACCGCGTGCGGCCAGACCTTCCAGCATCCCCTCGGCTCTGCTGCGGCGTTGCTCACGGTCGGCCAGGTCCACGGCAGGTCCTCTCGTTGGGAGCGACGGGCACGGCGCGCGCACGAATGACGACGCCGCTGGACAGGTTATGTGATGGACAGCACACTGTGGCAGGGGCGTAGCGCACTGATCGGGCCAGATCGGGCCACGGACAGAAGAGAGGCGTCGTATGGCAGAGCTCGAGGAGGGCGGCCTCCGACGAGGTCTGTCCGTGTGGCAGGCGGTCGGCATCTCGGTGGCCCTCATGGCTCCGAGCATGGCGATCAACATCAACCCCCAGGGCACGGCGGGACTGATCGGACGGGCCACGCCGCTGGCGTTCTTCCTCGCCGCGATCGCGGTGCTGCTCATCGCCTACGTCTTCGTGCGGCTGTGCCAGTACTACCGGCATGCCGGCTCGGTCTACGTGTTCGCCGGTGCGACCCTCGGTCCCCGTGCTGGGGCCATCGCGGGGTTGGGCCTCATGGGGACCTATGTCTTCTACGCGCTCGTGACGTCGTCGGCTGCGGGCATCTTCGGGGCGGCCTTCCTCGACGACATCGGGGTCTGGAACCACCAACCCTGGTGGGCGGGCTTCGTCGTGGGTGGGATCGCCCTCGCCCTGGCGCTGGTCTTCACCGTCCTGCCCACCAAGAACGCCACGACGACGTTGCTGACCATCGAGGGGCTCACCGTGCTGCTCATCGTCGTCATCGGCGCGATCGTGTTGATCCGGATGCTGGCCGGCAACGCGCCGGGAGACGCACACTTCACCCTCGACGTGTTCACTGTCCCGCAGGGCACGAGCACGTCGAACGTGTTCCTGGGCATCATCTTCGGGCTGTTGTCCTTCGCGGGCTTCGAGGCGGCCGCGACGTTGGGGGAGGAGGCTCACCACCCACGCAAGGACATCCCGAGAGCGATCCTCGGCACGGCCATCTTCGGTGGCGTCTACTTCACCGTGATGACGGCCATCGAGATGATGGCGTTCGGCGCCGACGCGGAGGGCGTGAAGAAGTTCATCGCCTCGCCGGCGCTGATGGGTGACCTCGGCACGACCTACATCGCCTTGTGGGTGGGGGAGGTGATCACGCTGGGGGCCTGCGTCAGCGCCTTCGCCTGCTGCCTGGCCTGTGTGGTGGGCGCGTCCAGGCTGCTCTTCGCGATCAGCCGCGACCTGGGTCCGGGCCACCCGCTGGGACGGACGAACTCATACGGCACACCGGCGGCAGCTGCCGGGGTGGTGACCACGCTGGTCCTGGTGATCGCGATCATCTGCGCGGTCTTCTGCGGCGCCACACCGTTCGACACCTTCTTGTGGAGCGGCACGATCGGCACGCTCATCCTGCTGGTCGCCTACGTGCTGGCCACCATCGGCTGCATCAAGCTGGTCTTCATCGACAAGAAGCTGCCCGTCCCCACCTGGCAGGTCGTCGTGCCGATCGCAGCGCTGCTGATGCTCGGCTACACCATCTGGCGCAACGTCTTCCCCTATCCCGACTCCGGTCCGGCGCGGTTCTTCCCCGTCGTGGCCTTCGGCTGGCTGCTGCTCGTGACGATCGTCATGTTCGCCGTGCCCGGCCTCGCCCGGCGGCTCTCCTTGGGGATGACGAGGATCGACCAGGAGCCTGCCCTCGAGGAGAGCCACTGAATGGCTGGTCCGGCGAGCCCGACCCGGTTCCCTTTCCTGACAGGGCCGTTGGTCGACCATCACTGCCACGGTCTCGTGCTCCGCGACCTCGACCGCCAGCAGTTCGAGGAGCTGCTCAACGAGGCGCCGGGGCCCTCCCCGCTGGGCACGACGATCTTCGAGTCCATGCTCGGCCTGGCGGTCCGCCGCTGGTGCGCGCCGTTGCTCGGTTTGCCGCCGTTGGTGGATGCCGACCACTACCTGAGCCGCCGACGTGAGCTGGGGGCGGTCGAGGTGGCTCGGACGATGCTGGCGGCCGCCGGGACGCAGAGGTACGTCGTGGACACCGGGTTCGAACCTGGAACCATCTGCGGTATCGAGGAACTGGCCGGACTGGCCGAGGCGAGAGCCTCGGAGGTCGTCCGCCTGGAGGTGCTGGCGGAAGGGCTTCTGGACGAGGGTGTTTCGCCCGCCGAGTTCCCCGAACGCTTCACCGACCTCCTGCGTGCCCGAGCGAGGACGCCGGGCGTGGTGGGGGCCAAGAGCGTGGCGGCCTACCGGGTCGGTCTCGATCTGCCGGCCAGCCCTCCGTCGTCCGCGGACGTGGCTGCGGCGCTCGCCGGCCGCGAGCTCCCGGACGGCGGGTGGCGGATCGCCGACCGTGTGGTCAACGGTTGGCTGGCCTGGTCCGCCATCGAGGCCGGGCTGCCGCTCCAGGTCCACGTCGGCTACGGGGACCCCGACCTCAACCTGCTGGACTGCGACCCGCTGCGGATGACCGCTTTCCTGCGCGCCACCCAGGAGCGAGGCGTGCCGGTGCTGCTGTTGCACAACTACCCGTTCCACCGGCACGCGGCCTATCTGGCCCAGGTCTTCGACCACGTCTTCATGGACGTGGGCCTCGCCACCCACAACACGGGAGCGTTGTCGACCACCGTCATCCGTGAATCACTGGAGCTCGTCCCGTTCGGGAAGCTGCTCTACTCCTCGGACGCCTTCGGCCTGGCCGAGCTGTATGCCCTGGGAGCCCTGTTCTTCCGGCGCGGGCTCTCCGAGGTGCTGTCGGGCCTCGTGGAGGCCGGCGAGATGGCCGAGCGAGATGCTGAGCGTGTGGCATCGCTGGTCTGCCGCGAGAACGCCTCACGCGTCTATGGTCTCGAACATGGCTGACCTCATCGAGCACTGGCGGGCCGCGATCGCGGAGGAGCTGCCGGCAGCCGTCGAGCTGCGGCACGAGCTGCATGCCAACCCCCGTGTCAGCGGTGAGGAGGGCCCCACCGCTGAGCGGATCGTGCGCGCGCTCGGCGTCGGCCCGGGCAAGACCGTCGCGGGCACCGGTCGGCTCGTGCCGATGACCGGCGACGGGTCACGACCGGCCATCGCGCTGCGGACCGAGCTGGATGCCCTCCCGGTCCAGGAGGAGACCGACGTGGCCTGGCGGGCCCGGGGCCCGGCGATGCACGCCTGCGGGCACGACGTGCACATGGCTGCGCTGGCGGTCGTGGCGCGCGCGGCCACGCGGATCGAGCTTCCGGTGCCGCTGGTGGCG
>NZ_VOHR01000119.1 GCF_009192725.1 Segeticoccus rhizosphaerae | reverse complement strand
GGTCGCGGTGTCATCGCGCTCGCGCTCGGCCTCGATCTCGGCGGCGTCGGCGGCGCCCGCGGCCGCGAGGCTGGTCAGCAGCGTCCAGCGCATCTCGGTGTCCACCGCGAGGCCGTCGAGCACCGTGCTGCCCTCGAGCAGAGCGCGGACGTGTGCGACGTCCTCGTCCGAACGGGAGTAGAAGGCGAACGCCGACGTGAGCTGCAGCTGGGCGTCGCTGCCGGGCTCGGCCGCCGCCATCAGCGCCCGCAGCCGCGAGGTGACCATGGCCAGCGTTGCCTCGCGGTGGTCGCGGGCGACGTACTGCATCGCGGTCACCTGCAACTGCCCCAACAGGGTGCGCAGCAGGGTCGAGTCACTCTCGCCGGGCAGGGTCTGCAGGACCATCTCGATGAAGTCGCGGCCCGGCAGCTCCGCGTCGCGCGTCATGTCCCACGCTGCCCCCAGCACCAGGGCCCGCGGCAGGCTCTGCGTGAAGCCGCGGGGGTGGGTCACCGCGGTGGCGAGTGACCGCTCGTCGAGACGGATCTTGGCGTAGGCGAGGTCGTCGTCGTTGACGAGCAGGAGGTCGGGCTGGGCGAGCCCGACGAGCTCCTTGACCTCGGTGCGTTCGCCGGCGACGTCGAGCTCGAACCGGTCGGTGCGCACCAGCTGGTTGCCCTGCAGGGAGTAGAGCCCGACGGCCAGACGGTGCGGGCGCAGCGTCGGGAAGTCGGGCGCCGCCGTCTGCCTGATCGCCGCCGCGGTGATGGTGCCCTCCCCGTCGACCTCGACCTCCGGGCGCAACGTGTTGACGCCCGCGGTCTCGAGCCACTGCTGCGACCAGGCGGACAGGTCCCGCCCCGACGTCTGTTCCAGCTCCCCGAGCAGGTCGGCGAGGGTGGTGTTGCCCCACGCGTGCTTGGCGAAGTAGGCCCGCAGCCCGGCCACGAACGGCTCGCGGCCGACATACGCGACGAGCTGCTTGAGGACCGAGGCACCCTTGGCATAGGTGATGCCGTCGAAGTTGACCTCGACGTCCTCGAGGTCGCGGATCGGCGCGACGATCGGGTGGGTCGAGGACAGCTGGTCCTGGTTGTAGGCCCACGCCTTCTCGGACGTGCCGAACGTGGTCCAGGCCGTCTCCCACTGGGTGGCCTCCGACTGGGCGGTCGTCGAGGCCCACTCGGCGAACGACTCGTTGAGCCACAGGTCGTTCCACCACTGCATCGTGACCAGGTTGCCGAACCACATGTGTGCCAGCTCGTGCAGGATCGTCAGCGCCCGGCGCTCGATCATCGCGTCGGGCACCTTGGCCCGGAAGACGTAGATCTCGTTGAGCGTCACGGCTCCGGCGTTCTCCATCGCGCCCATGTTGTATTCGGGGGTGAAGATCTGGTCGTACTTCGCAAACGGGTAGTCGACGTCGAACTCGCTCTCGAAGAACGCGAATCCTCGCTTGGTGCAGTCAAACACGTTGGGCGCGTCAAGGTGCGGCGTCAGCGACCGTCGGCAGAACAGCCCCATGGAGACCGGCCCCTTGCGCGTCTGCACCTCGTCCCGGACGACGTCGTAGGGCCCGGCGATCAGGGCGGTGATGTATGACGAGATGCGCGGCGTCGGCTCGAAGGTCCACGTCGCGTCGTCGGAACCCTCGACCGGCGCGGGGGAGGGGGTCGGCTGGTTGGAGATGACCTGCCAGTGGCCGGGAGCCGTGACCGTGAAGGCGAACTCGGCCTTGAGGTCGGGCTGCTCGAAGACCGCGAACATCCGGCGGGAGTCGGCGACCTCGAACTGCGTGTAGAGGTAGACCTCGTCGTCGACCGGGTCGACGAAGCGGTGCAGCCCCTCTCCAGTGTTCATGTAGACGCCGGTCGCGTCGATCGTCAGCTCGTTGTGGCTGCGCAGGTTCGGCAACGTGACGCGGGCGCCGTCGAAGTGAGCGCCCGGGTCGAGCTGCTCGCCGTTGAGCACGATCTCCTGCACCGAGTCGGCGATCAGGTCGATGAACGTGTCCGCGCCCTCGCCGGTCGCGTCGAAGGTGACCTTCGTGGTGGTGCGGAAGGTCTTCGGACCCGTCGTGAGGTCGAGGGACACGTCATACGAGGCGACGGAGACCAGGGCGGCACGCTCCTGGGCCTCGACGCGGGTGAGGTTCTTGCCGGACACAGGTCATCTCCGTGGACGGGGGGCAGAGCGTGGACCCGGCCATGATGGCACGCGGGGCCCCGCCCGCCTCACCCCTTTCCCCCGGCGTCCCGACGACTGGCAAGATGGATCGGGTGACCACTTCTGACACCCGCCCCGCCCAGTCCTCCCCCCGCAGTCAGGCCGAGATGTGGTTCGACCCCGCCTGCCCGTGGGCCTGGATGACATCGCGCTGGCTGATGGAGGTCGAGAAGGTCCGCGACATGGACGTGACCTGGTCGGTCATGAGCCTGTCGGTGCTCAACGAGGGCCGTGACCTTCCGGCCGACTACCGCGACATGCTCGACCGCTCCTGGGGCCCGGTCCGGGTCATCATCGCGGCCGCCCGCAAGCATGGCGCCGAGGTCATCAAGCCGTTGTATGACGCGATGGGCACCCGCATCCACTACCGCAAGATCGACGACCGCGCGGTGGTGATCGCCGAGTCACTGGCGGAGTGCGACCTGCCCGCCGAGCTGGCGCGGTTCGCCGACACCGACGAGGTGGACGAGCAGTTGCGGGCCAGCCACCAGCGCGCGATCGACCTGGTCGGCGACGAGGTCGGGACCCCGGTGATCTCGGTCGAGGGGGTGGCCTTCTTCGGGCCGGTCGTCTCGCCGGCGCCGACGGGAGAGGCCGCCGGGCGGCTCTGGGACGGCTGCCTGCTCGTGGCCGGCACCGACGGCTTCTTCGAGCTCAAGCGCACCCGCACCGTGGGACCCATCTTCCCGATCCACGACGGCCCCCACTCCTGACCCGCACCCGGCAGCCCACCAGGAAAGCAGGCACATGATGCGTGTCCACATCGGCGGTGACCACGCGGCATACGAGCTGCAACGAGCGCTCGTGTCGTTCCTGACCGACGAGGGTCACGAGGTGGTCGACCACGGGCCGGCGGAGCTGGACCCCGAGGACGACTATCCGGTGTGTGTGTTGCGCGCCGCCACCGCCGTGGCGGGGGATCCCGGGTCGCGCGGGATCGTGCTCGGTGGCTCGGGGAACGGCGAGCAGATGGCTGCCAACAAGGTGGCCGGTATCCGCGCCGCGCTGTGCTACAACACCGAGCTGGCCAGCCTCGCCCGGCAGCACAACGACGCGCAGGTGATCTCCATCGGCGGCCGGATGAACACGGTGGAGGAGGCCACGGCGATGGTGCGTGTCTTCCTCACGACACCGTTCAGCGGCGAGGAACGACACCGGCGGCGGATCGAGATGGTCTCGCGCTACGAGGTGGACGGGGCGCTCCCTGGCGAACCGGCCACGTGAGAGGGTCAACGCCGGGATACTGGACGGTAAGAAGTGGGTAAAGCGGCGTCCTTCTGCGGCGCCACGTGGCTAGCCTGACTTTGTGATGACACAGTTGGAGGTGGTAGCGGCGCGCCCAATGACGTTCGGGACCCGCCAGCGCGTCGTCTCGCGCCTCCGACGCCACGAGCACGTCTGGATCTCGACCACTCTCGTGCTCATCGCGCTCGCCGCGACCTGGGGGATCACGCGGTGGCCCGCGGTGGTGCCCTGGTCGTCGTTCGTGCCGCTCGCGGTGGTGGCGGGCCTGTTCCTGCCGCTGGGGATGATCCGCCGGGTCTACCTGGTCCTGGTCGCCTGCTTCACCGTCGCGGCGGTGCTGAAGTTGCACGACAAGGAGAGCCTGTGGGGCTCGATGGTCATCCTGCTCGTGGTGATGGCGTTGATGGTCACCGTCGCGAGGAGCCGCGCGCGGCTCGGCGTCCAGGGGTCGCTGGGGGAGTCGATGCTGGTGGACCTGCGCGACCGGCTGCAGGCGCACGGCGAGCTGCCGGACCTGCCGACGGGCTGGTATGCCGAGAGCTCGGTCATGCCTGCGCACGGAGACTCCTTCTCGGGAGACTTCGTGGTCGCCAACCGCACCCGCGACAACCGGCTCGAGGTCGCCCTGGTCGATGTGTCGGGCAAGGGGGTCGGCGCCGGGACCCGCTCACTGCTGCTGTCGGGTGCCTTTGCTGGCCTGCTCGGCGCGATGGCCCCCACCGAGTTCCTGCCCGCGGCCAACGACTACCTGCTGCGGCAGCGCTGGCACGAGGGGTTCGCCACCGCGATCCACTTCGCCGTGGAGCTCGACACCGGCGACTACTGCATCGGCAGCGCCGGTCACCCCCAGGCGGTGCGCTACCACGTCGGCTCGGGCCGATGGGACGTCGTCGACGAGGGCCGGGGGCCGGTGCTCGGCGTCATGGAGACCTCGGCGTTCCCGCGGGTCATGGGTCGGATGGAACGTGGCGACGCGCTGCTGCTCTACACCGACGGTGTCATCGAGCGGCGTGACCTGGACCTGTCCATCGGGGTCGACCGGATGCTCGGCGCGGCCGAGCGGCAGATCGCCCGAGGTTTCGAAGGAGCCGCCCACCGGATCTGCGCGACGTCGGCGGCCGGGGAGGACGATGACCGCGCGGTCATCATGATCTGGCGCCGCTGACGAGGAGCCCGGTCTCGTCCAGCTCCAGGTCGGCGGTGACGCGGTGGAGCGGTGGAGCGGGTGACGAGAATCGAACTCGCGTAGCCAGTTTGGAAGACTGGGGCTCTACCATTGAGCTACACCCGCGTGCGGCACCGCCGTGGGGGCCGGGCCTGCGAGGGGTTAGCCTAGTGCCGCTCTCGCGAGTTCCCGAAATCGCCCCCGCACGGGGGCGCTCGGCTCCGCGGGGCCACCACGGGCTGTGGCGTAGTTTGGTAGCGCGCTTCGTTTGGGACGAAGAGATCGCAGGTTCAAATCCTGTCAGCCCGACCAGAGGTCTGGCTTGCTCCCGCGCGGTCGGGCTCACAGTGCGGCCGTCGCCGTTTCGGTTCTGCGCGCCGCAGCCGATAGCATGGTTCGTCGTCCGCATCTGTGACCCCCACAGCCCCCACACGTTCTGGAGTGCCCTGCAGTGAAGAGTGCCGTCGAGACCCTCAACCCGACCCGGGTCAAGCTGACCGTCGAGGTCCCTTTCGACGAGCTCAAGCCGAGCCTCGATGCGGCCTACAAGGCGATCGGCGGGCAGATCAACGTGCCGGGCTTCCGCAAGGGCAAGGTCCCCGCCCGCATCATCGACCAGCGGGTCGGCCGCGGCGCGGTGCTGCAGGAGGCGGTCAACGAGGCCCTGCCGCAGTTCTACGGCCAGGCCGTCGAGGAGCAGGGCGTCCGCCCGCTCGGCCAGCCCGAGGTCGAGGTGACCGGTGTCCCCACGGGCGAGGGCGATGAGCTCGCCTTCACCGTCGAGGTCGACGTGCGTCCCGAGGTCACGCTGCCCGACTACTCCTCGATCAAGGTCGAGGTCGATGAGGTTTCGGCCTCCGACGAGGACGTGCAGGAGCGGATGACCGCGCTGCGCCAGCGGTTCGGGACCCTCACCGGTGTCGAGCGCGCAGCAGCCGAGGGAGACTTCGTCTCCATCGACCTGTCGGCCACGATCGGCGACGAGGAGATCGACTCCGTGACGGGCGTCTCCTACGAGATCGGTTCGGGGAACATGCTCGAGGGGCTCGACGAGGCGCTCACCGGTATGTCGGCCGGCGAGACCAAGGACTTCACCGCACCTCTGGCGGGGGGCGACCGTGAGGGCCAGGACGCCGACGTGACCGTCACGGTGCAGTCGGTCAAGGAGCGGGTCCTGCCCGAGCTCGACGACGAGTTCGCCCAGCTCGCTTCCGAGTTCGACACCATGGACGAGCTGACCGAGGACGTCCGCGCCCAGGCCGAACGCGCCAAGAAGTTCGAGCAGGGCGTCCAGGCCCGCGACAAGGTGCTCGAGCACCTGCTCGAGACCACCGAGATTCCGGTGCCCGACTCGCTGGTCGAGGCGGAGGTGCACAGCCACCTCGAGGGTGAGAACCGGCTCGACGACGATGAGCACCGCGCGGAGGTCGGCGAGAGCACCCGCAAGGCGCTGAAGGCCCAGTTCCTGCTCGACGCCATCGTCGAGAAGGAGGAGGTCCAGGTCAGCCAGGACGAGCTGATCGAGTACCTCGTGATGTCGGCCCAGCAGTACGGCATGGAGCCCAACGAGTTCGCCCAGGCGGTCGACCAGGGTGGGCAGGTCCCGGCCATGCTCGCGGAGGTGGGTCGACGCAAGGCCCTGGCGAGCGTGCTGGAGCAGGCCGAGGTCGTCGACAGCGCAGGCAACGTCGTGGACCTCAACGCGCTGAACACCGAGGAAGACGTCGAGGACGCCACCGACGACGCCGAGGCGACCGAGGCTGCTGCGATGGCGGCGGCGCAGGCCACTGCCGAGGAGACTGCCGAGACCGAGGAGGCCGCCGACACGCAGGCCCAGGATGCTGAGGTCGCGACCGACGAGGCCGCGCCACGCGACGAGCAGGCCACGCCGGCCGGCTCCTGACGCCCCACCGCTCGCGCACAGGGCGCCCCGCTCCACACCGGAGCCGGGGCGCCCTCGCGTCTACCGGTACGGCCGCGGACTTGTGCGCTCAGGGCGAACACCGTGCCCTACGGGGACTGTCCCGGGGAAGCCGGGCGTTAGGGTCACTGTCAGGCACAGCAGACAGACAAACAGTGGGACCGAACCTGCGGTGGTCCCCTCCCGACAGATGGAGAAACGGTGAGCAACAGCAGCGAGATCGTCGCCGCGGAAGACGCGCGGCCAGGCGGTCTGGACGACCAGATCTACAACCGTCTGCTCAAGGAGCGCATCATCTTCCTGGGCTCCGACGTCCGGGACGACAACGCCAACGCGATCTGCGCGCAGCTGCTCCTGCTCGCAGCAGAGGACCCCGACCAGGACATCTGGCTCTACATCAACAGCCCCGGTGGCTCGGTGACGGCCGGCATGGCCATCTTCGACACGATGAAGTGGGTGCCCTGCGATGTGGCGACCGTGGCGATGGGCCTGGCCGCCAGCATGGGACAGTTCCTGCTGAGCGCAGGCACGCCGGGCAAGCGCTACGCGACCCCGCACGCCCGCGTGATGATGCACCAGCCGTCCGGCGGCATCGGCGGCACGGCCTCGGACATCAAGATCCAGGCGGAGCAGATGCTGCACATCAAGAAGCAGATGGCCGGCCTCATCGCGCAGCACACCGGGCAGACCGTGGAGCAGATCGAGAAGGACTCCGACCGCGACCGCTGGTTCACCGCCGAGGAGGCGAAGGAGTACGGGTTCGTCGACCACGTCTACCTGAGCTCCGACGAGGCCAGCAACGCCGAACAGTCCTGATCCGCCATACCTTCGAGACTTGGAGCACTGCAGATGATCAACCATTCGTATGGCGGCCCGCGTGTCCCCGCCCCGTCCAGCCGGTACATCCTCCCGCAGTTCGAGGAGCGCACCTCCTACGGCAGCAAGCGCACCGACCCCTACACCAAGCTCTTCGAGGACCGCATCATCTTCCTCGGCGTGCAGGTCGATGACGCGTCGGCGGACGACATCATCGCCCAGCTGATCGTCCTCGAGAGCCAGGACCCCGACCGGGACATCCTCATGTACATCAACAGCCCCGGTGGCTCCTTCACCGCGATGACCGCGATCTACGACACGATGCAGTACGTCCGCCCGGACGTGCAGACTTTCGTGATCGGCCAGGCGGCGTCCGCGGCTGCGGTGCTGCTCGGCGCGGGGGCGAAGGGCAAACGCTTCGCTCTGCCCAACTCCCGGATCCTGATCCACCAACCGGCCATGGAGGGCCTCGGCGGCCAGGCCAGTGACCTGGAGATCCAGGCCAACGAGGTCCTGCGCATGCGTGAGTGGCTGGAGGAGACCCTCGCCGCTCACTCCGGCCGCACGGTGGAGCAGGTCCGTGTCGACATCGAGCGTGACAAGATCCTGTCGGCGGAGGACGCCAAGGAGTACGGCCTCATCGACGAGGTCCTGCAGAGCCGCAAGGCAGCGCTCGAGGAGTGAACACTCCCGGCCGGCCCGCGCACGGGTTGTCCGCCCTGAGCGGACAACCCGTGACGGGAGGCCGACACCGGCGTTCAATGAAGGCGACTCGACGGCCCTCGGGGTAGCGTCGGGCCACGGCAGGGCAGCAACAGACGCACGAAACCGACAGGGCATCCGGACCACGGGTGCAGACCAAGGATGAAGGGGCCGCCTCGTGGCACGTGTGGGAGACGGTGGAGATCTGCTGAAGTGCTCCTTCTGCGGCAAGAGCCAGAAGCAGGTCAAGAAGCTCATCGCCGGGCCGGGCGTCTACATCTGCGACGAGTGCATCGAGCTGTGCAACGAGATCATCGAGGAGGAGCTCGCCGAGTCCTCCGACCTCGGCCTGGAGCAGCTGCCCAAGCCGCGTGAGATCTTCGACTTCCTCGAGCAGTACATCATCGGCCAGGACGTCGCCAAGCGGGCGCTCGCGGTGGCCGTCTACAACCACTACAAGCGGATCCAGGCCGGCGAGAACGTGTCCAAGAAGGACGCCGAGCAGGTCGTGGACATCTCCAAGTCCAACATCATGCTGATCGGCCCTACGGGGTGCGGCAAGACCTACCTCGCGCAGACGCTGGCGCGGATGCTCAACGTGCCGTTCGCGATTGCCGATGCTACGGCCCTCACGGAGGCCGGCTACGTCGGTGAGGACGTCGAGAACATCCTGCTGAAGCTGATCCAGGCCGCGGATTTCGACGTCAAGAAGGCCGAGACCGGCATCATCTACATCGACGAGGTCGACAAGATCGCCCGCAAGAGCGAGAACCCGTCGATCACCCGCGACGTCTCCGGTGAGGGAGTGCAGCAGGCACTGCTGAAGATCCTCGAGGGCACCACCGCCTCGGTGCCGCCCCAGGGTGGCCGCAAGCACCCGCACCAGGAGTTCATCCAGATCGACACCACCAACGTGCTGTTCATCGTGGGTGGGGCGTTCGCCGGGCTGGAGAAGCTGATCGAGTCCCGTTCGGGCAAGAAGGGGCTGGGCTTCGGTTCCGAGCTGCACCAGGCCAAGGACGTCGGTGAGTCCTATGGCGACGTGATGCCCGAGGACCTGATGAAGTTCGGGCTGATCCCGGAGTTCATCGGCCGGCTCCCGGTGATCACGACCGTGTCGCCGCTCGACCGCGACGCCCTGGTCAAGATCCTCACCGAGCCACGCAACGCCCTCGTCAAGCAGTACCAGCGGATGTTCGAGATCGACGGGGTCGAGCTCGAGTTCACCGACGAGGCGATCGAGGCCGTGGCCGACCAGGCGATGCTGCGCGGTATCGGCGCCCGCGGACTGCGCGCGATCATGGAGGAGGTGCTCCTGCCGGTCATGTTCGACGTGCCCAGCGAGGAGGACATCGCCCGCGTGGTCGTCACCCGCGAGGTGGTCCTCGACAACGTGAACCCGACCATCGTGCGTCGCGACGAGCGCCCCGCCCGGGCCAAGCGCCAGCGCAAGGAATCCGCCTGACCAACCCGCCTGGCGTCTGATCTCGCACGTCGCGCTGGCACCACTCGGCGCATGCTTTGCGCGCGCATCAGAGCCGGCGCGGGCCTCCGGGCGGGCGCAGCGACCAGCGACGGGCAGCCACCAGCGCCGCGGCCGCGACCACCCCGGCCGTCGTGGTCAGCACGACGCTGCCAGCGGTGTCCAGCGCGGCGAAGGCCCGCCCCACGGCATACACAGCGATGGTCACGCCGGCGACGACCGCTGTGCGGACCGACCAGCGGGCAAGGCTGCCTGCGGGCAGGCGGCCGGTGTGCGGTGCGCGGGTCGTGGCCGTGGTGGCGACGTGGAACCCCAACAACGCCAGAGCGGCGACCAGGGTCCACAGGGTGTGGGGATCGCCCTGGTGGCCGAAGTACCAGACGGCGAGCAGGTAGAGGGTCGTCAACGTCCCGGCGTCGCTGTCAGGGGCGAGCACCGTGAGGAGCGCCAGCAGCAGCCCCACGACGACCGCCCACACGGGGACCGAGCCGGCGGCCAGCACCGCCGCCAGGAACACCGCCGGCGCGAGCAGGACCACCAGGCGCAGCAGCAGCTCCGCACCGGCCAGCTGGAGCAGGTCGCGCAGCGCGTCGTCGAGCCGCCGGAACGGGGTCATCGGGGAGCCCCGGCTCCGAGGTCGGACCTCATCGGTGGGCCATCCGCGGTCCGGCAGCTCGCTGGGCGAGCTCGCGCAGCACCTGATCGAGACTGCCGGGACCGCGCCAGGCGACGACCGGCACGCCGGCCTGCTCGATCCGGCGGATCTCCCGCGCGCGCTCGAGCAGCCGCAGCCGCCACGCGAGGTGGCCGTAGCCGTCGTGG
>NZ_VOHR01000118.1 GCF_009192725.1 Segeticoccus rhizosphaerae | reverse complement strand
CGGCGTGCGGCGGCACCGACCCCGAGCCGGTCGCCGAAGTGCGTCAGCGGGCGCCCCGCGAGGCGCTGGACGTGCTGGCCCGGGCCGTGACGGCCGACGACTACGCCCACGTCGCAGAAGGGTTGCCCGGGGTGCAAAGAGCGGCCTGCGGGCTGCGTTGGACCGGCAGCTGGTATGAGGCCGACGTCGCGATCGACGCGCTCGGCACGGAGACACCGACGGAGGCGCTGTTCACCGCCGCTCGCGAGCGGCTGCAGCGCTATCGGCGGATCGGGCACGACGTCTTCGTCAGCCCGGCCGACCTGGTCACCCTCGACCTGGCGCTGTGCGTCCGGGTGGCACCGGACTACGACACCGACCACGTGCGCGGCGCGGTCCTCGACCTTCTTGCAGCCCGCACCGGGGCACGCGGCCCGGCGTTCTTCGCACCCGACCGACAGACCTTCGGGACACCGGTCCGGATCAGCGCCGTCGTCGCGGCGGTCCAGGCCGTCCCCGGCGTCGCGGGCGTCAGGGTGACCCGGCTGCGCCGACAGTTCGGGCCGTACGACGACCGGGCGCTCGCCGACGGCCTCCTGGAGCTGGGCGACCTCGAGGTGGCCCGGCTCGACAACGACCCGTCGCGGCCCGACCACGGGCTGGTCGCGCTCGTGATCGGAGGCGGACGATGACCTGTTCGACGAGCGCCTGCGGAACCTGTCCGGGCGGGTGCCCCGGCGAGTGCTGTCGAGGTGTCCGGGCGGTGACTCCCCACTCCTTGTACCAGCGGCCGGGACTACCCACACTCGGCTACCGGATCGGCACCCACCAGGACTTCCTCACGTCGATGCGAGCGCGGCTGGCCGCCTACCCGGAACTGCAGCAACTCACGGCACGCACGACCGACGATCCGTCGATCGCGCTGCTCGACTGCTGGGCGGTGGTGGCCGACATCGTCACCTTCTACGCTGAGCGCGCCCGGGACGAGGCATCCCTGGGCACCGCCGTCAACCCCGAGTCGCTGGTGCGCCTGGGCCGGCTCGTGGGCTACCGACCCCGGCCGTCGCTGGGTGCGTCCGGTCACCTGGCCTTCACGATGGACCCGGGCTCGGTCGGCACCATCCCGGCGGGGACGTCGGCCAAGAGCGTTCCCGGGCCCGGTGAGCTGCCGCAGACGTTCGAGGTCTCCGAGACGCTGGACGCGCGCGCGGACTGGAACCAGCTGGAGGTGCGTCGAACTCGGCCGTTCCCGATCCAGGCGGGTACCCTGACCGGGTTCACCGAGCTCACGTTCGACGGCTCCTCGCTCAACCTCAAGGCCGGCGACCTGCTGGTCTTCGACCTCGGCGACATCGAGCAGCCGCGGGTGCGTGAGATCGCCTCGGTCGCGCCGGACTTCCAGGCCGACCGGACGCTGGTGCGCCTGGTCCCCGATCCCGGGACCCCGGTGGGCCTCGAGCTGGCCCTGGGCCTGGTGAAGGCGGCGGTCGCCGACGCCGGCAAGACCGCCGCCAGCGCCTTCGAGCAGGAGCTCGGCGTCGCCCTCACCGCCGCAGGCCAGGATCTGGACGAGCCGACCACCCAGATGACCGCGCTCGCGACCCTGCACCGGCTGGTCGCCGAGTCCCGGGCGTTCGCGGACGCAGGACGACTCAGCAAGGACGAGTCGCGTTGGGTGTCAGTGGTCCTCGCCTCGCTGGAGGAGGCCGTGAGCGACGCAGCCCCGCTGGTCGCGGCATCCACCCGGGCGCAGTCGCCCGAGCTCGCCTACCTCGAACGGCTGGCGATCGCCCTCACCTGCCCGTCGGACGGCGAGGCGGAGCGACGTGACCGTGCGGACACACTCAACTGCGCTCGCGCCACTCCCCTGCTCGCCACCGCCGCGGCCCTACAGGCGCTGCGCCGACCGCCGTCCCGACCGCCCAAGCTCGCCTCTGACCTCGCCCAGGCCTCCGCAGAGTCACTGGACCCGGGGTCCAGCTCGCTGGTGACACTGCTGGCCGGAGCAGATCCGCGGCTGGCGGGAACACTGGCCCAGGCCATCGGGCAGCAGGCCGTCACCGCACCGCCCCTGACCGCGCACGTGATCGCGCTGCGCACCAAGGCCGGCCCCGTACCCGACGAATTCCGCTCCGACACCCAGCTGAGCATCGACGGCACGCCGGACAACCTCGTCCCCGGCGGCTGGCTGGTCTCGCGCGAGCGCGGCACCAGCGGCGAAGGCGCAACCGACCCAGCTTCGACGCACGAGTTCGTGACCCGCATCGCGTCGGCACAACACTACGTGCGCATCGTCACCATCGCCGAAGGCACGTCGGCGCGGGTGCCCACGACCGCCGTCACCACGACCGGTCCCTTCCTCGCGACCGGCCGTGACGTCGACCTCGACGACGTCACGGTCTGGTTCGGCGACCAGCCGCTGAGCCTCTCCGACGAACCGATCCCCGACCCGGTCAGGGGCGGCGAGATCGCGCTCGCCCAGAGCTACCCCGGCCTGATGCCCGGGCGGCGGCTCGTGGTGACCGGCGAGCGCAGGGACATCCCCGGCGTGACCGGGATCGTGGCCAGCGAGCTGACGATGGTCGGTGCCGTGGAGCAGCGGATCGACCTGACCCTGCCCGGCGACGTGACGCGCCCGGTGCTGGTCCTGGCCACGCCGTTGGCCTACGAGTACGTCCGGGACACCGTGGTCATCCAGGGCAACGTGGCCGCCGCGACCCAGGGCGAGACCCGGTCGGAGGTGCTCGGCAGCGGCTCGGCCACGCAAGCAGGGCAGTCGTTCTCACTGAAACAGCCCACGGACGACACACCCCTGACGTTCCTTCCGGCCGTATCGCCCGAGGGGTTCGCCACCACCTTGACCGTGCGCGTCGACCAGGTCCGCTGGCACCCCACCGAGATCCTCGCGGACTCTGGTCCGCGGGACCACAGCTATGCCGAGGAGGCCGGATCGGGTCCGGCCGTGTCGGTGCGCTTCGGTGACGGTGTCCACGGCTCACGTCTCCCCAACGGTGTCGAGAACGTCACCGCCTCCTACCGGGTCGGCGCCGGGCGAGCTGGCAACGTCGGCCCCGGCCGGGTCCAGCAGCTCACGTCCCGGCCGCTCGGCGTTGCCGCAGTCAGCAACCCGCTGCCGATGACCGGTGGCGCGCCCGGCGACACGCCCGCCGACAACCGAGACGTCATACCCCTGCGAACGCTGGCGCTCGACCGTCTGGTGTCGGTGGCCGACTACGCCGACTTCGCGGCCGCACACGCCGGCATCGCGCAGGCCGCTGCGGCACGGCTGTATGACGGTCGTCGGGAAGTCGTGCACGTGACCATCGCGACACTGGACGACGCGGCGCTCGATCCCGGCGACCTGCTGTTCACCGCACTCGAAGGCACCCTGACGGCATACGGTGACCCCCACCTGCCGGTGCGCCTCGACATCCGCGAGGAGCTGTGGCTGGTCCTCTCGGCGGGCCTCAAGGTCGACCCGGACCACCTGTATGACGACGTGGCCACCCACGTACGGGCAAGGCTGCTCGACGTGGCCGGCTTCCGAGCCGCGCGGCTGGCGGAGCCGGTGTACCTGAGCCGGCTGGTGGCAGCCGCGCAGCAGACCCCCGGCGTCGACTACATCGACGTCGACGTGTTCGGGGCCCTGCCCTCTGTGGCCGACCCGGTGCAGCTGCTGTCCGCGGTGACCGCCCTCGCCGGGGTGGCCGACATGGTGCCCGCCCGGCGGGCGCGACGGGTCCATGAGGAGTACGTCGTCGGCCAGGACCCGACCGGCGCCGACGACACCCTCACCACGATCGCGCTGCGGCACGGCCGCACCGTCGACGAGTTGATCGCGCTCAACCCGCAGCTGCGGTCCTCGACCCTCACCCACGGACAGTCGCTCACCGTGGCCGACGGGCTGCGCCCCGCGCAGCTGGCCTGCTTCAACACCGACGTCCCGCAGACCCTCATCCTCAGGAGGATCCCGTGACCAGCCTCTTCGAGCTGTTGCCTCGCCTGCACCAGCAGCGCGACCAGGACGCCGGGCACGTGCTGCGGGCCCTGCTCGCGGTGCTGGAGGAGCAGCGGGACCTGTTGTCGGACTCTGTCGACCAGCTCTACGACGACTGGTTCATCGAGACGTGCCAGGAGTGGCTGGCGCCGTATCTCGGCGAGCTGGTCGGTTACCGGGTGCTGCACGGCTACGAGGAGGCGCTGGGATCCGGCCAGGACGACGCCGGCGCGGTGCTGCGGGCGATCGCGCCACGTCGCGACGTCGCAGACACGGTGGCCAACCGGCGGCGCAAGGGCACGCTGGCGATCCTGGAGGACCTGGCGGCGGACGTGGCCGGGCTCCCGACTCGTGCCGTCGAGCTGCGCCAACTCCTCGCTTTCGACCAACCGGTGCGGCTTTTCGGCACCGAGCCGGTTGAGCTGCGGTCTCGGCTGCGGCGCGGCCGGCTGGTCGACGTCCGAGGCGTGGATGCGCTCGACCGGGTGGACGGGCCGTTCGACGAGCTGGCACACCTCGTCGACGTCCGCCGGATCGATTCGTTCCATACCAGCGGCAGGTCCGGCATCGAGGAGGTCGCGCTGTTCGGGTGGCGGCTGGGGTCGTACTCGATCACGCGCGCGCCGGCATACTGCGAAGACCGCGACCGAAGCCGCTTCACGTTCAGCATCCTCGGCAACGACACCCCGCTCGCGGTGGCGCCGGTGCGCGAGCCGTCGCCGACCCACGTGGCCGACGAGACCAACGTGCCGGCGTTCATCCGGCGGCTCGCGTTCGAGAGCGCGCTGCTCGACTACTACGGACCGGGCAAGAGCCTGTGCCTGTTCACCGGTGAGCACCAGGACGAGCCGGTGCCTGCGTCACGGATCGTCGCGGCCGATCTGTCCGGCTGGGGCTATACCCCGGCCCGCGGGACGGTGGCGGTCGACCCTGTGCTCGGCCGGTTCGCGTTCCCACCACGCGACGCGCCCGACGAGGGGGTGTGGGCGAGCTACCGCTACGCGTTCCCTGCCGACATCGGGGGCGGAGAGTACCCCCGTGGCGTGTCGACCGGCCGGATCTATCGTTGCGGACCGGGCCAACCCGATGAGACCATCACGGCCGCGCTGGCCCGCTGGCAGAGCGACAAGACACGGTCGGCAGGGTCGCCGCCCACCCGCGAGGCGACCATCGAACTGGTCGGGTCGGGCGCGTTCACCGAACAGCTCCGGGTCGACGTCGAGCCGGGCGACCGACTGACGCTGCGGGCGGCAGCCGGCAGCCGGCCGGTGGTTCGGCTGCTCGACTGGTACGCCAACCGGCCGGACAGGTTCTCGATCATCGGCGCGCCCGACGTCGACGGAGAGCCCCGCCCGTCGGTCACCCTCGACGGCCTGATGGTCACCGGCCGCAGCCTTCGGGTGCAGGGGCCGGTCGCCACCGTCTCCCTCCGCGACTGCACACTGGTGCCAGGCTGGTCCTTGGACTCCCACTGCGCGTGCCAGCACCCCGACGAGCCGAGCATCGAGCTGGACCGCACTCCGGCGTGTCTGCAGATCGAACGGAGCATCGTCGGGACGATCCGGGCCGTCGGGGACCCAAGGCACACCGCGCCTTCCCACGTATTCGTCTCCGACTCGGTGCTCGACGCCTGTGACCGCGGGTCGTTCGCCGTGTGCGCGGAGAGTGATGATTACGCTGACCTCGTTGTCTCGCTGCGGCATACCACCGTGCTCGGGAGGGTGCGGGCTCACGCGGTCGACCTGGTCGAGGACAGCATCGTCACCGGGCCGATCGAGGTGGTCCGGCGGCAGGTGGGCTGCCTGCGGTTCTCCTGGGTGCACCCCGCTTCGCGCACCCCGGCGCGCTTCCACTGCGAGCCGGAGACCTCGGGCGATCCGGTGCGCGTCGCCCCCCGCTTCCGCAGTGAGCGTTTCGGCACGCCTGCATACGCGCAACTCGATCTGCGCTGTGCCCCCGAGATCGCCTCGGGCGCGGAGGACGGGTCGGAGATGGGCGCCTACCACAGCCTGTTCTGGCCGCAGCGCAGCGGAAACCTGGACCTGCGGCTCGAGGAATACATCCCAGCCGGAACCGACGCCGGCATCGTCTACGTCACCTGACCCCGGAGGGATCCCATGCACATCGACACCTCGCGCTCCCGCTTCGATGCGGCCAAGCACTACTCCGGCGTGCTGGCACTTCAGGGGCGAGTGCTCTTGGACCAGGACCACAATGAGCAGCTCGCCATCTGGCTGCACCAGCTGCGCACCTCGCTCGCCGACGTGATCGGCCAGGCCGGGGCGCCGCGCGACGCGGCCGGATTCGCAGTCGACCGCACCGACAAGACGGCCGACAAGCTGGCCGACCTGTCGCTGAGCGCGGGGCGCATGTACGTCGACGGGATCCTGGTCGAAAACGCTGTGGACACGACGTATTGGGGCCAGCCCGACGGCCATCTCGACCACGAGGTGGACCAGCTGCCCGACAGCGGCGCCTTCCTGGTCTACCTCCGGGTCTGGGAACGAGAAGTCACCGTCGTGGAGGATCCCGACCTGCGTGAGGTCGCCCTCGGCATCCACGGGCCGGAGACCACCGCGCGATCCAAGGTCATCTGGCAGGTCGCGGCGTATCCGTTCGGCAACGACGACCCCGGCAACGATCCCGCCGCCCGCTGGCGTGCCGACCCACCCTTCCCTCGACGCGGGCTGCTGAAGGCTCGCGCCCGGACCCCGGACGACGCCGAAACCGACGTGTGCTCGGTCTCGCCGGAGGCGAGGTTTCGGGGTCAGGAGAACCAGCACTATCGGGTCGAGGTGTTCCGCTCGGGACCGGCTGCCGCACCGGAGACCACCGCTCGAACCTCACGCCGCGGGAACCGCGACGCGTCGCTGGCGGCACCGGCCCAGTTCGTCTGGTCCCGCGACAACGGCTCCTACGTCTATCCCGTCACCGCTCTGAGGGGCGCGGAGGTGGCTGTCGGAGTCCTCGGCCGTGACAGCCGGTCAGCCCTCGACGTGGGTGACCTGGTTGAGATCGTCGACGACTCGTCGGTGGCCCTCCTCGGCCGGGACATCGAGCCGTCAGTGGTGCGAACGCTGTTCGCCGTCACCGCCGTGGACACCGTGAACCTCATGGTCACACTCGATCGCGACCCGTCGGGAGAGACCGGCAACATCGGACGCGACCAGGACCTCCACCCGCAGCTGCGGCGCTGGGACGCACCGGCCGCGGAGATCACCGAAGGTGGCTGGCTCGACCTCGAGGACGGAGTCCAGGTGCAGTTCACCGGGTCGGGCAGCGATCCCACGACGTACCGCAACGGCGACTTCTGGCTGGCGCCCGCCCGGCGGACCACCGGCGACCTGATCTGGCCCCAGGGCGACGCTGGGCCGGTGGCGTTGCCGCCTTTCGGAATCGACTACCACTACGCACCGCTTGCCTTGGTCCCGGCGTCGGCGAGAGCCAAGGTCGTGGACCTGCGCGCGCTGTTCAGCCCTCTCACTGGCTGAATCCTCCTGGTATCCCTGACACCTTCGTGGCTGTCCGTACCAATATGTAACACTATTACGTACTAACAACGGCAATGTGTTGCATATCTTGGAGTTTCGTCCTACCGTTACTTGATATGAGTGACTCCATCGCAGTTGTGGGCGCAGGTCCCGGTGGGCTGTTCGCTGCCACCCTCTTGGCGCGGCAGAGTCCCACTGCCCAGGTGACCGTCTTCGAGCGCAACCAGCGCACCGATGCGTTCGGCTTCGGGGTCGTCTTCTCCGATGCCACCCTGCGACGCATCGACGCCGTCGACCCGGTCCTGCGAGACGGACTGCGTGACTATGGCACCCATTGGGATCGCATCGACGTGTTCAACCATGGCGAGCTGCACAGCTTCTCCGGCAACGGGATGGCCGCCATCCACCGCAAGACGCTGCTGCGTCTCCTGCAGGACAACGCCGACGGCGCGGGCGTCGAGGTGCGCTACGACACCCCGGCACCCCCCGTAGCCGAGTTGGCGGCCAGCCACGACCTCGTCGTCGGCGCCGACGGCACCAATTCCTCGGTGCGGGCCTACCTCGAGGAGCGCGCTGATCTTGGCCATGAGGTCGCCGAGGCGTCGGCGAAGTTCATCTGGTTCGGCACGGAGCACCCCTTCGAAGGACTGACCTTTCTGCACCGATCCTCCGAACACGGCAACTTCGCCGTCCACGGCTACCCGATCAGCGACCAACTGTCCACCTTCATCGTCGAGACCGATTCCGACACCTGGACTCGCGCGGGTCTGGACCGGTTCGAGGTCACCCAGCCACCAGGTCCCTCCGACGCGGTGAGCGAGGCATACCTGGCCAAACTGTTTGCCGACGACATCGGTGGTCGCCCGCTGGTCACCAACAACTCCCGATGGGCCAACTTCCGCACCCGTCGCACCCGGACCTGGTTCGCCGACAATGTCGTCCTGCTCGGAGACGCCGTGCACACCGCCCACTTCTCCGTGGGCTCCGGGACGAAGATGGCCATGGAGGACGCCATCGAGTTGGCCCAACAACTGGGGTCCGTCGCCGATCAGCACGGGGCGCTGTCGGCATACCAGGAGGCCCGCAAACCGGCCGTGGCCCACATCCAGGACGCCGCCACCCCCAGTCTGGCGTGGTGGGAGCGCTTCGGGCAGTACCAGCGCGGCCTCGACCCGTTCACCTTCGCTTTCCATTTCTTCTCCCGAAGCCTCCCGGTGGACAAGATGGCCCAACGCGATCCCGATCTGGTGGCCGCCGCGCGTGAGAGATGGACCTCATCCCACGGAGGCGACGCGCTGCACACGTCCCTGGAGACGGACGGCTTCGCCACGAGCGGGCGCGTTCTCGCTCTGGCCACCGACGAGGCGGGCGTCGCCTGGCTGCTGGAGAACGACCAGCGCCTGGCACCGGTCCTCAGCACCCCGCAGGACGGCACGGTCCCGCTCGTCGCGGCGCCTGACGACGTGCACGCGCTGGGCAGCGCCGAAGCACAGCTGCCGAGCCGCGGAGCAGTTGTCATCGACGGTGGCACCGCGCTGACTCGCACCCTGTTGTCCGAACAGGCACGGTTGAGCCACGGACTGCAGGCGATCGTCGTGGAGGACCTGGCCGACCCCGCCATCGAGACGGCCGTGCTGGCCGGTCGTGTCGACGCCGTAGCGCGGCCCACGAACACCGTCGTATGACGTCCACGACCTCTCCCCCCGCAGCCACCGCCACAGGTGGTCGCGACCTGGACGCGCTCTTCGCACCGCGCGGCGTACTCGTCGTCGGCGCCTCAAACGACCCCGACAAGCTCGGTGGGGCCATGGCGGCCCGACTGGACAGCTACCCGGCACCCGTCGCCAGGGTCAACAACCGGGGCGGAGCGGGCATGCACAGCACCGTCGCCGAAGCCGCGGCGGAAGTGTGCCGGGCCGGTGGCACGCCCGACCTGGCCGTGCTCTGTGTCCCCGCGGCCGCGTGCGCCGAGGTCATCACCGACTGCGCTGTGCAGGGCGTCCGGGCTGTTTTGATCTGCGCCGGTGGCTTCGCCGAGACCGGCCCGTTCGGTGCCGCCATCCAGGAACAGGTGATGCAGGCTGCCCGAGACTGCAACGTGCGAGTCCTCGGTCCCAACACCTCCGGCTTCTTCGTTCCCCACCGCGGCCTGTGGGCCAGCTTCGTGCCCGGAGTCGAGGCACTACAGCCGGGCCGGGTCGCCGTCGTCGCGGCGAGCGGGGGTCTCAACCACGCCTTGGCTTTCGCCCTGGAGCGCCAGGACGTCGGCCTCAGCCTCGGGGTGGGCATCGGAGCTGGCATCGACGTCACCGCAGTCGACGTGCTGCTCCACCTCGCCCAGGACGAGGCCACCACCGCGGTTGCCCTTCATCTGGAGAACGTCACGGACGGACAGGCACTGCTGGCCGCCGTCCGGGAGCTCAGCAGGCGAAAACCCGTCGTGGCCCTCGTCGTCGGCCAGCACGACGTCGGCGAGTTCGCGCAATCCCACACCGGTGCCCTGGCAACCTCCTGGCGCACCACCCGAGCCGTGCTCAGACAGGCCGGCGCGGTGCTGGTTGATCGGGCCGACGACCTGGTCGTCGCCGCGACCGCCCTGTCACGGGTCAGGCTCCCGGCCGGTTCCAGTGGTGGTGTCGGCCTCGTCACTGCCCAGGCCGGCCCAGGGCTGCTGATCGCCGACGCGCTTCCGGCCGGGGGCGTCAGCCTGCCCGCGCTCAGCTCCTCCACCTCCGAACGCCTGACCACCCTCTTGCCCCCCATGACCTATCAGGCCAACCCGGTCGACACCGGGCGTCCAGGGCCGCACCACGCCGAGGTCGTCCGGGCTGTCAGCGAAGACCCTGGCATCGAGCTGGTCGCCGTCTACGGGCTGCTGGAGCCCGTCGCCGACTTCACGGTGGCCGCAGCCGCCGCCACCTGCGCGGTCATCCTCGGGGTCGACGGCCCGGACGCGCCGGTCCGTCAGGCCCGACGCTCCGCAGCTGACGCCGGCCTGCCGGTGACC
>NZ_VOHR01000117.1 GCF_009192725.1 Segeticoccus rhizosphaerae | reverse complement strand
CGGCCCGGCTGCTGCTCGCGATGACGTTGGGCAGGGCCGCGCCGAAGACGGTCCGCAGGTCTTCGGCGCTCGCGCCCTGTGCGCCGAATCCGGGCGCCAGCAACGGTGCTCGGCTCGCGGCGAGGTCGATGCCGAGCCGTTGCACCGCGTCCCCGATGGTGGCGCCCACCACGAGGCCGACGCTGCCGAGCCGCGACGTGCCAGGACTGCCCGCGCTGTTCGCACCTTTCGGGTTGGCCTCGTGGTTCGCGTTGGCCTCGTGGTTCGCGTTCTCCAGGGTGACCGCGTCGACGATCGCACCGGAGACGCTGCGGCCCGCGCGATCGGCGTGCTGGACCGACGGGCCGTCGGGGTTGGAGGTGAGGGCCAGGACGAAGATCCCGCGACCGGTGGACCGCGCGAGATCGAGGGCCGGCCGCAGGGAGCCGTAGCCGAGGAAGGGGCTGACCGTGATGGCGTCGGCCCGCAGGCGGCTCTCGTCCGACAGGTAGGCGATGGCATACGCCTCCATCGTCGAACCGATGTCGCCGCGCTTGACGTCGAGCAGCGAGAGCGTGCCGGAGCCACGGAACGCTGCGAGCGTCCGCTCGAGCACGGCGACTCCCTCGGACCCGAACCGCTCGAAGAACGCCGACTGCGGCTTGACCACCGCGACCCGTCCGGCGAGGGCCTCCACACAGGTCTGGGCGAACTGATCGAGCCCGCTGACCGTCACGGGCAGTCCCCACTGCGACAGCAGCCGGGGGTGCGGGTCGATGCCGACGCAGAGCGGCCCCTGCTCGTCCAGGGCGGCGCGCAGTCGGCTGCCGAAGTCCTGCGGGGCCAGGCTCTTGGTGTCCTCGGTGGTCCCAGTGGTTCCGGCGGTCTCGGTGGTCTGCTGCGCGGATGTCATCGCTGCGGGTCCAATCTGGTGTGGGCGATACCGATCGCGTCGTGGATGCCGGGGAAGCCTCGCGTCGCGAGGGCGTGCGCCAGCTCGTGGAGCACCCGGTGTGGTGCGCGCGGGTCGTTGAAGGTGGCGGTGCCGACCTGCACCGCGCTGGCGCCGGCGGCGACCATCTGCAGCGCGTCGTCACCGGTGCGCACTCCCCCGACACCGACGATCGGCACCGTCGGCAGCCGACCTTCCAGCATCGCGGCGTGGACCTGCCAGATCGCGCGGACGGCGACCGGACGGATGCCGGGGCCGGACAAGCCCCCGGTGACCCCCGCGAGCTGGGGCCGGAGGCGATCGGTGTCGATCACCATGCCGAGCAGGGTGTTGATCATGACGAGACCATCGGCGCCCGCCTTCACACAGGATCGGGCGACCTCGACGATGTCGGTCACGTCGGGGCTCAGCTTGGCCAGGACGGGGATGTCACGCGGCAGCTTCTCCCGTACCAACGCGATGACCTTGGCTGCGGCGAGCGGGTCGCAAGCGAAGACGAGTCCGCGGTTGGCCACGTTGGGGCAGGAGATGTTGACCTCGACCCCCACGACGGCGTCGAACGCGTCGCTGGCCCGGAGCACCGCGGCGACCTCGGCGTACTCACCGCTCGAGCTCCCGGCGATGGACACCATCGCCCGTGCACCCACCGACTTCAGCCAGCGCAGGTCGTCCTTGACGAAGGCGTGGATTCCCGGCCCCTGCAATCCGATCGAGTTGAGCATGCCGCTCGGGGTCTCGGCCATCCGCGGGGTCCCCCGGCCGGACCGTGGGCCGCCCATCACGGACTTGGTGACGAAGGCACCCAGCTGCGACACGTCGAAGAACCGGTGCAGCTCCTTGCCGTTGGCGGCGCAGCCCGAGGCGGTCATCAGCGGGTTGGGCAGCGTCCGCCCGCCGATCTGCACGGACAGGTCGATCGCCGGCAGCCGGTGCTGGTCACCTCGGGCCGAGGTATGCCGTGTGCTCGAGGTGGTGGGGGCGGTCGCCATCAGTGGCCCCCTCTCGCCGGTGCACCCACGGCGTCGGCGGGCACCCGGCCCCAGCCGGACTCGAAGGATTCCCAACGGATCCGGTCACCCCGGAAGATCGGCCCCTCGACGCAGGACCGGACCATGCGGGTCACCCCGTCGTTGCCCGTGACCGGCATGACGCAGGTCATGCACACCCCGATGCCGCAGGCCATCGACTCCTCGACCGCGACCTGGGCGACGGCGCCCTCGGCCCCGGCGACCCGGGTGATCGACTCGAGCATGCCCATCGGGCCGCACCCGTAGACGACGGCTGAGCCACTGCGGCGGATCACCTCGGGAAGCACGTCGGAGACCCAGCCTCGGGTGCCCACCGATCCGTCGTCCGTGGTGACGGTGACGGCCCCCGCGGAGCGCCGCGCCTCCACCACGCCGAAGAGCCGGTCCTCGCTGGCCGCGCCGAGCACCATCTCGACGGGACAGCCTCGCTCGCGCAGCTGCGTCGCCAGCCAGAACAGCGGCGCGCTGCCGTAGCCTCCGCCGACGAGCACGCACGGGACGGGCTCCTTGGGCAGCGGAAACGCGCGGCCGAGGGGCCCGACGATGTCGACGCCGTCGTGCGGCCGCAGCGCAGCGAGCCACTGCGTGCCGGGTCCCTTCGCGGCCACCACCACCTCGACGGTGCCGCCGTAGGTGCCGCTCGGACTGACCCGGTGGATCGAGAAGCAGCGGCGCAACAGGTTGGCCGACGTCTGGCCGCCGACCGCGAACGCGACGAACTGGCCGGGGCGGGCCAGCTCGGCGATCCCCGGCGCCACGAAGGTCATGTGCTGGTAGGCGCCGACCCGGCGGGTGGCGATGAGCTCGCCCGCCACCTGCGGGATCCGACCGGCGACCGGCTCCGTCACTGCTGTCCCTTCCGACGTCCGAACAGGTCCAGGTCGACCGCGTGCTCCTGCAGCGACTTCACGGCCAGTGGCCCGGCGTTCAGTGCCTCGATGCCCTGGACCGCGGCGCCGAGCTGCTGCACCGTGGTGATGATCGGCTTGTCGATGCTCGTCGTGGCCGCCCGGATGGCGTAGCCGTCGGCCCTGGCGTCCCGCCCCGACGGGGTGTTGATCACCATGGCGATCTCACCGGCGGTGATCCGGTCGACGATGGTCGGCTCGCCACCCGCGCCCCTGCCCTGGCTGTGCTTGCGCACGATCCCGGCAGTGATGCCGTTGCGCCGCAAGACTTCCGCGGTGCCTGCCGTGGCGATGAGGTCGAAGCCGAGGTCGGCCAGCCGTTTGACCGGGAAGATCATGGCCCGCTTGTCCCGGTTGGCCACCGACACGAACACCGTGCCGCGCCGCGGCAGCCCGGTCACCGAGAACAGCTGGCTCTTGGCGAAGGCCGCACCGAAGTTGTCGTCGATGCCCATGACCTCACCGGTCGAGCGCATCTCCGGCCCGAGGATGCTGTCGACGACCCGGCCGTCGGCGGTGCGGAAGCGCTTGAACGGCAGGATCGCCTCCTTCACCGCCACTGCGGACCCGGCCGGCATCAGGCCGCCGTCGCCCGTCGGCGGCAGCAGCCCCTCCTTGCGCAGCTGGGCGATGCTGGCGCCCAGCATGACCCGCGCGGCGGCCTTGGCCAGCTGCACACCGGTCGCCTTGGCGACGAACGGCACGGTCCGCGATGCCCGCGGATTGGCCTCGAGCACGTAGAGAACGTCCTGGGCGAGGGCGAACTGCACGTTCATCAGGCCCCTCACGCCGATCCCCTGCGCCAGCTTGAGCGTGGCCTCGCGGACGCGCCCCAGTTCCTCGGGTCCGAGGGTCACCGGCGGCAGGACGCAGGCCGAGTCGCCCGAGTGGATACCGGCCTCCTCGATGTGCTCCATGATCCCGCCGAGATACATCTGCGACCCGTCGTAGAGCGCGTCGACGTCGATCTCGATGGCGTCGTCGAGGAAGCGGTCGACGAGCACGGGATGCTCGGGGGACGCGTGGGTCGCCCGGGTGACGTAGCCCGAGAGGGTCTCATCGTCATACACGATCTCCATCCCCCGGCCGCCGAGCACGTAGGACGGCCGCACGAGCACCGGGTAGCCGATCTCCTTCGCGACCTCGATCGCCTCCTGGGCGCTGTATGCCGTGCCGTGCCGCGGGGCCGGCAGCTCCGCCTCGGCCAGCACCCGCCCGAAAGCACCGCGGTCCTCGGCGAGGTCGATCGCTTCGGGAGTGGTGCCGACGATCGGCACCCCCTCGGCCTTGAGCGCGGCCGCGAGCCCGAGCGGGGTCTGGCCGCCGAGCTGGACGATGACACCGGCCAGCGGTCCGGCAGCCCGCTCGGCGTGCACGACCTCGAGGACGTCCTCCAGGGTGAGCGGCTCGAAGTAGAGACGGCTCGACGTGTCGTAGTCGGTCGAGACGGTCTCGGGGTTGCAGTTGACCATCACGGTGTCGAACCCGGCGTCGCGCAGGGCGAAGCTGGCGTGCACGCAGGAGTAGTCGAACTCGACGCCCTGCCCGATCCGGTTGGGCCCGGAGCCGAGGATGATCACCGCAGGGCGCTCGCGCGGCTCCACCTCGGTCTCCTCGTCGTAGGACGAGTAGTAGTAGGGCGTCTGGGCGGCGAACTCGGCCGCGCAGGTGTCGACGGTCTTGTAGACCGGCCGGACGCCGAGGGCGTGGCGGACTCCGCGCACCACCGCTTCGGGCAGCCGGGTCAGCTCGGACAGCTGGGCGTCAGAGAAGCCGTGCCGCTTGGCCAGGCGCAGCAGCGCCGGGGTCAGCTGACCGCCCTCCTGGGGGGCGCCGGTGGCACCCACGGGGGTGTCACCCTGCGCGATGGTCTCCGCGACCTGGTTGATCAGGACGATCTGGTCGAGGAACCACGGGTCGATGCCGGTGGCCTCGTGCACCTCCGCGACCGACAATCCGCCGCGAAGAGCCTGCTGCACCAAGACGATTCGACCATCCGTGGGGGTGCGCGCCTGCTCCAGCAGGGCGCGGGCCTGCTCGGAGCTCGGCGCCTCGTCCTGACGCCAGTGGAAGCTGGATCCCGTGCGCTCCGCGGACCGCAGTCCCTTCTGCAGGGCCTCGGTGAAGTTGCGTCCGATGGCCATCGCCTCGCCGACGCTCTTCATCGTCGTCGTGAGGGTCGGGTCCGCCGCCGGGAACTTCTCGAACGCAAACCGCGGCACCTTGACCACCACGTAGTCCAGCGCCGGCTCGAAGCTCGCGGGCGTCTCCCGGGTGATGTCGTTGGGGACCTCGTCGAGGGTGTAGCCGATCGCCATCTTGGCCGCGATCTTCGCGATCGGGAAGCCGGTCGCCTTGGAGGCAAGGGCCGACGAGCGAGAGACCCGGGGGTTCATCTCGATCACGATCATCCGGCCGTCCTGCGGGTTGATGGCGAACTGGATGTTGCACCCGCCGGTGTCGACGCCGACCTCCCGGATGATCGCGATGCCGACGTCGCGCATCCGTTGGTACTCGCGGTCGGTCAGCGTCAGGGCGGGCGCCACGGTGATCGAGTCGCCGGTGTGCACACCCATCGGGTCGAGGTTCTCGATGGAGCAGACGACCACGACGTTGTCGGCGTGGTCGCGCATGACCTCGAGCTCATACTCCTTCCAGCCGAGGATGGACTCCTCGAGGAGCACCTCGGTGGTGGGACTGTCGTGCAGGCCCGCGCCGGCGATTCGGCGCAGCCCCTCCTCGTCATAGGCGAACCCCGAGCCCAGCCCGCCCATGGTGAACGAGGGGCGCACGACCATCGGGTAACCGAGGTCCTCGGCGGCCGCCAGCACCTCGTCCATGGTGTGGGCGATGATGCTGCGGCACGACTCGGCGCCGCAGCGCTCGACGACGCCCTTGAAGGCCTGGCGGTCCTCGCCGAGCTGGATCGCCTCGACGTTGGCACCGATCAGGGGACAGCCGTACTTCTCCAGGACGCCGTTCTCGTGCAACGCGATCGCGGTGTTGAGTGCGGTCTGCCCGCCCAGGGTGGCGAGCACGGCGTCGGGCCGCTCCTTGGCGATGATCGACTCGACCACCTCAGGGGTGATCGGCTCGATGTAGGTCGCGTCGGCGAACTCCGGGTCGGTCATGATCGTGGCCGGGTTGGAGTTGACCAGGATCACCCGCAGGCCCTCGTCACGCAGGACCCGGCACGCCTGGGTGCCCGAGTAGTCGAACTCGCAGGCCTGCCCGATGACGATCGGTCCGGAGCCGATCACCAGCACGCTCTTGATGTCGTCGCGCCGTGGCATCAGCGGTTGTCCTCCATCATCTGTGTGAAACGGTCGAACAGGTAGCTCGCGTCGTGTGGTCCGGCCGCGGCCTCAGGGTGGTACTGCACCGAGTAGGCAGGTAGGTCAAGGCACTCCAGCCCCTCCACCACGTCGTCATTGAGGCAGACGTGCGACACCCGGACACGTCCGTATGCCGTACCGGAGCCGTCGCTGGGCGCGGCCACCTCCCCGTCGGTGGGCGCGTCGACGGCGAAGCCGTGGTTGTGCGCGGTGACCTCGACCTTGCCGGTAGCGCGATCCATCACCGGCTGGTTGATGCCGCGGTGGCCGTACTTCAGCTTGTAGGTGCCGAAGCCCAGCGCCCGGCCGAGCAGCTGGTTGCCGAAGCAGATGCCGAAGAACGGGATCCGGGCGTCGAGGACCTCTCGCAGCAGCGCGACCTGGTGGTCGGCGGTGCCCGGGTCGCCGGGTCCGTTGGAGAAGAACACGCCGTCCGGCTCGACGGCTCGCACCTGCTCGAAGGTGGCGGTCGACGGCAGCACGTGGACCTCGATGCCGCGCCGGGCCAACAGCGCCGGCGTCATCGCCTTGATGCCCAGGTCGAGGGCCGCGACGGTGAACCGGCGCTGCCCGACGGCCGGCACGACATACGGCTCGGTGGTGGCGACCTCATCGGCGAGCGCCGCCCCGGTCATCGGCGCGGAGCCGCGCACTCTGGCGAGCAGGTCGTCCACGGGCGTGTCGGCATGGTCGCCGGAGAAGATGCCCACCCGCATGGCGCCGCGCTCGCGCAGGTGGCGGGTCAGCGCGCGGGTGTCGATGCCGCTGATGCCGACCACGCCCGACGTGGCGAGGTCGTCCTCGAGGGTGCGCTGCGACCGCCAGTTGGACGGTCGCACAGCGGGATCGCGCACGACGTAGCCCGCGACCCAGATGCGGCTCGACTCGCCGTCCTCGTCGTTGACGCCGGTGTTGCCCACGTGTGGCGCTGTCATGACGACCACCTGCCGGTGGTAGCTAGGGTCGGTCAGCGTCTCCTGGTAGCCGGTCATGCCGGTGTTGAAGACCGCCTCGCCGACGGTCTCTCCGCGGGCTCCATAGGCCTGTCCTGTGAAGGTCCGGCCGTCCTCGAGCACCAGGACGGCGCGCTCGAGCGAGGACGGGAGGGCCGCGGCCTGTTCCTGCGTGGTGGTCACTGGTCTCCATCCGTGGTCGCGGTGTGCTGGGGCAACAGTCGGGTGACCGCCCCGATCAGGGCCTCGGCGTCGGCGGCGTGCCGCGGGAGGAAGCCGGTCTCGAATCGCTCGACCGCTTCCTCGCCGTCATCCCCGCCCGGGTCGTTCGGGTCGCCGTGCCACGTCACGACCACCATGCGGTCCTGTCCGATGAACTTGCCAGCCATCCCACGATCGCGTCGGACCGTCTCGATCCGCGAGCGGTCGAGCCGCAGGTCGGCTGCTCCCTGCCGCTCGTAGGACACGCCCTCGTCGTCGACGAGCATGGTCGCCGCGGAGCGCACCCCGAGCCCGGTCAGGCCGCCGGTCGCCACCCGGTCGAAGCGTGACTGGTCGGTGGTGGTGCTGATGTAGGTGCCGCGGGAGGCGATCCCACCGGCGCCGGCGTGCTCGGCACCCGCGGTGGCGACCGCGGCGGAGGGGTGGCGACGGGTCCGCCGCCACCACCCGAAGTACATCAGCGCATAGACGGCGGCCAGGATCAACAGGAGCAGCAAGACGGCCTCGAGGCGGGTCACGCGGGGCCCCCGCGAAGTATCGGAGCGCAGCGGAGAACTTCGTGGGGTGCGATCACGCGAGGGTTCCCTTCAGGACGGTGGGACGGCCGCGCAGGATCGTGGCGTGTACCGCGCCGGTGAACGTCCTTGCGTGCCAGGGGTTGTTGCGCGAGAGCGACCGGGACGCGGCCGCGTCGACGGTGACCTTCTGTTCCGGGTCAACGAGGGTCAGGTTGGCCGGCTCACCCTCGGCGAGCGGCCGGCCGTGGCCCTCGAGCCCGGCGATGCGGGCCGGACGGACCGCCATCGCCTCGGCGACCGCGGCCCAGTCCATCAGGCCGCTGCGGACCATGACCTCGCTCACGACCGACAGCGCCGTCTCGAGGCCCAGCATGCCGAACGCTGCGTCGGCGAAGGCATGTTCCTTGTCGTGGCGCGCGTGCGGGGCATGGTCGGTCGCGACGGCGTCGATGGTTCCGTCGGCGAGTGCGTCCCGCAGCACCTGCACGTCCTCGACCGGGCGCAGCGGCGGGTTGACCTTGTAGACGGGGTCGTAGTCGGCGAGCAGGTCGGTCGTCAACGCCAGGTGGTGTGGCGTGACCTCCGCGGTCACCGCGATGCCCCGGTCCTTGGCCCAGCGGATCACCTCGACCGAGCCTGCCGTCGAGACGTGGGCCACGTGGACGCGCGAGCCGGTGTGGCGCGCCAGCATCATGTCGCGGGCGACGATCGTCTCCTCCGCGACCCCGGGCCAGCCGGGCAGACCGAGCCGGCCGGAGAGCTCGCCCTCGTGGCAGCAGGCGGCGCTGGTCGCAAGCTGCGGGTCCTGCGAGTGCTGGGAGATCACGCCGCCGAAGGCCCTGACGTATTCCAGTGCCCGGCGCATGACCCTCGCGTCGTGGACGCACCGGCCGTCGTCGGAGAAGACGCGCACCCTTGCCCTCGACCGGGCCATCAGGCCTAGCTCCGCCAGTTCCTCTCCCGCGAGCCCCTTGGTCACCGCGCCGACCGGCTGCACGTCGACCAGGCCGACGCGCTCCCCCAGGTCCAGGATCCGTTCGGCGGCCTCACCCGTGTCGGTCACCGGGGTCGTGTTGGCCATCGCGAGCACGGCGGTGTAGCCGCCCATCGCGGCCGCCTCCGAGCCGCTGCGGATCGTCTCGGCGTCCTCGCGGCCGGGCTCGCGCAGGTGCGTGTGCAGGTCGACCAGTCCCGGCAGTGCCACCAGGCCGTCGGCGTCGATGACCTCGGCACCGCCTGCTGAGCCGATCGACCCCACCTCGGTGATCAGGCCGTCCTCGACGAGCAGGTCCTGCCGGCCTGCACCTGCGAGGTCGGCGCCCTTGATGAGCAACGTCATACCGACTTTCCTTCCACGAGCTCCCGCTCCCCGACACCCTGCTCCCCCGCCAACGCGTGGTAGAGCACCGCCATCCGCACCGCCACCCCTGCCGACACCTGGTCGAGGATGAGCGATCGCGCGGAATCTGCTGCGTCTGCGGCGATCTCGAGACCGCGGTTCATCGGGCCCGGGTGGGCGATCACCGCGTGGTCCGGCAGCAGCTCGAGCCGTTCGCGGGTCAGTCCATAGCCGACGGTGTATTCCCTTGCCGTGGGGAAGAATCCGCCACTCATCCGCTCCCGCTGCACCCGCAGCATCATCGCGCCGTCCACCGTCGGGAGCACCGCGTCGAGGTCGTATGACGTGTCGAACCCGTCCTTCGCGGCCCACCCGTCGATGCCGCTCGGCATCAGTGTCGGAGGAGCCACCAGCGTGACCCTGGCGCCGAGGGTCTTCAGACAGATCAGGTTGCTGCGCAACACCCTCGAGTGGGTCAGGTCTCCGACGATGGCGATGTGGCGCCCCTCGAGGTCGCCGAGGCGGTGGCGGATCGTGTAGGCGTCCAGGAGTGCCTGCGTGGGGTGCTCGTGCATCCCGTCGCCGGCGTTGATGACGACCGCGTCGATCCACTTCGACACCTGCAACGTTGCGCCGCTCGCCTGGTGCCGGATGACCAACCCGTCGACACCCATCGCCGCCACCGTCAGCACGGTGTCGCGCAGCGACTCACCCTTGCTGACCGAAGACCCCTTGGCGGAGATGTTGATGACGTCCGCGGACAGCCACTTCCCGGCGATCTCGAACGAGGAGCGCGTGCGGGTCGAGTCCTCGAAGAAGAGGTTGACCACGGTGCGGCCGCGCAGGGTCGGCAGCTTCTTGACCTCGCGCCGCTGCACGTCGTGCATCGAGGCGGCGGTGTCGAGGAGCTGCAGGACCTCGTCTCGGTCGAGGTCGTGCATCGACAGCAGATGGCGCATCAGCGGTCTCCCCCGCAGATCCGGACCTCGTCGCGGTCGTCGTGCTCGGTCAGCAGGACCTGCACGCGTTCGCTGCTAGAGGTGGGCAGGTTCTTGCCGACGTGGTCGGCCCGGATCGGCAGGTCGCGGTGGCCCCGGTCGACCAGCACCGCGAGCCGGACGGCGCGGGGGCGGCCCAGGTCGCCCAGGGCGTCCATCGCCGCCCGCACGGTGCGGCCGGAGAAGAGCACGTC
>NZ_VOHR01000116.1 GCF_009192725.1 Segeticoccus rhizosphaerae | reverse complement strand
GGCCGCCGGCAGAGCCGCGACCGCGAGCAGCGAGCCGGCGCGTGCGACGGCGTTGTTGATGCCGCTCGCGATGCCGGCGTTGCGGTCGGGGGCGGCCGCCAGGACGGTCGACGTCAGGGGCGCGACGAGCAGGCACAGCCCCACCGAGAAGGCGAGGAGCCCGGGCAGCACCTCGGTCCAGTAGCTCACGTGCTCGCCCACGCCCACGAGCAGGGCGGCACCGGCGGCGCACGCGAACGGGCCCAAGGTCATCGGCAGCCGCGGGCCGATGCGGGTCGCCAGCTCGCCGCCGCGCGAGGCAAACAGCAGCATCATCACGGTGACGGGCACGGTGGCCATCCCGGCTCGTAGCGGGCCGTAGCCGCTCACCGTCTGAAGTTGGAGGACGAGGAAGAACATCAAGGCGCCCAGCGCGGCATACACCAGCAGGGTCATCCCGTTGGCGGCGCTGAACTGGCGGCTGGCGAACAGGTGCGTCGGCATCATGGGGTGCAGCCGCCTCTGCTCGACCAGGACGAACGCGAGCCCGGCAAGCAGTCCCACGGCCGCGCTGGTCGCCACGGCCGCGGCCGGCAGGGTGGTCGCCTCGATGAGGGCGAAGGTGACGCCCACCAGCGAGAGGGTCGCCAGGCCCGCCCCGGCGACGTCGAAGTGCTGCGCGGACTCGGTGTCCCGGCTCTCCGGGGCGTGGCGCAGCGTGATGAGCACGGTGACCGCGGCGAGCGGGAGGTTGATCAGGAAAACCCAGCGCCAGCTGGCGTATTCGACCAACCAGCCGCCGACGAACGGTCCGACCGCGGTGGCGATCCCGCCGAAGCCCGCCCACGCGCCGATGGCCCGGCCACGGTCCTCGGTGCGGAAGGCGGACTGGATCATGGCGAGGCTGCCGGGTGTGAGGAGTGCGCCGCCGATGCCCTGCAGGACCCGCGCGGCGATCAGCTGGTTCGGGTCCTGCGCCGCGGCGCACAGTGCGGACGCCAGCGCGAACCACCCGACGCCGATCAGGAAGACGCGCCGTCTGCCGTAGCGGTCCCCCAGCGAGCCGCCGACGAGGATGAGCGAGGCCAGGGCGAGCAGGTAGCCGTTGGTGATCCACTGCAGCTGGGCCAGGCTCGCATCCAGGTGCTCGCCGATCTGGCGCAGCGCGACGTTGACGACCGACCCGTCGAGCATGGCCATCCCCGAGCCGAGAGCGGTCGCGACGACCACCCACCGACCGCTGGCGGAACGGAAGGACAGGCCCGCGGGCGTGGCGATGGTCACGTCACAGGACCTTCGGGGTGGGGCGCGACACGTGACGCCCCGGAATCTGGCAGGCTCGGACCATGAGCACCACGGCGCGGACCGCGCGCGACACCCGCCGGATGGGCGTGGAGACCACCGGCATCGAGATCATCGACGAGGCCGAGCGGACAGCGCGTCCGTTCGACCTGTTCTGGCCGTGGTTTGCGGCCAATGTCTCCGTCTTCGGCATCAGTTACGGCTCGTTCATCCTGGGTTTCGGCATCTCCTTCGGCCAGGCCATCTTCGTCGCCGTCGTCGGCATCATCCTCAGCTTCCTCGCCTGCGGTGTCATCGCCATCGCGGGCAAGCGCGGCTCGGCACCGACCATGATCCTGTCGCGCGCGGCGTTCGGCGTGCAAGGGCAGAAGCTGCCCGGCGTCGTCTCGTGGCTCGTGTCCATCGGGTGGGAGACCTTCCTCGCCATCCTCGCAACCCTGGCGACCGCCACCGTGTTCCGCGAGCTCGGCTGGGGTGGCGGCACGGCCACCAAGATCGGTGCGTGCGTCGTGGTCGCGGCGCTGATCGTCCTCGCCTCCGTCGCCGGCTACCACTTCATCATGAAGCTGCAGTCGGTGCTGACCTGGATCACGGGGATCGTGACCATCGTCTACATCGTCCTGACCCTCAAGGACGTCGACGTCTCCACCGTGACCTCGCTGCCGAGCGGCTCCAGCCAGGCCGTGATCGGCGCCCTGGTCATGGTGATGACCGGGTTCGGGCTGGGCTGGATCAACATCTCCGCCGACTGGTCCCGCTACCAGCGCCGTGACGCCTCCGGCCCGGCGGTCGTCTTCTGGAACACCTTCGGCGGGGCCCTCGCACCCGTGCTGCTGGTCATCTTCGGTATCGCGCTGGCCGGCTCGTCGAAGAAGCTGTCCGACGGCATCGCCGCCGACCCGATCGGCACCCTCGCGACCATCCTGCCGACGTGGTTCCTCGTGCCGTTCCTCATCGCGAGCGTGCTGGCCCTGGTCAGTGGCGCGGTCCTCGGCATCTACTCCTCCGGCCTCACCCTGCTCTCCCTCGGGGTCCGCATCCCCCGTCCGTCGGCGGCCCTGATCGACGGAGTGATCCTGACCCTCGGCACGATCTACGTGGTGTTCTTCGCCGAGACCTTCCTCGCGCCGTTCCAGTCGTTCCTCATCACTCTCGGCGTGCCGCTCGCGGCCTGGGCCGGCGTGATGATGGCCGACATCGCGTTGCGCAGGCGGGACTACGAGGACGACGCGCTCTTCGACTCCCGCGGCCGGTATGGCTCGTTCGACTGGGTCGCGATCGGCACCATGGTCGTGACGTCGGTCATCGGCTGGGGCCTGGTCATCAACAACTTCGCCCAGGACGCCGCCTGGAACAACTGGCAGGGCTACCTGCTCGGGCCGCTCGGCCTCGGTGGCCGGGACGGCAACTGGGCCTATGCCAACCTCGGCGTCATCCTCGCGCTCGCGCTGTCGTTCGTGGTCACCTACCTGGCACGACGGCCGGTGGTGCGTCGCCAGGAGAGCGGGTATGCCGTGCCGGTCGCCGAGGACGCGTGAGCTCCCCCACGGGCGTCCCGGACGACGCCTGGCTCGTCGCCATCGACCTGCAGAACATCTTCGGTGATCCCCAGAGCCCTTGGGCGGCACCGCGGTTCGAGGAGTCGGTGGACGCGACGCTTCGCCTGGCCGAGGCCTTCGGCGAGCGCTGCGTCTTCACGCGGTTCGTCGCGCCGCAGCGACCGAGCGGGTCGTGGGTCCCCTACTACGAGGAGTTCTCCTTCGCCCTCCAGCCGCCGGACGCGGACGTCTACCGGCTGGACGACCGGATCGCGACCCACGCGGGTCGGACCGTCTCCGCCACGACCTTCGGAAAATGGGGCACCGACCTGGCCGCGATCACCGGCCCCGAGCCACACCTCGTGGTCTGCGGCGTGGCGACCGACTGCTGCGTGCTGTCGACCGTGCTGCCGGCTGCCGACGCCGGTGCCCGCGTCACCGTGGTCACCGACGCCTGTGCCGGCTCGACCGACGAAGCGCACCAGCAGGCGCTCGCCGCGATGGCGCTCTACGCCCCCCTCGTCGGCTTCACCACGACCGACGAGCTGCTCACGACGAGCTGAGTGCCAAGCGCAGGTCCCGGCCGATGATGCCGGACAGTCGCTCGGCCTCCTGCGCGATGGCCACGTTGGGTCGGCGTCGCTGGTCGAGCCAGCAGACCGTGAGCTCGTCGCGCTTGAGAGCCCACGTCCCACAGACGACGCCACCGACGATCAGCGGGTTGGCCTTGCGGGTGACGGCATCGCGTCGCGACGGCGGGGTGACCTTGACGTCCTTGGTGCCGGGACCGATCACCCACTGGTCGTGCCCGGGAAGGAACCGCACGGCCTCTGACGGCTGCACCGCGGCGAGCTCGTCGACGTCCTCCCGCATGACGTACGCGGTGGTCCCCTCGACGTCGACCGTGACCAGGCGGTCACCCAGCCCGGAGATCCAGCCGTCCAGTCGCTTGCGACCCGCGCTCAGCCCATCGCCGAGCCAGTAGTGCACGTGCTCGAGCGTGGTAGGGCCGTAGGTCCGGAAATAGGCGGTGACGGCCCGCGGTCCCGCGTCCTCGAGGTCCGGGATGCCCCGCCAGAGCGGGTTGTCGTCGAGGCGCTGGAAGGTGTGCTGTCCGTCGCGGGCTGGACCGAAGGCCATGTCTCCTTGCCAGGTCAGCGGTTTGATCAAGGTGCCCGCGCCCTCGTCGAAGACTGGCTTCAGGTGGCGGTAGGCGCGGTGTCGGGTCAGCGCGTCACCGAGCTCGTGGACGGTCAACGGCCCGTCGCTGAGCGCCTCCCGCACCGCGGCCCGGAAGTCGGGCCAGTCCGACGGCCTCAGCCGGTAGTGCTCCACCCAGCTCGGCAGCTCCCACTGCCGCCCGGCCGATCGGAGCGCGAGGTACACGCCGCCGTCCTCGGTCGAGAGGTAGTGCATCGACCCGCGGAAGGCGAAAGCCTTGATCACCGCCCCGTCCGCCAGCGCCTGCGCGAGCTCGCCGGCCCTGGAGGCGTTGCGTCGTGTCCTGACCGCAAGCTCGGCGAGGGCCTCGTCCATCGAGAGGACCGCACCGAGCCGGCGGACGACGCCGGCCGCCGACTCGGACCCGACCGGGTCGAGCAGGTGTCGCCCCATCCGCCAGGCCAGCGCCTGCGTCCACGTGATCCTGGCTTTAGTCGACGTGCTCATCTGCGCAGCCTCGCATCGATTCCGGACGATGATCGTCCTGCGGGCGGATTGACCCGCCCCGTTCCCCGAGGTGCGGGAAGATCGCTCAGGGCAGGGCCGCCGACACCGAGGGGCGCACATGCCGGATCGAGTAGGGCGCAGGGCCGTCTCCTGGGCGTCCGCGGGAGCGTTCGGCCGCTCCTTCTGGCAGCCGCCGAGGGCCCACGGCGACGTCATCGTGGGGCGCGAAGTCAGTTTCCTCGAGCTCTTCTACGACCTGGTCTACGTCGTGGTCGTGGGCCAGGCGGCTCGGCACCTGTCCGAGGAGGTGACCTGGGCGGCCCTGGGCCGCTTCACCGTCGTCTTCGGTCTGATCTGGTTCGCGTGGGTCAACGGCGCGATCTACCACGACCTGCACGGCCGGGCGGAGGGCCGGACCCGCTCGTATGTCTTCCTGCAGATGGGGGTCCTCGCTCTGCTCGCGGTGTTCACCGGCGGCGCCACCGCAGGCGACGGCCCGGCCTTCGCCGTCGTCTACGCGATCTACCTGTTTCTGCTCGGCTGGCTCTGGTACTCGGTGCGGCGCCAGGACGACCGGGCCTTTCGTCGCATCACGACGCCCTACATCCTCGGGGTCCTCGTCTCGGCGACGGTCATGGCGCTCAGCGCGGCGCTGCCGGATGGGATGCGGTTGGCCGTCTGGGCGGTGGTCGTGGTGGGGTGGCTCGTCGGCATCACGGTCCTGGACTGGCGCAACGGTGCCACCCGAGACACGAGCCTCAGCGCCAGCGAGTCGATGATCGAGAGGTTCGACCTGTTCACGATCATCGTCCTCGGAGAGGTGGTGGTCGGCGTCGTGGCCGGCATCGCCGATGCTGGCCGGACGCCGGTCGCGGTGGTCACGGGCATCCTCGGCCTCGGCGTCGGGTTCGCCTACTGGTGGAGCTATTTCGATTTCGTCGGGGCTCGGCGGGTCGCCTCCCGGCGCGGGGCCTTGTCCCGTTGGGTCGTCGGGCACCTGCCGGTGACGATGACCATCGCAGCCACCGGCGCGGTGATGGTCAGCATGGTCGATCACGCGTCGAGTGGTCACGCGCCTGACCCGGCTCCCCTGGTGCTGTCGCTGTCGGTCGCCGTCGGCGTCCTGGCCCTCGTCGTCCTGGCAACCTCGCTGGCCGACTGGCATGACCTTGCTGAGGTGTACCGGCCGGTGTCCGTCGCCCTGGGGGTGGCGGCCGCGGTCGTCCTCGGCATCGGGTGGCTGGCTCCTCCGCCCTGGACCCAGATCCTGCTCGTCACCCTGGTGCTCGGAGCCGTCTGGTTCTTCGGGATGGTGACGTGGTTCTCGTCCACCCGTCACGGGCAGGCTCCCGGCCGGACCGGACGACCGTCGGGGTGATCGGACGAGGCTTCGCGGACTCAGCGGGCGGCAGCACGTTCGACGTCGCTGCGCAGGATGCAGAACTCGTTGCCCTCGGGGTCGGCGAGCACGGCCCAGCCACCGTCCGGCTGCCGCTGGTCGTCCACCAACGTGGCGCCGAGACCGAGCAACCGCTCCACCTCCTCATCACGGGTGCGGTCCGTGGGCCGCAGGTCGAGGTGGATCCGGTTGCGCAGCTGCTTGGCGTCGGGCACGTCGATGAAGAGCAACTGCCCCGGCCCGTCCGGATCGGTGATCATGCACTCCTCGTGGCTGGGCTCGTTCGGGTCGTCGGGGATCTCGGTCCAGCCGAGCACCTTTGACCACCAGACCGACTGGTCGTAGGCGTTGAGGGCGTTGACGGTGGTGTGCGAGATGCGTGAGGTCATGGCGGGAACGGTATGCGCCACCCGGCCTCCGGTCACGTCATTTCCGGCGGGCCGTGCCGAGGCGGAGCCGATCGTCAGTTGGCTCAGGCGTTCTCGCGGCGGAAGGTGGCGGTGCCCCACCAGACGCCCAGCGCACACAGCACGATCGCCCACCCGGTCCCCCAGGCAAGCTCGGAGCCCGCGCCGCCGGTGAAGAGTCCTCGCACGGCGTCGACCACGTGCCGGGTCGGCATCACGTCGCTGACGTCCAACAGCCACTTCGGCCCGATCGTCATCGGCAGCAGGATGCCGGAGAGCAGCAGGACGGGCATCATCACCATGTTGATGACCGGCGCCATGACGTCCTCGCTCTTGGTGGTGAGCGCGAGCGCGTTCGACGACGCGGCGCAGGCCCCGCCGATCAGCAGGGTGAGCACGACTCCGAGCACCGCGCCCTGCCACGAGGCGCGCATGCCCATGAGGTAGCCGAGCGCCACGAGGATGATCGCCTGCACCAGCAGCTGGGTCAGGTCGCGCCACAAGCGGCCCATCAGAAGGGCCGTCCGGCTGGCCGGGGTGACCCGCTCGGCCTCGATGACGCCCTCGCGCCACTCCCCGATCAGGCTGAAGCCGGCGAAGAACGCGCCGAAGATGCCCAGCTGCACGAGTAGCCCCGGCACGAAGAAGGTGTAGGCGTTGTCGTAGCCGAAGGTCTTGACCACGTCCTTGAGCAACGGGCCGAAGAGCAGCAGGTAGAGCACCGGTTGGAGCATGCCGATGATCACCCAGGCCGGGTTGCGCAGGTTCATCCGCAGCTGGCGGCGGAAGACGATCGAGGATTCCCGCAGGAAGGTCATGTCAGGGCTCCTTCGAGCTCGTGGTCGGTGGGCTCGGGCCCGTCGTCGGCGCTCGCGTCCTGGGCGTCGCGCAGCGAGCGTCCGGTCAGGGAGAGGAACACGTCGTCCAGCGTGGGACGGATGACCTCGATCGACTCCAGGGTCACACCCGCGGTGGTGAGGTCGCGCAGCAGCGAGGGCACCACGCGGCCGGCCCGAGGCACTCGCCCGCGGACATGGCTGCCATCGACCTCGGGCCTGGCCCTGCCGTCGGTGACCGCGGCGACGCGCTCGGCCGCCACTCCCAGCTGCCGCGGGTCAAGGATCTCGAGGTCCACCAGGTCACCGGAGACCTGCGCCTTGAGATTGTCCGCCGTGTCCGAGGCGACGATGCGACCGCGATCGATGATGACGATCCGGTCGCTGAGCACGTCCGCCTCGTCGAGGTAGTGCGTGGTGAGGAAGACGGTGGCTCCCCGCCGCGTCCGCAGCTCGGCGATGTGCTGCCACAGGTTGGCGCGTGCCTGCGGGTCCAGGCCGGTGGTCGGTTCGTCGAGGAAGACGAGTGTGGGCTCGTGGATCAGGCCCATGACGATGTCGAGGCGTCGCTTCTGCCCGCCGGACATGTTCTTGGGCATCCGGTCCCACAGTCCGTCGAGCTGGAACTGGTCGAACAGCTCGTGGCCACGGCGCTGCACCTCAGCCCTGGACCGCCCGTAGAGCATCCCGTGGTCCATCACCTCGTCGCCGGCCCGGGCCCCGCTGAACGTGCCTCCGGCCTGGGAGACGTAGCCGATGCTGCGCCGCACGTCCTGCGACTGGCGCACCACGTCATACCCAGCCACGGTGGCCGTGCCCGCCGTCGGTCGCAGCAGCGTGGTGAGCATCCGCAGCGTGGTGGTCTTGCCCGCACCGTTGGGACCGAGGAACCCGACCACCTCACCCTCGGCGACGTCGAGGTCGACTCCGTCGACGGCGCGGACCTCGCTCTTGCGCTTGCCCTTGCCGGTCTGGAACGTCTGGACCAGACCTCGTGCATGGATCATGGGGGCTCCCTCGTCACATCTGATCAAGCTTGAACTTCAACATATTCAAACTTGATCACAGTTCTTGTCAAGCGAATTCGTCGCCCGGCCGAACCGGGCGGCGCCGATGGGTGGACAAGTTGAGAACGTAGAACTCATCGGGCCAACCCCAGGCACGGCACATACGATATATCGCGATATAGCGTGTTGTCACGATCTTCTTTGACGTCCCTGTGTCCAGGACGCGAGGACAGCGCCGTCAGCCGCGCAGAAGCTGCCGGTAGCGCCGCCGGTCGGCGTCCATCTGCCAACCGGGGTCGTCCGGCGGCGGGGCCCAGCGGGTCGGCTCCCCCGCGAAGGCGAAGGATCCGTCCCGGACCTGGTCGAGCAGCTGCTCGAGCCACTCGCGCTCGGTCCGGTCCATCCGCGACCACAGGTCAGCGACCGCCGGCAGGTGTGGCGGGCTGGCGTCCGGGTCGCCCTCGGCCGGCGCGGTGAGCCGTTCGGTGTGCGCGCGGCGAAGCGCCTCCAACCGACGTTCGAGCAGGTCGATGAAGTCCGCCCGGCTCACCATCGGCAACAGCAGCACAGCGGTGTGGAAGGCGAGCGGCGCCAGCGGGTCGACCCGCTCCATCGCGTCACGGAAGAGGCGTGCGAACTCGGCCTTGCCGCCGTCGGTCACCGTGTAGACCGCGACGTCCCGCCCACCGTCGACCAGATCGTGCCGCGCCAGGTGCCCTTGCCCGGTCAGCGTCGAGAGCGAGGAGTAGATGGACCCGGGCTTGATGTGGGCCCATTCGTCGATCCGCCAGGACATCAGCTCCCTGCGGATCTGGTAGCCGTTGACCGGCTCGAACAGCATGACGGCACCGAGCACCAGCAGTCGGGTCTCGGTGGCGGCCATGACCGGAGTCTAGGCAGGAGCGCGTCGGGCGGCGCCGGTTGCGCCTCGCTGACCAACCTCCACCTGTATGCCGTTCGCCGCGTCCGCGGCGATCTCGAGACCGTCCCGGGTGCACCGCACGCCCTTGTTCACGGGCAGGACCCCTCGCGGTCATCCGGGTCGGGCCTCGGCTGCTCGTCCTCGCGCCGGCTGATCTGCTTGTTGAACGTGACCTTCACCGACTGGAAGCCCTTGAGCTGCTGCGCGCGAGCCGAGCCACGGTAGGCACGCTCGTCCGCGTCCGTCAGCTGCACGTCGTCGGTGAAGGGCGTGAGCAGCGCCCGCGGATAGAGCCGCTTGGCCCGCACCACGTTGAGCTCCACGGCCAGCACCACGCCGACGGCGCCGAGGAAGATCCAGCCCAGCAGTCCGAGGACCACCGCGAAGACGCCGTAGGTGTCGCTGGAGTCCCTGACGACGTGCCCGGCGTAGGTCGTGCCGAAGGCCTGCAGCACCTGCCACACGACTGCCGCGGTCAGCGCCCCCGGGGCCGCTTGGCGCACGGTCTGGCGATGCGCCGTCGAGATGCGGAAGGCCAGGACGAAGACCGCGGCGTTGACCAGGACCGATCCAGCCAGCAGCAGCACCTGCCCGATCCAGCCCAGGTCGACGCCGTAGGCGCCCGCCGCGGCTCCGAGTGCCGAGAGCACCGTGGTGCCGATCAGGGCCAACCCGGCGGTGCCGATCAGCATCAGGCTGCGCAGTCGGGCCAGGAAGGGGTTCGGCCGGCGGTGCCTCGGCACTGCCCAGCACACGTTCATCGCGTTCTGCAGTGCCTGGGCGATTCCCAGCGCGCCGTAGATCGCTACGGCGACGCCGACCACGACGGCGGCGACGCTGCCGCTGAGACCGCCCGGCTGGTCGAGCTGCCGGCCGATCACGGGGACCTGTCGAAGGGCCGAGTCGAGGATCTGGTGCTGCAGCGCCGGGTCGTTCTGGAGGACGAATCCGAGGATGGAGGACAGGAGCAGCAACAACGGGAAGAGCGAGAGGAAGCCGTAGTAGGTGATGAGCGCCGCCAGGTAGGCGCCCTGGTCGTCGAAGAACTTGTAGACGACGGCCAGTGGGAAGCCTGCCCACGGGTGCTTGCGCTGGTAGGCGTCAAGACGTTCGGCGGCTCCCATGTCCCCTCCTTCGTCCGACCACGGTCGTCGCCTTCTATCGTGCCCGACGAATGTGGGCGGCGCCGCCGGCCGGCCGATCTCCCGACGGGGGTTCCGCCAGCCCCCTGTTTGGCCATGGTTCGCGTGTGCCAACGAGAGCGGCCCGGCACACCACCAGGTGTGCCGGGCCGTCCGAGCCTCGCTACGCTCGATTCTCACGCCATCGTCGTCAGCCATCTTGTCGCGGCCGACTCCTCGACGCTCCGAGCCTCGCTACGCTCGATTCTCACGCCATCGTCGTCAGCCATCTTGTCGCGGCCGACTCCTCGACGCTCCGAGCCTCGCTACGCTCGATTCTCAC
>NZ_VOHR01000115.1 GCF_009192725.1 Segeticoccus rhizosphaerae | reverse complement strand
CCCGGTGTCATCTCCCGGCCCGCCGGCAGGCGTCCGGGCGGACCGTCCCGGCGCCCCCAGCCCGACCCCATGCTGTAGCCGAGCGGCCGCGCCCGCGGCTCGACACGGCATACCAGGACGTGGCCGTCGCCCTCAGCGAGGTGCGGCGGCCACGTTTGTCGTCGGCCGGTGGCGGGTAATTCCTAGGGCTGCACCGCGCTGCAGAGGGAGAGGCCCATGACGTCGCCGGCAGAGGAACCCGTCGAGCAGGGTGGAGAAGTTCCCGTCGTCCCCAACCCGGTGCTGCGCAGGGCGGTCGGCGCCTCGATGATCGGCAACGCGACCGAGTGGTACGACTACGGCGTCTACGCCTACCTGGTCGTGGAGCTCACGCACAACTTCTTCCCCGGGAAGTACGGCCAGCTGGCCACGCTCCTGGTGTATGCCGTGTCGTTCGTCCTGCGTCCGCTCGGCGGCGTCGTCTGGGGCCCGATCGGCGACCGGATCGGCCGCAACAAGGTCATGGCGATGACCATCATCCTGATGGCGCTCGGCACGTTCTTCGTCGGCGTGATCCCGAGCTACGACTCGATCGGCATCTGGGCGCCGGTGCTGCTCATCTTCCTGCGCGTGGTGCAGGGCTTCTCGACCGGTGGTGAATACGGCGGGGCCGCCACCTTCATGGCGGAGTACGCCCCCGACGAGAAGCGCGGATTCTGGGGGTCCTTCCTCGAGTTCGGCACGCTGGCCGGCTTCAGCGGTGGCATCGTCATCACCCTGATCCTGCGAGCCGTCCTCAGCGATGACGCCATGACGTCGTGGGGGTGGCGGATCCCGTTCCTCATCGGCCTGCCCCTCGGCCTGGTCGGTCTCTACCTGCGCACCAGGATGGAGGACACGCCGGTCTTCCGCCGGTTGCAGGAGAAGCAGGAGGTCGAGCTCGAGGCAACAGGCGCGCTGAAGGACCTGTTCCGCCTCTACTGGCGTCCGATCATCCACCTGTTCGGCCTGGTCATCGCCCTGAACATCGCGGACTACACGCTGCTCACCTACATGCCGACCTACATGCACGCGACGCTCGGCATATCCCAGACCAATGCGGACATCGTGGTGCTCATCGGTCAGCTGATCATGATGGGACTGATCTGGATCGCGGGGGCGACCTCCGACCGCGTCGGGCGAAAACCGTTGTGGTGGTTCTCACTGATCGGGCTGTTCATCGTCGCCACGCCCTGCTTCTGGCTGATGTCAAAGGGATTCGGCTGGGCGATCGTCGGGTTCACCGTGATGGGTCTGATCTTCCTGCCGCAGCTCGGGACGATCTCGGCTACCTTCCCCGCGATGTTCCCGGCCCACGTGCGCTATGCGGGGATGGCGATCAGCTACAACGTCGCGACGGCGGCCTTCGGTGGGACCGCGGCCTTCGTCAACGACGCGTTGGTCGGCGCGACCGGGAACCACCTGATGCCGGCGTTCTACATGATGGCCGCGATGGTCATCGGGATGATCGCGCTCGTCGGGGTCCCGGAGACGGCAGGGCTTTCCATCCATGGTCGCCGGGTGCCGGGGGTGGCCGACGAGGACCAGCCCGGCATCCACAACCTGTCCACCTGACGGCATCGGCGCCGTGCGACCGAGGGACCGGCCGCACGGCGCCGATCAGGCAGCCGTGCCGATGCTCAGCTCGTGACGGCCTCGACGGCGTCGCGCCAGATCGAGGCGGCCTCCTGGACGTCCTCGGACTTCACGACCAGGGCCGGGATGAAGCGCACCACCTGGCTCCAGGGCCCGCAGGTGAGCAGCAGCAGACCGCGCTTGGCGGCCTCCTGCTGGGCCGCGGCAGCCGTCCTGCCGTCCGGGTTGCCGTTGGCGTCGCGGAACTCGTTGCCGATCAACAGCCCCAGACCGCGGACGTCGGTGATCTGCTTGTGGTCGGCCGCAACCGCCGCGAGGGCCTGCTTGAGCTCCGCGCCGCGCTCCGCCGAGTTCTCGACCAGCTTCTCGTCCCTGATGACGTCCATGGTGGCCAGGGCGGCTGCGCACGCGACGGCGTTGGCGCCATACGTGCCGCCCTGCGATCCGGGCCAGGCCTTGTCCATCAGCGCGGAGGACGCGGCGATGCCCGAGAGTGGGAATCCAGACGCAAGGCCCTTGGCGGTGACCAGCACGTCGGCCTTGATGTCGAAGTGCTCGCCGCCCCAGAACTTGCCGGTGCGGCCCCAGCCGGTCTGCACCTCGTCGACCACGAGCAGGATGCCGTGCTTGTCGGCGCGCTCGCGCAGTCCGGCGAAGAAGCGCTCGTTGCCGGGCACGTAGCCGCCCTCACCCAGCACCGGTTCGACGACGAACGCCGCTGTGTCGTTGGGCGCGCTGAGGGTCTGCAGCACGTAGTCGAGCTGCTTGAGCGCGAAGTCGGTTACCTCCTCCTGCGGCCAGCCGAAGTGGCCCGGGTCGGGGAACGGCGAGACGTAGACCCCGGCCATGAGCGGCGCGAAGCCGGACCGGAACTTGGTGCCCGACGACGTCATCGACGCAGCGGCCACCGTGCGGCCGTGGAACCCACCGTGGAACACGATGATGTTGGGCCGACCGGTCGCCTGGCGGGTGAGACGCAATGCCGCCTCGATCGCCTCGGAGCCGGAGTTGGCGAAGAACGTGCGGTCCATCCCGGCCGGCAGCACCTCGCCCATCCGCTCCGCGAGCGTGAGCAGCGGCCGGTGCATCACCGTGGTGTACTGCCCGTGGATCAGCGTGCCGACCTGCTTCTGCGCGGCCTCGACGACGCGCGGGTGGCAGTGCCCGGTGCTGGTGACCCCGATGCCCGCGGTGAAGTCGAGATAGCGACGGTCGTCCTCGTCATACAGGTAGACGCCCTCGCCGCGTGCGGCGATGACCCCCGTTGCCTGCTTCAGGATCTGCGAGAGCTCAGCCACCTGTCCTCCTCTGGTAGATTGTTGACAATCACACTAGGAACGTGAGCCGCCAAAGTCAACGCGGACGTATGTCGCTGCTCACCGTAGGCTGGAAACGCACCAACACACACACCCTGACGAGATCCACAGCAACGAGGAGGCGAGATGGTCAGCACCGGGACCCCGGACACCACGAGCACGCAGGAGGCCGTCGTCCAGGCGGTCCCGAAGCAGCTGTTCATCGACGGGGGGTGGGTCGATGCCGAGGGTGGGAAGAGGTTCGATGTGCTCGACCCGTCCACCGGAGAGGTGCTCTGCTCGGTCGCGGACGCGAGCCCTGCCGACGGGCGCAAGGCCCTCGATGCCGCGGTCGCCGCGCAGGCCTCCTTCGCCGCCACCTCGCCCCGCGAGCGCGCCGACATGCTGATGAGGGCGTTCGACCTGCTGCACGAGCGGATCGACGACCTGGCCCGGCTGATGACGCTGGAGATGGGCAAGCCGCTGGCCGAGGCGAAGGGTGAGATCTCCTACGCGGCCGAGTTCCTGCGTCACTTCGCCGGCGAGGCCGTGCGCATCAACGGTGGTTACCAGGTCGCGCCGGCAGGTGGCTCGCGCTTCCTCGTGACGCGGCAGCCGGTCGGGCCGTGCCTGCTGATCACCCCGTGGAACTTCCCGATGGCCATGGGCACCCGCAAGATCGGGCCGGCCATCGCGGCGGGCTGCACGTCGGTGATCAAGCCTGCCCACCAGACACCGCTGTCGATGCTGGCCTTCATCGACATCCTCCGCGAGGCGGGCGTGCCGGACGGCGTGGTCAACTGCGTGACCGCGATGGACTCCGGTGGCGTGATGGAGCCGCTGATCCGGTCGGGGCTGGCGCGCAAGCTGTCCTTCACCGGCTCGACCAAGGTCGGCAAGATCCTGCTCGAGCAGTGTGCCGAGCACGTGCTGCGCACCTCGATGGAGCTCGGCGGCAACGCGCCGTTCATCGTCTTCGAGGACGCCGACCTCGACGAGGCGGTCCAGGGCGCGATGGCGGCGAAGATGCGCAACATGGGGGAGGCCTGCACGGCCGCCAACCGGATCTACGTGCACGAGAGCGTGATCGACGACTTCGGCAAGCGGCTGGCGGAGACCATGGCCGGCCTGACGGTGGGCCGCGGGGTCGACGAGGGCACCACGGTCGGACCCCTCATCGACGACGCCGCCCAGAACAAGGTGAGCGAGCTCGTGGCCGACGCGGTCGAGCGCGGCGCCGAGCTGCTGACCGGTGGGCAGACGCCTGACGGCGCGGGCTACTTCTACCCGCCGACGGTGCTGACCGGCGTCTCCAAGGACGCCCGGATGGCCACCGAGGAGATCTTCGGCCCGGTGGCACCCCTCACCCCGTTCAGCGAAGAGGAGGAGGCGATCAAGGCGGCCAACGACACCGAGTTCGGCCTGGTGGCCTACGTCTACACCAACGATCTGCGTCGCTCGCTGCGCGTCGCCGAAGCGCTTGAGAGCGGCATGGTCGGCCTCAACCAGGGTGTGGTCTCCAACCCGGCAGCACCGTTCGGCGGGGTCAAGCAGTCGGGGCTCGGCCGTGAGGGCGGCCCGACCGGCATCGACGAGTTCCTCGAGACGAAGTACATCGGCATCACCATGTGAGCCCCCGCGGCCGAGCCGCTCCACCTGACCGGACACCGCTGCGCTCGCGCAGGCGGTGTCCGGTCAGGAGGCGGGGGTCGCTACCGCTGTCGTGAGACGCCGGACCGCGTCCTCCATGTGTGCGATGAGCAGCCGGTCGGTGAGGGCGGTGTCGCCGGCGCCGAGCGCCTCGGCGATGTCGCGGTGCTCCGCGACCCGGTCGTCGGAGAAGCGGTAGCTCTCCTCCAGGGCGGTGATGCACATCCGGGTCTCGGTCAGCAGCGTCTCGTGGATGCGCGACAGCCGGGTGCTGTGCGCGTGCGAGACGAGGGTCTGGTGGAAGGTCATGTCGGCCTCGGTCATCCGCGAACGCTGCTTGCGGGCGCTGGCGTTGACCATGGTGTCCACGACCGAGAGGAGGGCCTCGCTCGCGTCTGCTGGGTCGCGCTGCATGATCTGCTCCGCGGCCGCGCGCTCGATGGCGCTCCGCGCGACGTACATGTCACGGACGTTCTCCGGTGTCATCTGGATCACGAAAAGTCCGCGGTTGCGGATCGAGATGAGCAGTCCTTCCTGGGTGAGGCGCTGCATGCCCTCCCGGAGGGGGCCGCGACTCACGCCGAGCTCGCGAGCCAGCTCGGCCTCATACAGCTGCGTGCCCGCGGGCAGCTCACCGTGGCCGATTGCCAGACGCAGCTTCTCGGCGATGATGCTGGGGGTCGACTTCTGCACCAGCGGCTCGATGAAGCCCCGGGTGGTCATCGGAAAAGGCTTCCCATCTCCGGGAGCTCGGGCACAGGCCCCAAGAGTCGCAGACCCTCCCAGATGGTCACCTGGTTGGCCGTGAGGACTGGTATGCCGGCCGCTTCCTCGAGCGCGTCCAGCTGGCCGAGCGTGTGCATCGCCGTGTCGGGGACGAGCACGGCGTCGGCTCCCTCACGGTCGGCCCCGCGGACGAGGCCGACGACCTGGTCGTCGGCGAGCGTGCCCACCTCGGCCGCGGTGTAGATGCCGTGGCTGCCCATGGCCGTGACCTCGAAACCGCCGTCCTGGAGGAACCCGACGAAGCGCTGCGCCACGTCCTCAGGATATGAGGCGGCCACCGAGACCCGTTGGAGACCAACCGACTTCAGCGCCTCGACGAAGGCGATCGATGTCGAGGAGGTGGGTAGTCCCACCAGGTGGGACAGCTCGTCGACCTGCTTGCGTGCTCCGTCCCAGCCGAAGACGAAGCTGCCGGAGGTGCACGCCCACATCACCGAGTCGGGGCTCTGCTCGAGCAGCTGCCGAGCGCCCTCTGCCAACCGGGTGGGGCCACCGAGGTCGAGCAGTGCGCCGACCTCGTGGGCGTCCTCACCGACGGAGGTGTGCACGAGGGGCAGCCGGAGGGCGCCGTCCAGCCGTTTCTCCAGCATCGGGAAGTCGTCTTCCGCGCTGTGCCCGGGGTAGAGCAGACCGACGGTCGGTGGGGTGTTGCGGTGTCCAGTGCTCATGAGAACCTCGTGGTGGTTTCTTTGGCAAAAGCCGAGACAACGTGTGCGCAGTCCGTGAGGATTGTTGACAATAGTACAGGCCAACATTACGTTTCACGATGACGGCACGGCATCTTTTGCGCGATCTGACCCTGGTCGCCGTCGTCGTCCCAGAGGATCGGAGTGGGCATGACCAGCGAGATCTCCCGAAGGACCCTGATGCGCAGCGCCGGAGCAGCCGGCCTGATCGTCCCGGCCGCGATGCTGATGACTGCGTGCAGCTCCACCGAGAAGCCGGCCTCCGTCGGCGAGGGCGGCACGGGCAGTGCGGCGGCCGGTGGAGGCGACGATCTGCTCGCCAAGGGCAAGAAGCAGGGCTACCTGCGGGTCGGCATCGCCAACGAGCCGCCCTACACGAAGGTCACCGCCGACGGGAAGGTCACCGGCTGCGAGCCGGACGTCTTCCGGGCCGTCGTGAAGTCGATGGGCATCCCGGACGTCCAGGGCATCATCACGCCGTACAACGGCATGATCCCCGGCCTGAAGGCGAACCGCTGGGACGCCATCACCGCGGGCTTGTTCATGAAGCAGTCCCGCTGCGCGGAGGTGAACTACTCCGAGCCGGTGATCGTCTCCACCGAGTCGTTCGGTGTGCCCGAGGGCAACCCCAAGCACATCACCACGGTCAAGTCGGTGCTCGACAACAAGGACCTCAAGATCGTCGTGCTTCCCGGTGGCTTCGAGGAGGGAATCCTCAAGACCGCCAAGGTGCCGGACAGCCAGATGATCCGAATCAACAACAACCGCAGCGGCGTCGAGGCGGTGCTCGCCGGCCGTGCCGACGCGTTCTTCCTGCCGACCCTGTCGCTACGAGCCCTGGCGAAGACCGAGAAGGGGCTGGAGGTCACCGCCCCGGTCGAGGACGCACCCAAGACCGGTTCCGGTGCGGCGTTCCGGCAGAGTGACGAGTCGTTCCTCACCGAGTACAACAAGCACCTCGCCAAGCTCAAGGACGGCCCGGAGTTCGCCAAGATCCTCGACAAGTGGGGCTTCGACCCCGACGCGGTCAAGGGCGTCACCGCCAAGGAACTCTGCAAGAACCCGGGCTGAGCCATGCTCGAAGCAGGTTGCTTCACCACAGAAGGGTGAGAGCCGGTGCCTACTGACTTCTGGGACCCTGCCTTCTGGTCATACACCACGCCCTTGCTCTGGAAGGGCCTGCAGTACACCCTGCTCATCACCGTGCTCGGTATCGCCGTGGCACTGGTCACGGCCTTCGTCGCCGGCCTCGGGAGGTTGTCCGAACACCGGCCGGCCCGGTGGATCTCCCTCGGCTTCATCGAGGTGTTCCGGGGCACGTCGCTCGTGGCGCAGTTGTTCTTCTTCTTTTACGCCCTGCCCCAGTTCGGAGTGCAGCTGTCTCCCATCGCCGCCGGCGTCATCGCCCTCGGGCTCAACGAGGGGGCCTATGCCGCGGAGATCGTGCGGGGCTCGATCCAAGGCCGCACGGCCGGGCAGAACGAGGCCTGCATCGCGCTCAACATGGGCAAGACCCTGCGGATGCGCCGGGTCCTCATCCCACAATCGGTCCCCACGATGCTGCCCTCCTTCGGCAACGTCATGGTCGACCTCCTGAAGAACAGTTCGCTGGTCTCCTTCATCACGGTCACCGAGCTCACCACCATGGCTCAGTTCATCCGCAACGACATGGGGCGCACCGCGACGGTCTTCCTCCTGGTCCTCGTCATCTACTTCATCCTGTCGCAGGTCCTGGCGCTCCTCAGCAGGTTCCTCGAGCAGCACTTCGCGATCGACAAGACCCGTCGGTCGATCTTCCGAGGCACGCGACGGCTCGACCCGGTCGGGGGTGGGATCGGATGATGGGCTCCACCCTCGCCGCAGCAGGCGGCCAGACCTGGGACAGTGCGTTCGCCAAGTCGCTGATCCCGACGATGCTGGAGGGGCTCTGGACGACCATCCAGATCACCCTCGCAGGCATGGCGATCGCCCTGGTCGTGGGCCTGGTCGTGGCCATCATCCGACGGTCGAAGATCCCGGTGATCTCGCAGCTGTTCGGCTTCTACGTGCAGTTCGTCCGAGGCACCCCCCTGTTGATCCAGGCCTACTTCGCCTACATCCTGCTGCCTGACTACGGCCTCACGTTGAGCCCCCTGGTGACCGGCATCATCGTCCTCGGTATCAACTACAGCGCCTATACCGCGGAGGTCTACCGGGCGGGAGTCGAGGACGTACCCGTCGGCCAGTGGGAAGCAGCGACCGCGCTGTCTCTGCCCATCCAGCGCACCTGGGGCAGGATCGTGCTTCCGCAGGCCCTCCGCTCGGTCACGCCAGTTCTTGGCAACTATCTGATCCAGATGTTCAAGGACTCCGCAGTTCTCTTTGCCATCAGCGTCTACGAGCTGATGGGACACGTCGACACGATCGGGTCCGACACCTACCGCTACCTCGAACCGGTCACGATCGCGGCCGCGCTGTACCTGATCGTGAGCCTCATCTCTTCCCAGTTCGTCCGACTCCTGGAGCGTCGCCTTGTCCTCTCCCGCTGACCAGCCCGTCCCGGCCGGGGTCTCGACAACCGGTCCTCGTGCCACCTCCGACTCGATGATCTCGTTCCGCGGCGTGAGCAAGTCGTGGGGTGACAACCACGTGCTCCGCTCGCTCGACTTCGAGGTCGCTCCCGGTGAGAAGGTCTGCATCATCGGGCCCTCCGGGTCGGGCAAGACCACCATCCTGCGCATCCTGATGACGCTCGAGACCCCCGACGAGGGCCTGGTCGTCGTCAACGGCGGCACGCTCTGGGACGTGAAGAAGGGGGGACACGCGAAGGAGACAAAGGAGATGAAGGCCACCCGCCGCAACGTCGGCATGGTCTTCCAGTCCTTCAACCTGTTCCCCCACATGACCGCCCTCGAGAACGTGATGGAGGCCCCGGTCAAGGTCCTCAAGCTGGACAAGCAGGAGGCGCACCAGCGCGCGGTCGAGCTGCTGGGCATGGTCGGGTTGTCCGACCACCTAAACCACAAGCCGGGCCGGCTCTCCGGCGGCCAGCAGCAGCGGGTTGCGATCGCGCGGGCCATGGCGATGCGGCCGACGGTCATGCTCTTCGACGAACCGACCTCGGCCCTCGACCCCGAGCTGATCGGTGAGGTGCTCGAGGTGATCCGCGAGCTCGCGACCGGCACCGACATGACGATGCTGATGGTGACGCACGAAATGCGCTTCGCCGAGGAGATCTCCGACCGCGTCGTGATGTTCGACAAGGGCGTCGTGGTCGAGAAGGGCCCGCCCGCCCAGATCTTCAAGAGTCCAGAGCATGAACGCACCCGGAAGTTCCTGCGCGCCGTGTTGGACTATTAGCGGGTGACCGCACCAGCACCCGTCCGCGCCGTCGAGTTCGACGTGGGCGCCCTCGAGGCGACCCTGCGTGCACAGCTTCGTGGGCGCGTCTCGTCCGACCCCGGCACGCGAGCGCTGTATGCCGTTGACGCGTCGTTGTACCGCGTCCCGCCCGAGCTGGTGGTCGTCCCCGTAGACCGTGAGGACCTCGCTGCCGCAGCACAGCTCACCGCCGACGCCGGGGCGCCGGTCGTGCTCCGGGGCGGTGGCACCTCGATGGCCGGCAATGTGATCGGCGGGGTCGTCATCGACGGGTCCCGACACGTCAACCGCATCCTTGATCTCGATCCCGCCGCTCGGACCGCTGTCGTCGAGCCCGGGGTCGTCCTGAGCGACCTGCAGGCTGCAGCCGGCCGGCACGGCCTCGCCTTCGGCGCCGATCCCTCATCCGGCACGCGGGCGACGTTGGGCGGCATGATCGCCAACAATGCCTGTGGCGCCCACTCGGTCGCCTGGGGCACGACGGCCGACAACGTCCGTGCACTGGACGTGGTGCTCACGGGCGGTGACCGGCTGAGCCTGTATGCCGCACGGCCGGAGGAGGACCCGGCGGCCCGCGCGGCGTGGCTGTCCGACCGTCCCGGCCGCGAGGGCGAGATCAACCGCGGTCTGCTGGCCCTTGCGCGGGAGAACAAGCTGGTCATCGGGCGCCGGTTCGGCCAGTTCTCGCGGCAGATCTCCGGATATGCGCTCCACCGGCTGTTGCCGGAGCACGGGCACGACGTCGCCCGCCTCCTCTGCGGGTCGGAGGGCACTCTCGCCACGACCCTGACGGCGACCCTGGGCCTCACGCCGCTCCCCGCGGCAAAGGTGTTGCTGGCTCTAGGCTTTCCCGACGCCCCCAGCGCGGCCGACGCGGTGCCTCACCTGCTGCCCCACCGACCGCTGACCATCGAGTCGGTCAGCGCCACGTTGGTCGACCGTCTGCCCGACCACGTGCGGCGCGCCGCGCAGGCGGCCGGGTTGCCCGACGGCAAGACGTGGCTGCTGGTCGAGGTGGGCGGCGAGAGCATCGAGACCGCCGAGTGTGCCGGACGCGCCATGGCCGACGAGCTGCGCGACGCCCGCCTCGACGTGTCGTCGTCGCTCGTGCGCGATCCCGCGGCACAGGCCGTGCTCTGGCGCTGCCGCCGTGACGGCACCGGGCTCGCGACCC
>NZ_VOHR01000114.1 GCF_009192725.1 Segeticoccus rhizosphaerae | reverse complement strand
AACGAGACCCGCGACCGCTGCCCACCCGACAGCTGGCCCGCGAGCGCGTCGACGTGACTACCCAGGTCGACGGCCGCCAGCGCCTCGGCCGCCGCACCCGGCGCGGCGCCCACGAGGGCGGCGAAGTAGTCGAGGTTCTCCCGGACGGTGAGGTCGGTGTAGACACTCGGCGCCTGGGTCACGTAGCCGACCCGCGACCGCAGAATCGCGGACCCGGCTGGGGCACCGAGCACCGTGACGGTGCCACTGCGCACCACCTGGACGCCGACGATGGCTCGCAACAGGGTGGTCTTTCCGCCGCCGCTCGGACCGAGCAGGCCGACGACCTGGCCCGGCGGGACCACGAGCGAGATCCCCGGGAGCACGGTGCGGGCGCCGCGCACGACGGTCAGGTCCTCGACGACGACGGCCGGCCGAGACTCATTCATCACTCGATGAAATGTACGCTCCTCAGAGTCCCGCGGCAAGAGCTTTGTGCCTATCGTCGTGGCGTCCCAGGGGTCGACGCGGCGGATGCCACCAGGATCGGTCAGGGCACGGGGAGGGTGGGGTCGGCGAGGTAGCGCTGGAGGGTCGGGGCCAGCTGGACGACCAGGTCCTCGGCGTCGGCCTCCGCCAGCGGTCCGAGGACGAACACGTAGCGCATCACTGCGACCCCGATCATCTGGCTGGCAGCCAGGCTGGCGCGCAGGGGCACGTCCGGCACCCCGGCGGTGGCGGCGACGCGGCCGAACACCTCACGGATGAGGAACTCCCGCAGCATCGCCGACGCCTGCTCGTCGACGAGGGCCGACCGCAGCAGCGCGACCAGTCGGCTACGGCGTTCAGGCGGCTCCCAGGCGGCGAGGAACCCCCGCACCACCCGCTCCCCCGCCGTCTCCACCGGACCGTCGACCAGGCCGACGAGGATCTCACCCGGGTTGCCCGGCAGGTCCATGCTCTCCACGAAGAGCGCTCTCTTGCCGTCGAAGTAGTGGTGGACCAGCGCCGGGTCGACTCCGGCGGCCCGCGCGATTGCCCGCATCGACACCCCGTCGTAGCCCTTCGCCGAGAACTCCGCCAGGGCCGAGGTGAGGATCGCGCCCCTGGTGTCCTCGCCCGCCGGGCGCCGGCCGCGAGGCGTCACGGAGTGGCCTCTCCGAGGTGGAGCCGAGCAAACGCGAGCGCCTGCGCGAGATCGAGCTCGCGGACCTCTCGCGACCGCTTTCGGGTGCCCACTTCGACCACCACGCAGCCCGAGAACCCCTGGTCGGCGAGTGATTCCAACAACTGCCCGCACGGTTGGCGCCCGCGACCGGGCACGAGGTGCTCGTCCTTGTTGGACCCGGACCCGTCGGCCAGGTGGAGGTGGCTGAGCCGCGACCCGAGCTCGTGAGCCATCGCCATCGCGTCGGAGTCGGAGGTGGCCGTGTGTGACAGGTCGAGCGTGACGTGGGCGTAGTCCAACCCGACCGGGTCCCAGTGCGGCAGGTAGGCCTGCATCTCCCGGCCACCCGCGCGCCACGGAAACATGTTCTCGACCGCGAGGTGGATCCCACTCTCCTCCTCGCGGCGCGCGACCCCCTCGACGAACTCGACGGCATACTCCTTCTGCCAACGGAAGGGGGGGTGCAGCACCACGGTCTGTGCGTCCAGGGACTGGGCCAACTGGATCGACCTGTCGACCTTGGTCCACGGCTCCGGGCCCCAGACGCGCTGGGTCAGCAGGAGCGTCGGCGCGTGGACGGAAAGCACTGGTATGCCGTGGAGCTCGGACAGCGCCTTCAACGCCCCCGCCTCCTGCGAGACCACGTCGGTCCACACCATCACCTCGATGCCGTCATAGCCGAGGCGCTCGGCGAGCCCGAAGGCCGCCGCGCAGTTCTCCGGGTAGACCGAGGAGGTCGACAACGTGACCGCGATGGTCATGCCGCGATCCCCTCGAGCCACCCGCTCCAGCGGCCGGGCGATCGGTGAGCGGGGGTCGCGAGCAGGTGCAACGAAGCGCGGCGGGAGCCCACGTCGATCGCACCGAGTCGCATGGGGCCACGCTACCCACGTGAGCAGCGAGTCGGATGCGGCGGTCCGGGCGCTCCTGGCTCTGTCGTCCCCTGAACGTCCTGTCGGCGTTGCCCTCCGCGCGACGCCGCACCGGCTGGGGCCCCCGAGCGGTTGCCGTCTAGGGTTGGACGGTGCCTGAGATCGCCTCCGACGGTGCCCGCAACTGGGTCGAGTTCCCGGACCCGGCCGACCCCGACCAACGCTTCCGATGTGACATCACCTGGCTGACCTCGTCGTGGACCTGCATCTTCGGCAGCGGCTGCGCGGGCATCTACGCCGACCGCCCGGACGACGGCTGCTGCACCCTGGGCGCCCACTTCTCCGACAAGGACGATGTGCGCCGGGTCAAGAAGGTGGTCGCTGAGCTCGGCGAGGACGAGTGGCAGTACCACTCGCAGGGCCAGGGCGGGAAGTGGAAGGAGAAGGAGGACGGCGATCTCAAGACGCGCGTCGTCGACGGCGCGTGCATCTTCCTCAACCGGCCGGGATTCCCGGCGGGAGCCGGCTGCGCCCTGCACCAGCACGCCCTGCTGCACGGCAAGCCGCCACACACCACCAAGCCGGATGTCTGCTGGCAGCTGCCGATCCGGCGCACCTACCGCACCGTCGAGCGTCCGGACGACACGTCCTACCTGGAGATCACCATCGAGGAGTACAGCCGCCGAGGCTGGGGGCCCGGCGGCCATGACCTCGACTGGTACTGCTCGAGCAACAGCGAGGCGCACGTCGGCAAGGAGCCGGTCTTCCGCGGCAACGAGGCCGAGCTCGTCGAGTTGATGGGCCAGGCGGCGTATGACGAGCTGGTCCTCCACTGCGAGACGCACCTCGCGCAGGTCAAGGCAGCTCGCAGCAACGGCACCCGCAAGCTGCTGCCACTGCTCGTGCACCCCGCCACACTGCTGGCTGAGCAGGAGGCCCGCGAGCGGCAGAGCGGCGAAAGCGAAGCTGCCACACCGGAATCCGCGCGCAAGTCCGGCTCGAAGTCGGGCCGGCGCCCGAAGCGGTGACCGAGCCGGCGCAGGCTGCACCCAAGGAGGCGGCCGTCCCGAGCCCGAACATCTGGAACTCGCCGGATGTCTACGAGATCGAGAACCGCGGCGTCGACCCCGACGGCGCGATCCTCGCCGCGATGCGATCGGTCCACGGCTGGTCGGGTCGGCGGGTGCTCGACCTCGGCTGTGGATCCGGGTTCCACCTGCCGCTCTTCGCTGCTGACGCGGCGACCGTCGTCGGGGTCGAGCCGCACCCACCGCTCGTCGCGCGAGCCCGGGAGCGCGTCCGCGACCTCCCATCGGTGGAGGTGCGGGCGGGCGCGGCCCAGGACGTCCCTCTGCCGGACGCGAGCGTCGACATCGTCCATGCCCGGTGGGCCTACTTCTTCGGTCCGGGATGCGAGCCGGGGCTCGCCGAGGTGGAGCGGGTGCTGGCTCCGGGCGGCACGGCATACGTCATCGACAACGACGCGACCCGGTCGACCTTCGGGTCGTGGTTCCTGCGGGCGTGGCCGGCCTACGACCCCGTTGCGGTGGAACGCTTCTGGGCGCGGCATGGCTGGTCGCGCGAGCGAGTCGACATGCGCTGGGCGTTCGGCTCGCGGGAGGACTTCGAGGCGGTCGTCCGGATCGAGTTCAGCCCCGCTGTGGCCGACTGGATCCTCGCCCACCACGACGGCGCCGGCGTCGACTACGCCGTCAACCTCTGGCACCGCACCTTCTGACGCATCGCTGCCCGGCCCGGTTCGACCCAGTGGCCACGCCAGCAGTGTCGGGGCGGGGCCCTAGGTTGGGCTCCATGGCATCCAAGTCGACGGCGAAGACGAACGCCTACCGCTGTTCGGAGTGCGGGTGGACCGCGATCAAGTGGGTCGGTCGGTGCGGCGAGTGCCAGGCCTGGGGCACGGTCAGCGAGATCGGCGCCGTCACCGTCCGCACCACGGCGGCGACCAGGGTCGAGCGTCCGGCCATCCCCATCGGCGACGTCGACGCGCGGCGGGCCGAGGCGCGCTCCACCGGTGTGGGCGAGTTCGACCGGGTGCTCGGTGGCGGGCTCGTGCCCGGCGCGGTCGTGCTGGTGGCCGGGGAGCCCGGCATCGGCAAGTCGACCCTGCTGCTCGATGTCGCGGCCCGGGCCGGACGCGGTGGGCAGACCGTGCTCTACGTGAGCGGCGAGGAGTCGGCGGCCCAGGTGCGGGTCCGTGCCGAGCGCATCGAGGCGATGGCCCGCACCCTCTTCCTGGCCGCCGAGACCGATCTGGCCACCGTCCTCGGCCAGATCGAGTCGACCCGGCCCGACCTCGTGATCGTCGACTCCGTCCAGACCATCTCCAGCGGCGACGTGGAGGGCGCGGCCGGCAACGTGGGCCAGGTGCGCGAGGTCGCGGCCTCGCTCATCCAGGTGGCCAAGGCTCGCGGCATCGCGGTGCTGCTGGTCGGGCACGTCACCAAGGACGGGTCCATCGCAGGGCCGCGGGTGCTCGAGCACCTGGTGGACGTGGTCGTGCAGTTCGAGGGCGACCGGCACTCCCGGCTGCGGCTCGTGCGCGCGGTCAAGAACCGCTACGGCCCGACCGACGAGGTCGGCTGCTTCGACCTGTCCGACGTGGGCATCGTGGGGCTGCCCGATCCGAGCGGGCTCTTCCTCACCAGCCGCGACCTCGTCGTACCCGGCACCTGCGTCACGGTCACCCTCGAGGGCCGCCGCCCCCTGGTCACGGAGGTCCAGGCGCTGCTCGTCGAGACCAACGCCCCCTCGCCTCGCCGCACCACGAGCGGGCTGGACGGCACGAGGATCGCCATGATCCTCGCGGTCCTCGACCGTCGGGCGAATCAGCGCGTGCGGCAGTCCGACTGCTACGTCTCGACGGTCGGCGGCGTCCGCCTGGCCGAACCGGCCGCAGACTTGGCCGTCGCCCTGGCGATGGTCGGATCGATCACCGACACGCCACTGCCCCAGGGCACGATCGCGATGGGCGAGGTCGGCTTGGCAGGCGAGATCCGTGCGGTCACCGGCATACCCCGGAGGCTGTCCGAGGCGGCGCGCATCGGCTTTCGCCGGGCGGTCGTGCCCCGGGGGTCGCTCGGCACCGGCCCCACCCCGGAGGGCATGGACGTGCGGGAGGTCTCCGACATCCGGCAGGCGGTCTCGCTGCTGACCGGTTAGCCCGCACGCACCCTTGGCGGGCGCGGCCTGCGGGCTGGTGGTCAGGTCGGTCGGCTCTTCGCGCACCGGTGACATATCCATGACATTTGTCACTGGCAGTCCGGACTCGCACGGGTATCAACTGACTGAGCCTGGAAACCCGGGGGTCAGGCTGTCAGTTCTTGTTCCTACCCTGGAGGTCCCGTGTCCCGTCTTCCCCGCACTGTGTGTGCCGTCGCCGGCGCAGCCGCGTTGGTTGCCGCCACCGCCGGCGTCGCCGTCTCGGCGCCCTCGTCGTCCCACTCGCTGCCCGGCAGCGTCCCCTCGTGGGCCACTTCGACGCACCGGGTCGGCTCGGTGTCCGCGTCCCAGTCGGTCACCTTCCGCGTCTACCTGAACAACCGCGGCGGAGCGGCCGCGGCCGCCTACGCCCGGGCCGTCTCCACGCCGGGCAACGCCCTCTACGGCAAGTTCCTCACGACCGCGCAGTACCGCGCGCGCTTCTCCCCGAGCCAGTCAGACGTCAACACCGTCTCCTCCTGGCTGCAGAGCCAGGGCTTCCGCGTCACGGGCGTGCCGAGCAACCGCAAGTATGTCCAGGCCACCGGCACCCTGGCCCAGGCCAGCAAGACCTTCGCCACGTCGTTCGCCCAGTACTCGACGCAGGGCCGCACGGTGCGCTCGAACACCTCGCCGCTGCAGGTCCCCTCGAAGCTGACCCAGGTCCAGGCTGTGGTGGGGCTCGACGAGTCCCAGACCCTCGTCCGCCCCAACAAGCCGACGCCTCCACCGCCGGTGTTCCGCAACGCCGGACCCTGCTCCACCTACTGGGGCCAGAAGACGGTCGACAACACCGCCACGCCCGACGGCACCGAGCTGCCAAACAGCCCCAGCGCCTTCGCCCCCTGCGGGTACTCGGGCGCGCAGCTGCAGGGCCTCTACGGCATGACCGACGCCATCGCGGCAGGCAACGACGGCAGCGGTGTCACGGTGGGCATCATCGACGCCTACGCCTCGCCGACCATCGAGTCGGACGCCAACACCTACTTCAGCAGGCACGGCATACCGACCTTCACGAAGGGGCAGTTCCGCCAGTACGCCGCCCCCGGCACCTCTCAGCACCCGGAGAACCCGGCCCACGATCCAGAGGGCTGGGCCGGTGAGGAGACGCTGGACGTGGAGGCGGTGCACACCATGGCCCCCGGCGCCAACATCGCCTACATCGGGGCGCCCAACAACTACCGCGACATGGACGCGATCATGAACAAGGTGGTCAGCAAGCACCTGGCCGACATCGTGAGCAACTCCTACGGATACGCCGGCGAGTCGCTGCCGCCCGGTTACATCAAGCCGCAGGTCGACACCCAGATCCAGGCCGCGGCCGAGGGCATCTCGCTGTTCTTCTCCTCGGGTGACTCCGGAGACGAGACCTTCGGTGTGGCCGGCGCGACCCCGACGCCCGACTGGCCCGCTTCGAGCCCGTGGGTGACCGCCGTCGGCGGCACCTCGGCAGGCGTGTCGAAGACCAACAGCCGGGTCTTCGAGCTCGGCTGGGAGACCACCAAGAGCACGCTCAACAGCACCACCCCGCCGACGTGGAGCGACCCGGCCTACCTGTACGGCAGCGGCGGCGGAACGTCCCGCCTGTTCGCCCAGCCGTCCTACCAGGCGGGAGTCGTCCCGGCGTCGATCGCGAACACCTACGGTGGTCCGGCGATGCGGGCGGTCCCGGACGTCGCAGCGCTGGGCGACCCGAACACGGGCATGCTCGTCGGTGAGACGCAGCGCTTCCCCGACGGTCACGACGCCTACTCGGAGTACCGCATCGGCGGCACCTCGCTGGCCTCACCGCTCTACGCCGGCATGTTCGCCCTCGCGGTCCAGAAGGCCGGGCACAACTTCGGCCTCGCCAACCCCACGCTGTACGCGACGGCGGGAGCCCAGAGCATCGACATCACCAAGGCGGAACGCGACGCCTACCCCGGTGACGTCCGCTCCGACTTCGTCAACGGCGTCGACGCCAGCGACGGCTACGTCTACTCCGCCCGCTGGTTCGACCGGGACGAGTCGCTGACGATCCACGTCCGCCCCGGCTACGACGACGTCACCGGCATCGGCGTGCCCGACGGCGAGGCGTGGCTGGACGCCGTGGCCGGAGACTGACCAACCCGCTCCACCGGACGGGCCCGGCGCTTCGTGCCGCCGGGCCCGTCCCGCTGTCTGTTGGCTTCGCAGCGGAGCCGAGGTGCCCGCGTGGTGACCGACACCGAAAGGGTGCGCGGTTAGACTCCGGTCAGGGCATTCGTCCCCTGGCACACCGAACTCGAGGGGTCTCACCGTGGAACTGAGCGACGACCAGCTGTTGCGCGCGACGCTGGCCGCTGTGGCGCCCGGCACCGCGCTGCGCGACGGCCTCGAACGCATCCTGCGCGGCCGGACCGGCGCCCTCATCGTGCTCGGCCACGACAAGGTGGTCGAGTCGATGTCCACCGGAGGCTTCCCGCTCGACATCGAGTTCTCCAGCACCAGGCTGCGGGAGCTCGCGAAGATGGACGGTGCCATCGTGCTCGACCGCGAGGGGACCCGGATCCTGCGGGCCGCAACCCAGCTGTTGCCAGACCCGACCATCGAGACCACCGAGTCGGGCACCCGGCACCGCACCGCCGAGCGGGTCGCCAAGCAGACCGGCCTGCCGGTCGTGTCCGTGAGCCAGTCCATGCAGATCGTCGCGCTGTATGTCGGCAACCGCCGACACGTGCTCGAGGGGTCCAGCGCGATCCTCTCCCGCGCCAACCAGGCCCTGCAGACCCTCGAGCGCTACAAGGCCAGGCTCGACGAGGTGACCGGCACCCTGTCCGCTCTGGAGATCGAGGACCTGGTGACCGTCCGCGACGTCTCCAGCGTCCTGCAGCGACTCGAGATGGTCCGCCGGATCAGCGATGAGATCGCCGACTACGTGCTCGAGCTCGGCAGCGACGGACGGCTGCTCAGCCTGCAGCTCGAGGAGTTGATCGGTGGGCTCGGCAACGACCGCGAGCTGGTCATCCGCGACTACCTGGGCGCCGCGCGCCAGCTGAACTCCGTCGACCAGGTCCTGCACAACATGCAGGAGCTGTCGTCCACCGAGCTGCTCGACCTCGCTGCCGGCGCCAAGGCCCTCGGCTTCGCGATCGTCGGCGACTCCCTCGACTCCTCGGTGAGTCCCCGGGGCTACCGACTGCTGTCCAAGGTCCCCCGCCTGCCCGGGGCGATCGTCGACCGGCTGGTCGAGCACTTCGACAACCTGCAGAAGCTGCTGGCTGCCAACATCGAGGACCTGATGGCCGTCGAGGGGGTCGGCGAGGGCCGGGCCCGCGCCGTGCGCGAGGGGCTGTCCCGGCTCGCCGAGTCGAGCATCCTCGAGCGCTACGTCTGATCGGCCGCACCGCTCCGTGGCCCGATCCGCCTCTGCCGCAGCACTGCACGACGCCCTCCTGCGCTGGTATGCCGTGTCCGCGCGAGACCTGCCCTGGCGCCGCGACGACGCCTCACCCTGGGCGGTCCTGGTGTCCGAGGTGATGTTGCAGCAGACCCCGGTCGCCCGGGTCGAACCGGTCTGGCGGGAGTGGATGGCGCGCTGGCCGAGCCCCGCAGCGTTGGCGGCCGCACCAGCCGGGGAGGCAGTGCGCGCGTGGGGTCGCCTGGGCTACCCACGCCGGGCGCTCCGCCTGCACCAGGCCGCTGCCGCGATCGTGGGACGGCACCAGGGCGAGGTGCCCCTGGACGAGGCCGACCTGCGGGCCCTGCCGGGCGTCGGCACCTACACGGCCGCCGCGGTCGCCAGCTTCGCCCACGGGCAGCGCGCGACCGTCGTCGACACCAATGTCCGCCGGGTCCTGGTCCGGGTCGTCCAGGGTGCGGCCTGCCCCGCGCCCTCCCTCAGCCGCGCCGAGACCGACCTGGCCACCTCCCTCCTGCCGGACGACGACGGGCAGGCGGCCCGGTGGAACGTCGCGGTGATGGAGCTCGGCGCCCTGGTCTGCTCGGCACGCGCGCCGCGCTGCGGCGACTGCCCCGTCGCGCAGCTGTGCGCCTGGCGCCTGGCCGGCCACCCGGCATACGACGGCCCCGCGCGACGCACGCAGAAGTGGCACGGCACGGATCGTCAGGTGCGAGGGGCACTGCTGGCGGTGCTGCGCGAGTCGGACCGACCGGTGGGCGCGAAGGCGCTCGCCGCCGCCTGGCCCGATGACGGGCGGCAGCGGGCTCGGTGCCTGGACGGGCTGGTCGCCGACGGGCTGGTGGAGCCTCTGGCCGGTGGCCGCTTCCGGTTGCCGACCTAGCCGGCCGCAGGTATCAGCGACCGCCGAGCCGCCTCCTCACCGGCATCAGCGATCGCGACGGCCTCCGGCCGCCGGTCCCCGGAAGCAGGTCCCACCATGGCGAGCCCCTCTCTCCTCGCACCCCGGCGCGCCCGGAAGCACACTCCGGCCGTGCGGATCCCCGTCCCGACCCGACCGCAGGCGCCAGCCCCGCCTCGCACCGTGTTCGACGCGCTGCCGAGCGGCGCCCGCATCGCGGTGTGCTGTTCGGGTGGCGGCATCCGGTCCGCCGCGTTCAACCTGGGCGCGCTGCAGACCCTGCAGGAGCACGACGACGTCTACCGACGGGTCCGCACGATCACCGCGGTCTCCGGGGGCTCCTACATCGCAGCGGCACACGCCCTTGCCGAACATGCCCTCGCCGAGCAGGTCGACGACGCCGTGCAACAGCGCGCGGACGGAGAGCAGAGCGGGGCTGGGCAACGGGAGGGGTCGAGACCGGCCACGCCCAAGGCCTACGCCCTGGGCTCTCCCGAGGAGTCGCACCTGCGCGACCACACGCGCTACCTGATGGAGGACTGGCGGGTCGCGCTCGGCGGTCTCGGCCATCTGCTGCGTGGCGTGCTCGTCAACGTCCTGCTCGTCAGCGCCCTGCTCTACGCCGTGGCCCACGTGGTCGGCTGGCTGTTGCGTGCGACAGGGGTCCTGCACGGCACCGGCGCGGAGCACCCGGTGGTCAGTCTGGGGGCCTGGGTGTGGGCTCCGGTGGCCCTCGCTGTCGCAACGGTCCTGGTTTCCCGCCTGACCCGTGGTGGCACCGCCAAGGAATCCCCCGGCGGCACCGACGCCCCACCGCCGCGGGGGCGGGTCGCCGGCGTCCTCGCCCTGTCGGCGGTCCTGTCGGCGCTGCTGGTCATCGGCACGCCGTATGCCGTGCAGGGCCTTTACGGCGTGGGTCGCCAGGACACCGCGGTCGGCACGGTCGCCCGCACCCTCGGCTTCTCCTCCGGTGCCGGATGCCGAGCGATCGTCACCGGGCAGAACGGCGCTGCACCGGAGCCGGCCTGCGGTGCGGGGGCCGGCGACGCCGCGATGGCGTCGGCGAACGGCGCGAGCGGTCGGGGCAACGGACAGC